>NZ_MUMF01000057.1 GCF_002155905.1 Streptomyces tricolor | reverse complement strand
CCGCCCCTGTGATCCTCGCCGCATCCCCGGGGCCCAGCTCCTCCCCCGCCAGCCGCACCTCGCCCCGCACCACGTGGACGTACACGTACGCCGCGTCCGGGACCGCCGTGCGGCCACCGGGGTCCACGCGACGCACGTGGAGCACCGCGCCCGCCGCCGGCAGCGCGTACGGCGTCGCGTCGGCGAGGCCCGGGACGAGGTCGTAGGCCGGGTCGCCGCCGCTCTCCCGTGGCATCAGCCACATCTGCACGAAGGTCAGCGGCACGTCCCCGTCGTTGCGCTCCACGTGCCGCACCCCCGCCGCCGCGCTGAGGTGCTGCACGTCCCCGGGCCGCACCCGCGTCTCGTGGCCCGTGGAGTCGCGGTGGGTCAGCTCGCCCTCGACGACCCAGGTGACGATCTCGGTGTGGCTGTGCGGGTGTTCGCCGAACCCGGCGCCGGGGGCGAGCCGCTCCTCGTTGCAGGCGATCAGCGCGCCGAAGCGAAGATTGTCCGGGTCGTAGTGCGGGCCGAAGGAGAAGGCGTGGCGGGTGTCGATCCCGGCCTCCGGGTCCCCTCCGCGGTAGCGCTCAGCGGCGCGCCGTACGTCGATCACGCGCACCACCGTAGACCTGACCTGTGACCCGGCGACGCACGGGCCCGTCCGGATAAGGCAGTCTTGTCCCCGTGCCCGAACCCGAATCCCACCACGGCGATCCCGCAGCCCGCCACGTCCACCCGCATGCCGCGACCCTGAAGCGACTGGAGAAGTCCTCCGGGAGTCTCGCCGCGCAGGCGATCGCGCGCATGGACGAGACCCTGCCGTGGTACCGGGCCATGCCCCCGGAGAACCGTTCCTGGATCGGTCTCGTCGCCCAGGCGGGCATCGCGGCCTTCACCGAGTGGTTCCGGCGCCCGGACGCACCGCAGGCCATCTCCACGGACGTCTTCGGGACCGCGCCGCGTGAGCTGACCCGGGCCATCACCCTGCGGCAGACCGTGGAGATGGTGCGGACCACCATCGAGGTGATGGAGAGCGCCATCGACGAGGTGGCCGCGCCCGGCGACGAGAGCGTGCTGCGCGAGGCGCTGCTGGTGTACGCCCGGGAGATCGCCTTCGCCACCGCCCAGGTCTACGCCCAGGCCGCCGAGGCACGCGGTGCCTGGGACGCGCGCCTGGAGTCGCTGGTCGTGAACGCCGTCCTGAGCGGGGAGGCGGACGAGGGGGCGGTCAGCCGGGCCGCCGCGCTGGGGTGGAACTCGCCCGAGCACGTGTGCGTCGTGCTGGGGACCGCGCCCGACGGCGACAGCGAGCTGACCGTCGAGGCGATCCGGCGGGCGTCCCGGCACGCCAAGGTGCAGGTGCTCACCGGGGTGCTCGGGGACCGGCTCGTCGTCATCGCGGGCGGCAGCGACAACCCGCTCGCCGTCGCCAAGTCGCTGATCGGACCGTTCGCCGCCGGGCCGGTGGTCGCCGGGCCGGTCGTCCCCGATCTGCTGGCCGCCACCCGGTCCGCGCAGGCCGCTGCCGCCGGGCTGAAGGCCTGCTCCGCCTGGCAGGACGCGCCGCGGCCGGTACTCGCGGACGATCTCCTGCCGGAGCGTGCCATCGCGGGTGATCCCAGCGCCCGCGAGCAGCTGGTGGAGGAGATCTACAGACCGCTTGAGGAGGCCGGCTCCGCGCTGCTGGAAACCCTGAGTGTCTACCTGGAGCAGGCGAGCAGCCTGGAAGGCGCGGCGAGGATGCTCTTCGTTCACCCGAACACCGTGCGCTACCGGCTCCGACGTGTGACTGACGTCACCGGATGGTCGCCTTCGGATGTACGATCCGCGTTCACACTACGGATCGCGCTCATCCTGGGGCGTCTGGCCGACGCAGATTCCCAGGCATAGGGTTTTGTCGGAGGCCCACAAAAGCCCTTCGTGTTCTTCGTCCCTGTCCTCACGGGCGGCCGTGCCCGTCCCCAAGAGAGAGTGTGAGAGTGCTCGTACTCGTCGCTCCCGGCCAGGGCGCTCAGACGCCCGGCTTCCTGACCCCCTGGCTCGAACTGCCCGGTGCCGCTGACCGCGTCGCCGCCTGGTCCGACGCCATCGGACTGGACCTCGTGCACTACGGCACCCAGGCCGACGCCGACGCCATCCGTGACACGGCGGTGGCCCAGCCGCTGCTCGTGGCCGCCGGCATCCTGTCCGCCACGGCACTCGGTGACATGTCCGAGATCGCCCCGGGCGCCGTCGCGGGCCACAGCGTCGGCGAGATCACCGCCGCCGCCTTCGCCGGTGTGCTGGACGACACGGCCGCCCTCGGCCTCGTCCGCAAGCGGGGTCTGGCGATGGCCGACGCCGCCGCGGTCACCGAGACCGGCATGGCGGCACTGCTCGGCGGGGCCCCCGAGGTGACCCTCCCGCACCTGGAGAAGCTGGGTCTGACCCCGGCGAACATCAACGGCGCGGGCCAGATCGTCGCCGCCGGCACGCTGGAGCAGCTGGCCGCGCTCAACGACGACAAGCCCGAGGGCGTCCGCAAGGTCGTCGCGCTGAAGGTGGCCGGCGCCTTCCACACCCGGCACATGGCGCCCGCGGTGGACACCCTGGCCAAGGCCGCGGCGGAGCTGTCGCCGGCCGACCCGAAGGTGCCGTACGTCTCCAACAAGGACGGCCGGGTCGTCGCGTCCGGTGCCGAGGTGCTGGAGCGGCTGGTCGGCCAGGTCGCCAACCCCGTGCGCTGGGACCTGTGCATGGAGACCTTCAAGGAGCTGGGCGTCACCGCGATCCTCGAGGTGTGCCCGGGCGGCACCCTGACCGGCCTGGCCAAGCGGGCTCTGCCCGGTGTCGCGTTGCACGCCCTGAAGACCCCCGCCGACCTCGACGCCGCGCGCCAGCTCATCGCCGAGCACACGGCCTGACAAGGAGTCCGAGCAGCATGTCGAAGATCAAGCCCAGCAAGGGCGCCCCGTATGCGCGCATCCTCGGCGTCGGCGGCTACCGGCCGACCCGGGTGGTGCCGAACGAGGTGATCCTCGAGAAGATCGACTCGTCCGACGAGTGGATCCGCTCGCGCTCCGGCATCGAGACCCGGCACTGGGCCGGTCCCGAGGAGACCGTCGCCGCGATGGCGATCGAGGCCTCCGGGAAGGCCATCGCGGACGCCGGCATCGACGCCGAGCAGATCGGCGCGGTGGTCGTGTCGACCGTGTCGCACTTCAGCCAGACCCCGGCCGTCGCCACCGAGATCGCCGACAAGCTCGGCACCGACAAGGCCGCCGCCTTCGACATCTCGGCGGGCTGCGCGGGCTTCGGCTACGGCCTGACGCTCGCCAAGGGCATGGTGGTGGAAGGTTCCGCCGAGTACGTGCTCGTCATCGGCGTGGAGCGGCTGAGCGACCTGACCGACCTGGAGGACCGGGCGACCGCGTTCCTGTTCGGTGACGGCGCCGGCGCGGTCGTGGTGGGCCCCTCCACGGAGCCGGCGATCGGCCCGACCGTGTGGGGCTCCGAGGGCGACAAGTCCGAGACGATCAAGCAGACCGTCCCGTGGGACCGGTTCCGGATCGGCGACGTGTCCGAACTGCCCGTCGACAGCGAGGGCAACATCAAGTTCCCTGCGATCACGCAGGAGGGCCAGGCGGTGTTCCGCTGGGCCGTGTTCGAGATGGCGAAGGTCGCCCAGCAGGCGCTGGACGCGGCCGGGATCACCCCGGACGACCTGGACGTCTTCATCCCGCACCAGGCCAATGTGCGGATCATCGACTCGATGGTGAAGACACTGAAGCTGCCGGAGCACGTCACGGTCGCCCGTGACATCCGCACCACCGGCAACACCTCGGCCGCCTCGATCCCGCTCGCGATGGAGCGGCTCCTGGCGACCGGGGAGGCGAAGAGCGGCGACACCGCGCTCGTCATCGGATTCGGGGCGGGTCTCGTCTACGCCGCCACGGTCGTTACCCTCCCCTAGGCACTCCGTGCCGGATCATGCGATCCGAAGCGGGGACAACTGCCACAAACCGTCTGGATTATCGAAGAAGGAGCGCCTGACATGGCCGCCACTCAGGAAGAGATCGTCGCCGGTCTCGCCGAAATCGTGAACGAGATCGCCGGCATCCCGGTTGAGGACGTCCAGCTGGACAAGTCCTTCACCGACGACCTGGACGTCGACTCGCTGTCCATGGTCGAGGTCGTCGTCGCCGCCGAGGAGCGCTTCGACGTGAAGATCCCGGACGACGACGTCAAGAACCTGAAGACCGTGGGTGACGCCACCAAGTACATCCTCGAGCACCAGGCCTGAGTCACCCCTTAGGCCCGAGGCTGTGAAGCCCCGCCACCCGGCGGTGGCGCCGTAATCCCCGCAGAGGCGGGGGTAGTCCTCCCGTATCCGTTGGAGAAAGAATTCCCGTGAGCCCGACCAATCGCACCGTGGTCGTCACCGGTATCGGCGCAACCACACCGCTGGGTGGCGACGCAGCCTCGACCTGGGAGGCCCTCGTCGCCGGCACGTCCGGTGTCAGCCTGCTGAAGCAGGAGTGGGCGGCGGAGATGCCGGTCCGGATCGCCGCGCAGATCGCCGTCGAGCCGGGCGAGATCATCCCCCGCCCGCAGGCCCGCAAGCTGGACCGGTCCGCGCAGTTCGCGCTGATCGCCGCTCAGGAGGCCTGGAAGGACGCCGGCTTCACCGCCAAGGCCGGTGAGGACGCGTCCGTGAACCCCGATCGCCTCGGGGCGGTCATCGCCTCCGGCATCGGCGGCGTGACGACCCTCCTGGACCAGTACGACGTCCTCAAGGAGAAGGGCGTCCGCCGCGTCTCCCCGCACACCGTGCCGATGCTGATGCCCAACTCCCCGGCGGCCAACGTCGGTATCGAGCTGGGTGCCCGCGCCGGCGTGCACACCCCGGTCTCGGCCTGCGCCTCGGGCGCGGAGGCCATCGGGTACGCGATCGAGATGATCCGCACCGGGCGTGCGGACGTGGTCGTGGCCGGTGGTACCGAGGCCGCCATCCACCCGCTGCCCATCGCCGCCTTCGGCAACATGATGGCGATGTCCAAGAACAACGACGATCCGCAGGGCGCCTCGCGTCCCTACGACGCCGGCCGGGACGGCTTCGTGCTCGGCGAGGGCGCCGGTGTGATCGTCCTGGAGTCCGAGGAGCACGCGAAGGCCCGCGGCGCCCGGATCTACGCCGAGGCGGTCGGGCAGGGCATCTCCGCCGACGCCCACCACATCACGCAGCCGGAGCCGTCCGGCAACGGCATCGCGCACGCGCTGCACAACCTGCTGGACAACACCGACCTGAAGCCGGCCGAGATCGTGCACGTCAACGCGCACGCCACCTCGACGCCGCAGGGCGACGTCGCCGAGATCAAGGCGCTGCGGAAGGTGTTCGGCGACGACGTCGACCACATGGCGATCTCCGCGACCAAGTCGATGACCGGTCACCTGCTCGGTGGCGCCGGCGGTGTGGAGACCGTCGCGTCGATCCTGGCGCTGGTGCACCGCACGGCTCCGCCGACCATCAACGTGGAGAACCTGGACCCCGAGGTCAACGCGGACATCGTGCGCGGTGAGGCGCGGGCGCTGCCCGAGGGTCGTATCGCCGCGCTGAACGACTCGTTCGGGTTCGGCGGGCACAACGTGGTCCTGGCGTTCAGGACCCTCTGAGTTCCGTAACGTGTGCCGGCCCGGTCTCCTGTGGTGGAGGCCGGGCCGTCGCCGTTGGTGGGGGTGCGTCACACCACCTGGTGCAGCCAGCGGACCGGGGCGCCCTCGCCCGCGTAGCGGAACGGTTCCAGTTCGTCGTCCCAGGGCTTGCCCAGGAGCTTGGCGATCTCGGCCGCGAGGTCGGTCTCTCCGCGCTGAGCACGCGTCAGCGCGGCGCGCAGGCGGTCCTCGGGGATCAGGATGTCGCCGTGGATGCCGGTGACGGCGTGGAAGATGCCGAGGTCGGGGGTGCAGCTGTAGCGCTCGCCCTCGGCGGTGGGGCAGGGCTCGGCGGTGACCTCGAAGCGCAGCAGATGCCAACCGCGCAGCGCGGAGGCGAGCTTGGAGGCGGTGCCGGCCTCGCCCTGCCAGGAGAACTCCGAGCGCCAGGTGCCGGGGGCCGCGGGCTGCCGGATCCAGTCGAGGTTGACGCGCGTGCCGAGCACCCCGGCGACGGCCCACTCGACGTGCGGGCACAGCGCGCGCGGCGCGGAGTGCACGTACAGAACTCCACGTGTCGTCACCGGAACCTCCGGGCAGAGCGGGACATCTTGCGGACTGGCTGGCGGCAGTGGCGCGACGGCCGCGTTGATGGCGAGGCTACCCTGCGGCGGGGCAAGGAGTGTGACGTACCGTCGGTCCCGGTGCCAGGAAACCGCCGCCATTCACCCAGGGGGACGCTTGTACGGGGGTGCGCCGTTCCCAGGGGCCGGACCGGGAACCCTCGCACGTTCTTATGGGAGGAAGCGCCGACCGTCGAACGAGGGGAACACCAGGGATGCGGAAGCGAAGCCACCGTGTGCGGTCCGTTCTCGCCGTCGTGGCGGCCGTGGTGCTGGGGGCCGCCGGCTGTGCCGGCGGGGACGGGCGTGCGCCGGCGCCCGAGGGCACCAAGGCCCGCGCGGCCCGGCCGCCCGTGTGGGACCGCAGCCCGGACTCCATCGCCGCGGTGGGCGACTCCATCACCCGCGGCTTCGACGCGTGCACGGTGCTGTCGGACTGCCCCGAGGTGTCGTGGGCGACGGGCAGCGACGCCAGGGTGGACAGCCTGGCGGTGCGGCTGCTCGGGGTGACGGGGGCGGCGGAGCACAGCTGGAACTACGCGGTGACCGGCGCCCGGATGGCCGACCTGCCGGAGCAGATGGAGCGGGCGGCCTCGCGCAGCCCGGAGCTGGTGACGGTGATGGTGGGGGCGAACGACGCCTGCCGGGCCTCGGCTTCGGCGATGACCTCGGTGGCCGACTTCCGCGCGGACTTCGAGGAGGCGATGGGCACGCTGCGCTCGGCGCTGCCGAAGACGCAGGTGTACGTGTCGAGCGTGCCGAACCTGAAGCGGCTGTGGTCCGAGGGCCGGACGAACGTGCTGGGCAAGCAGGTGTGGAAGCTGGGCATCTGCCCCTCGATGCTGGGTGACGCGGACGATCTGACCAGCGCGGCGATGCTGCGCCGGGACACCGTGCAGCAGCGGGTGGTGGCGTACAACAAGGTGCTGAAGGAGGTCTGCGCCAAGGACCGCCGCTGCCGCTTCGACGGCAACGCGGTGTACGACTACCGCTTCGGCACCGACCAGCTCAGCCACTGGGACTGGTTCCACCCGAGCAAGGACGGCCAGGCGCGGCTGGCGGAGATCGCGTACCGGAGGATCACGGCGAGGAATCCGTGACCTAGGGTTTCCCACATGAGTGAACTTTTCGGCACACTTTCCGACGGCACTCCGGTGCACCGGTGGACGGTGGAGCGGGGCGGGACACGGGTGCGGGTGCTGTCGTACGGCGGGATCGTGCAGTCCGTGGAGGTTCCGGACGGCGCCGGGCGGACGGCGGACGTGGTGCTGGGGTTCCCGGACCTCGACGGCTATCTCGCGCATCCGGAGCCGTATCTGGGTGCCGTGATCGGCCGGTACGCGAACCGGATCGCGGGCGGCCGGTTCGCCCTGGACGGCCGGACGTACCCGCTGGCGCGGAACAACGGCCCGAACGCGCTGCACGGCGGCGAGCGCGGTTTCGACAAGCGGGTGTGGGAGGTGACGCCGGTGGCGCACGGGCTGCGCCTGAGCCGGGTGAGCCCGCACGGCGAGGAGGGGTTCCCGGGCCGGCTGGCGGTGACGGTGACGTACACGTTGACGGAGTCGGGTGCGCTGCGGATCGGCTACGAGGCGGTCACCGACGCGCCGACGGTCGTGAACCTGACGAACCACACGTACTGGAACCTGAGCGGCTCCGGCCGGGCCGGCGGGCACCGGCTGCGGCTGGCCGCGTCCCGGTACACCCCGGTGGACGCGGATCTGATCCCGACCGGGGAGCCGGCCGATGTGACGGGCTCCCGCTTCGACTTCCGTACGGCCCGGACGGTCGGCTCCGGCTACGACCACAACTTCGCGCTGGACAAGGGCGTGACCGGCGCGGCCGAGGAGGTGGCCGAGCTGCACGACCCCGCCTCGGGGCGGACCCTGAGGGTGGCGACGACCGAGCCGGGCCTCCAGCTGTACACCGCCGACCACCTGTCCGGGCCGTTCTCCCCCGGCGCCGGCATCGCCCTGGAGACGCAGCACTTCCCGGACTCCCCGAACCGGCCGGACTTCCCGAGCACGGTGCTGCGGCCCGGCGAGGTGTTCCGGTCCGAGACGGTGTACGCGGTCGCGACGCCCTGACCACGCGCCGCCGGAACACGGCGGAGTCCTCCGCGCCGGCGAGAACGGGAGTCCCACCGGCCCCAGCCACCGGCCCCGGCCTGTTGAACGCATGAGCCCCGGCCCAGGGGTCAGGTCCCGGGCCGGGGCTGCTCATGCGGGAGACTTGTCCCGGATCAGACGTTAATCGCCGCGGTGAGCCGACGGTCGGCGATCGAGCGTCCGGCGGAGATCTCGTACGAACCCTTCACACATGACCACGTCTTCGCCGTGTCGTCCCAGACCTCGAAGGCGCGGCGCGGCAGCTCGACGGTGACCTCGGCGCTCTCCCCCGGCCCGGCCTCGACGGACGCGAAGCCGGCCAGCCAGCGCGCCGGGCGCTCGGGGCCGGGTCCGGTGGGACCGACGTACACCTGGACGACCTCGCGGCCCGCCCGCTCCCCGGTGTTGCGGACGCGGACGCGCACGGTGGTGCCGTCGGCCTCCAGGGACTCATAGGCCCAGTCGGTGTAGCCGAGGCCGTGGCCGAAGGGGTACGACGGGGTGCGGCCGGCCCGTTCCCACGCGCGGTAGCCGATGAACACGCCCTCGCTGTAGCGCAGCTCGCCGTCGACCGGGACGACCTGGGTGACCGGGGCGTCGGCGAGGGAGCCCCAGGTGGTGGGGAGCCGGCCGCCGGGCTCGTGCGCGCCGGTGAGGACGTCGGCGAGGGCGGCGCCGCCCTCCTGGCCGGGGAACCAGGTCAGCAGGACGGCGGCGACCTCGTTGCGCCAGGGCAGTTCGACCGGGGAGCCGGAGTTGACGACCACGACGGTGTTCGGGTTGGCGGCGGCGACCGCGCGGACCAGGTCGTCCTGGCGGCCGGGCAGCCTCAGGTCCCGGCGGTCGAATCCCTCGGACTCCACGCGGTCGGTGGTGGCGACCATGACGACGGCCGTGTCGGCGCCGCGGGAGGCCTCGACGGCCTCGGCGATCAGCTCGTCCGGGTCGCGCTGCGGGCCGGAGTGGGCGAGCGCGAAGCCGACCACCTTCATCGGGAGGTCCTCGGGGATCCGGACGACGTGGGTGAGGGAGACCTCGACCGGTTCGCCGGCGGTGAGTTCGACCCGCGCGCGGGGGACGGGGGCGCCGAAGAAGGTGTCGAAGGGGTCCTCCTGGCCGGCGCGCTGGTCGTCGTCGTAGTACGTGGTGCCGTCGACGGTGAGGGTGAAGGGACCCGTGCCCTTGATGCCGAAGGTGTGCGGGCCGGATGCGCGCGGGGTGAAGGTGCCCGTCAGCTCGACGGTGTGCAGAGTGGCGTAGGTGACGCCCTCGGGGAGGTCGGAGCCCATCCACTGGATCAGGCCGCCCGGGGCGGAGCGGGTGCCGATGATCTCACCGGCGGCGTTCCGGCAGACGGCCCGCAGGCGGAATCCCTGGTCGGCGACGGCGAGTTCGGTGGCCGGGTCGGCGCCGACGGCGTACGCGAGGGTGCCGGCGGGGAGGGCGGCGGTGAGGCCGTCGAGCGGGGAGACGATCCGGGGCGGGAAGACGGTGGCGGAGCCGCCGCCGAGCACCCGGGCGTCGCGGGCGGCGGCGCCGATCAGGGCCACGGTGGCGCCGGGCCGCAGCGGGAGCGCGCCGCGTTCGTTGCGGACGAGGACGAAGGAGCGGCGGGCGATCTCGCGGGCCAGGGCCTCGCCGTCGACCGGCGCCGGAGGTGCGGCGACCACCGGTTCGGCGCCGGCCAGGATGCCGACGCGGGCGGCGAGGCGGAGCACCCGGCGGACGGCCGCGTCGACCGTGGCCTCGCTCACCTTGCCGTCCCGCACGGCCTGGGCGAGGGCGGGGCCGTACACGGTCCGGGGGCCGGGCATGGCGACGTCGAGCCCGCCGTCGGCGGCGGCCACCGTGTCCCGGGCGGCCGTCCAGTCGGAGACGTTGAAGCCGTCGAAGCCCCACTCGCCGCGCAGCACCTCGCCCACGAGGTGGTGATGCTCGGTCATCGTCGTGCCGTTGACCGTGTTGTAGGCGGTCATGACGCCCCACGGGCGGGCGTTGCGGACGATGGCCTCGAAGGGGGCCAGGTACAGCTCGCGCAGGGCGCGTTCGGGGACCAGGTTGTTCACCGTGAGGCGGTCGGTCTCGGCGTCGTTGGCGACGAAGTGCTTGACGGTGGTGCCGACTCCGCCGGACTGGACGCCCAGGACGTAGCCGGTGCCGATGGCGCCGGTCAGGTACGGGTCCTCGCTGTAGCACTCGAAGTGGCGTCCGCCGAGCGGGGAGCGGTGCAGGTTGACGGTGGGCGCGAGCAGGACGTGGACGCCCTTGCGGCGGGCCTCCTGGGCGAGCAGCACACCGGCGCGGCGGGCGAGTCCGGGGTCCCAGGTGGCGGCGAGCGCGGTCGGCGAGGGCAGGGCCACGGAGGGGTCGTCGGCGGTCCAGCGCACGCCCCGGACGCCGATCGGGCCGTCGGACATGACGAGGGACTTCAGACCGATCTCGGGCAGCGCGGGCAGGGTCCACATGTCCTGTCCGGCGAGCAGTCGCGCCTTGGCGTCGAGGCCGAGTGCGCCGAGGGCGGCCTCCACGACCGCCTCGCGGGCCTCGTCGGCCGGGGTGGGCTGGGCTCCCGCCATCGTTCCTCCTCGTCGAGTCCGTGCAGGTGCCTCCATCGTGCCCGCGCCACCTGTAGTGCGGTAGGTTTCGTCACCTTGCCGTTATATCGACGGGCAGGGATGTCGTACGGTGACGTCATGAGCGCGAGGGTCAGGAGCGAGGAGCGGCGCGCGGAGATCGTGCGGGCCGCCCTCGAGGTGATCGCCGAGCGCGGTTACCGGGGCGCCAGCCTGGCCGCCGTGGCCGAGCGGGTCGGTCTCACCCAGCAGGGTCTGCTGCACCACTTCCCCACCAAGGACGCCCTGCTGGTGGCCGTGCTCCAGGAGCGGGACCGGTGGGACGCGGTGCCGGACTCGCCGTGGCGGACGGATCTGCTGGCCTCGCTGGTCGAGTACAACGCGATGCGTCCGGCGATCATCCAGACCTTCGCGGCGCTGCTCGGCGAGAGCGTGACGGAGGGTCATCCGGCGCGGGCGTACTTCACCGAGCGGTACGCCCGGGTCCGCGCGTCCATGGCGGCGGTCCTGCGCACCGAGTACGGCGACCGGCTGCCCAACGGCCTCACCCCCGAACGCACCGCGCCCCTGCTCGTCGCCGTGATGGACGGCCTGCAGTACCAGTGGCTCCTGGACCCGGAGTCGGTGGACATGCCGGGGGCGTTCCGGGACTTTCTGCGGCTGCTGGGGGAACCGGCGGAGTGAGGGAGCGCCCCGGAGGGGCGCGGGGAACTGCGCGACCGGCCTCCGCGCGCCCGCGGGCGACTACGGTGGTCCGCAGTCACGGCGCCGACCGGAAGGACCCAAGTCCCTTGACCCGCATACGCCTTCGCCTCGCCGTCCTCGGCCTGAGCCTGCTCGCCGGCCTGACCGTCCCCACCACGACGGCCACCGCGACGCCCTCCGCCACCACCGAGGAGCAGCGCCTCGACAAGGCCGTACCGCAGGAGATCCTGCGCCGCTCCGGATTCGACGACGTGGCGCCGGAGTTCAGCCGGGCGCTGGAGCGGGCGCGCTCGTACGCGCAGGCCCGCCGCGTCGTCCTGCGGGAGGGGACCGCGCTGTGGCGGCGGGCCGTGGACCGGGCGCAGGGACGGGGGCCCGCCGGCGGGGACCTCAGCCGGGACGACGACCGGCCGCTGTACTGGGCGCGGCTGGGGATGACCCGGGAAGTGCGCACCTGGCAGCCGCGGTTCGGCCTGACCGGCCGGCAACGGGACGCGCTGCTGGACGCGGTGGAGCGGACCTCGCGCGGGCAGGCCGACATCCGCTACCCGGCCGGGGGCCGTCCGCGGCGGGTGCTGCTCACCGGCTTCGACCCCTTCACGCTCGACCGGGACATCCGCATCTCCAACCCGTCCGGGGCGACGGCGCTCGCGCTCGACGGCACGGTGGTCGAGACGGCGGCGGGCCCGGCGCGCATCGAGACCGCCGTGTTCCCGGTGCGCTGGCAGGACTTCGCCGAGGGCACGGTGGAGCGGACCCTGCGGCCGCACCTGCCGAAGGCGGACCTGTTCACGACCGTGAGCCAGGGCCGCGTCGGCCGGTTCGACATCGAGCGCACCAACGGCGCCTGGCGCGGCGGCTTCCCGGACAACGACAACGTCAGCCGCACGGAGCCGGTGCCGGTCGCGGATCCGGCGACGCAGCCGCAGTGGACGACCACGACCCTGCCGTACGCCGCCCTCACGGCCGTGCCCACGGGGCGTTTCCCGGTCTACGACAACACGCAGGTCACCGAGATCCCGGCGGGAGGCGGCGCGCCCGTCGTACGGCCGGACGGGCCGACCCCCGGCTCCACGGCCCGGGCCGGGGGCGGCGGCGACTACCTGTCCAACGAGATCGCCTACCGGGCCACCCTGCTGCGGGACCGGCTCGGTCTGCACGGCACGCTGCCGGGCGGGCATGTGCACACCCCGGTGCTGCAGTTCGGCGCCGGGAACACCACCGAGGTGACCGATCCCGAGTTCGTGCGCAACCGGCTGGACATCGTCGCGCAGGTGCGGGCGATCGTCGCCGTGGCCGTCAGTGCGACGGAGCGAAGGCCAGGCTGACGCCGAGACCGGCCAGGACGGTTCCGATGACCTTGTTGAGGACCTTCTGGGCGCGGAGCATCAGGGTGCGCAGGCGCTCCTGCGAGAAGAAGAGCGCGACCGCGCCGAACCACACCAGGTGGGCCAGCGCCATGAACAGGCCGTAGCCCACCTGCTGGGGGACCGGGGTGCCGGGGCCGACGACCTGGGCGAACGTGGAGACGACGAACAGGGTCGTCTTGGGGTTGAGGACGTTGGTGAGGAAGCCGGTGCGCAGCGCGGCGAGCGGCGTCAGCCCGGCCCGGCGCTCCAGGTCCACCGTGACCTCGCCGCGGGCGCGGAAGGTGCGGACGCCGACGAGGACGAGGTAGGCGGCGCCGATCAGCTTGACGACCGTGAACAGGACGGTGGAGGAGGCGATCAGCAGGCCCACGCCGAGCATGGTGTAGGTGACGTGGACCAGCACGCCGGCGGCGACTCCGGCGGCGGCGAGCAGGCCGGTGCGGCGGCCGTGGAGGTAGCTGTTGCGGACGACCATCGCGAAGTCGGCGCCGGGAGCGATGACGGCCAGGACGGTGATGACGGCGACGGCGAGCAGCTCGGTCACGGTGTGGCGTTCTCCTCCGCGGGCGCGTCGGTGCCGTCGTCGGCGCTCTCCTCGCCCAGCAGGTCCCGGGCCAGGAGCGTGGCGCCCGCGACGGCGCCCGGCATCAGGAACACCGCGACGAACGGCACCAGGAAGGCCAGGCCCAGGGGCGTGCCGAAGCCCCAGGCCAGGGTCTTGCGGGAGCGGAGCAGGCTGAGCCGGGCGCGCAGGTCGACGCCCCGGCGCTGCAGGGCCACGGCGGCGAGTTCCTCGGTGAGGAAGAAGCCGGTGACGAAGAAGCCGATCACGGGGACGACGGTCTGCCCGACGAAGGGCAGGAACCCGAGCGCGAAGAGCAGCACGCCCCACAGGCCGGCCCGGACCAGGACGCGCAGGCTGTCCCGGCCCGAGATCCACAGCTCGCGCCAGAGCGGGAGGTCCGAGCGGGGAGCGGTGCCGTCGGGCGAGACGTCGGCGTCGACCGTCTCCGAGAGGTTCTCGTAGAAGGGCTGGCCGACCAGCAGGGTGACGGCGGTGAACGTCAGCACGGCCAGGAGCAGGCCGAGGGCGAAGAGGACGGCGGTCAGGAAGCCGCGGAACAGGCCCTGCCAGGGGCTGGACCAGTCGTCCGCGAAGGGAGTGGCCCAGGTGACGGCGTCCTCGCCCCACACGGCGAGGGCGACCAGCGCGGCGGCGTACAGCACCAGTGTGATCAGGCCGGGCAGCAGCCCGAACCCGTACTGCCGCCCGTGCCGGGCCACCCATCGCTGGCCCTTCAGCAGATAACCGAAACCCACCCCAAGATCGCGCATGGCGAGGACTTTACTGGCTCGGTAGGCAGGCCCGGGAGGTCAGGCGTCCAGCATGCGGCGGAGCAGGTCGCGCAGGGCGCCGCGTTCGTCGTCGCTGAGGGCGGCGAGCGGCTCGCGCGCGAAGTGCAGGTTCTCGCGCAGGTCCCGGGCCATCCGGCGGCCCTCCTCGGTGGCGGCGGCGACCTTCACCCGGCGGTCGGCCGGGTCGGGGCGGCGCTCCACCAGGCCGCGGGACTCCAGGCGGTCCACGATCCCGGTCACGTTCGACGGCTCGCACTTGAGCTTCTGCGCCAGCTTGCGCATGGGCAGCGGCTCCAGCGAGAGCAGGCTGAGGAGCCGGGCCTGCGGGCCGGTCAGCGTGTGCTCGCCCGCCGCCTTCTCGTAGTCCGCGTAGAAGCGGGCCACGACATCACCGATCAGCTCCACGACTTCCAGGGTGAGGGCGTCGGGGCGATGGTTCTTCGATGGGGTGGACATGCCCTCCAGGATACCCGGTTACTTGACATCCTGAAATATTCAGGCGCATGGTTGTTTCAGGTACTGAAGTAGCTTGGAAAGGCCTCACCATGATCAACCGCGAGTGGCACCTGCTCAGCCGTCCCGTCGGCTGGCCCAAGCCCGAGGACTTCGCCCTGGTCGAGACGCCGGTCCCGACGCCGGGCGAGGGCCAGGTGCTGGTGCGGAACAAGTACCTCTCCGTCGACCCGTACATGCGTGGCCGGATGAGCGAGGCGAAGTCGTACGTCGCCCCCTTCGAGCTGGGCAAGGTCATGCAGGGCGGCGCGGTCGGCGAGGTGATCGAGTCCCGCGCCGAGGGCATCTCCGCCGGCGACCACGTCCTGCACTTCTTCGGCTGGCGCGAGTACGCGGCCGTGGACGCCCGGCACGCCGTCAAGGTCGACCCCGAGGCCGCGCCCCTGTCGACGTACCTGGGCGTGCTCGGCATGACCGGCCTGACCGCCTACGCCGGCCTGCTGCGCACCGCCTCCTTCAAGGAGGGCGACACCGTGTTCGTGTCGGGCGCGGCCGGGGCCGTGGGCAGCCAGGTGGGCCAGATCGCCAAGCTCAAGGGCGCCTCCCGGGTCATCGGCTCGGCCGGGTCCGACGAGAAGGTCAAGCTGCTGGTGGACGAGTACGGCTTCGACGCCGCGTTCAACTACAAGAACGGCCCGGTCGCCGAGCAGCTGCGCGCGGCGGCGCCCGACGGCATCGACGTCTACTTCGACAACGTCGGCGGGGACCACCTGGAGGCCGCGATCGGCTCGCTGAACGAGGGCGGCCGGATCGCGATCTGCGGCATGATCTCGGTCTACAACAACACCCAGCCCGCCCCCGGCCCGAAGAACCTGGCCCGGCTCATCCAGACCCGCGGCCGGATCGAGGGCTTCCTGGTCGGCGACCACTACGACCTCCAGCCCCAGTTCGTCCAGGAGGTCGGCCCGTGGGTCGCCTCGGGCGCGCTGAAGTACCGGGAGACCGTGGTCGAGGGCATCGAGAACAACCTGGAGGCGTTCCTCGGGGTACTGCGGGGCGACAACGTCGGCAAGATGGTCGTCAAGCTCTAGCCTTCCCGTGTTTTTCGGCATGCGGTAACTTCTTTCCGAAATCCGTCGGCGATCGTGGGCGCGAGTCGCGGCGGACCGAGGAGGAGGACAACCGCATGCCCATCACGCAGTCCGACGTCCTGTACACCGCCGTCGCCACCGCCGAGAACGGTCGCGACGGGCGCGTCGCCACGGATGACGGCCGACTCGACGTCGTCGTCAATCCGCCCAAGGAGATGGGCGGCAGCGGGTCCGGGACCAATCCGGAGCAGCTGTTCGCCGCCGGGTACAGCGCGTGCTTCCAGGGGGCGCTGGGCGTGGTCGCCCGGCAGGAGGGTGCCGACGTCTCCGGCTCGACCGTCACCGCGAAGGTCGGGATCGGCAAGAACGACGACGGGTTCGGGATCATCGTGGAGATCTCGGCGAGCATCCCGAACGTCGACGAGGCCACCGCCCGGGAGCTTGTCGAGAAGGCGCACCAGGTGTGCCCCTACTCGAAGGCGACTCGCGGGAACATCACCGTGACGCTGGTCTGACCTTCGTCGTTGCGTACATCGGCAGCCGCATCCTTGGACGTGGGGTGCGGCTGTTCTTTCGGCCGGGGGCGCCTGCCGGGTGCCTGTGCATCGCCGGGTGCGGGTCGTACGTGGTTTCTCGCGCAGTTCCCCGCGCCTCTTCAGGGCGCTGACAGTGCCGCCTGCTGAATGGTCGCCGCCAGCCGGTCGTTCTCCGGTGCCGCCCCTCCCGGGAACGCGAACCGGCGCCTCGTGTAGGCGTAGGCGATGCCCGCGCGCGGGTCCGCGAAGGACTGGACGCCGTTGGCGCCGCTGTGGCCGATCGTGGTGGCGCCCAGGAAGGGGTGCCAGGTGTCGGCGGTCGCCTGGAAGCCGAGACCGAAGGACTTGTGGGCGCGGGCCACCAGGTCGTAGCCCACGGAGTGGATCTGGCCGAACTCCGCGAGGGTGTCCTCCTTCAGGAGCGGGGTGCGGCCGTCCACCCCGCTGATCGTCGCCGCGTACATGGCCGCGAGGCCGCGTGCCGAGCCGATGCCGCCCACCGAGGCGGGGCCCTGGGCGCGGATCAGCCGCTCGTTCGGCAGGCTCTCCAGGTCGGTGGGGTCCGTGCCGTGCCGGTTGAAGGCGATCGAGGTGAGGGTGTGCGGGCCGGTCGGCGCGGCGTCGAGCCGGGCCTGCTGCTCGGGGGTCGGCAGCATCGGCCGGACCGGGCGGAAGCGGGGTTCGTGCGCGGCCGGCAGGCCCAGGTACAGGTCGAGGCCGTGCGGGGCGCGGATCCGCTCCTCGTACACCTCCTGGAGCGTACGGCCCGTCGCGCGGCGGACGACCTCGCCGGTCAGCGCGCCGATCACCAGCGCGTGGTAGCCGAAGGCCGTGCCCGGCCGCCAGAACGGCCGCTGGTCGGCGAGGCGTTCGGCGATCATCCGGTCGTCGGCCAGCTCGGCGAGGGAGAACCCGGTGTCGGTGCCGACCAGCCCGGCGCGGTGCGCGAGCAGGTCCCGCAGGGTCAGCGCGCCCTTGCCCTCGGCGGCGAACTCCGGCCAG
>NZ_MUMF01000567.1 GCF_002155905.1 Streptomyces tricolor | reverse complement strand
TCGGCTACGGCCCCGCCTTCCGCGGCGTCCGCGCGGCCTGGCGGCACGGCACCGACCTCCTCGCCGACGTCGAACTGCCCGCCGGCACCGACGAGTCGGGCTTCCTGCTGCACCCCGCCCTGTTCGACACCGCCCTGCACGCCCTCGGCCTCGGCGGCCTGGTCGAGCACGGCGGACTGCCCTTCACCTGGACGGGCGTCCGCCTGCACGCGACCGGCGCCCGCGCCCTGCGGGTACGGCTGACCCGGACCGGCCCCGACGCCGTCGCCCTCACCGCCGCCGACGCCACGGGCCGGCCGGTCGTCACCGTCACCGACCTCCGCCTGCGCCCGGCCACCGAGGTCCGCGGCGGCACCGCTGCCGACGCGCTGCACCGCGTACGGTGGGAACCCCGCCCGGCGGGACCGGCCACCGCGGCCCGCTGGACCGTCCTCGGCCCCGGCGCCGACGCCCTCACCACCGCCCTCGGCTCCCACGGCTCCCGCACCGACGGGACCGCCGCCGACACCGACGTCACCGTGCTCACCCTGCCCGCCGGCACGGACCCGCGGACCGTCCGGGCGGCCACCCGCACCGCCCTCGCCCGGCTCCAGGAGCAGCTCGCCGGCGACCGGCCGACCGGCCCGCTCGTCGTCGTCACCCACGGCGCCGTCGCCGCCGAACCCGGCGACACCGTGCCCGACCTGGCCGGCGCCGCCGTCTGGGGCCTGCTGCGCAGCGCCCAGTCCGAGCACCCCGGCCGCTTCGTCCTGGCCGACCTGGCCACCCCCGAGGACATCACCGCCCTCCCGTCCGCCCTCGCCACCGGCGAACCCCAGATCGCCGTGCGCGACGGACAGGTGCTGGTACCGCGACTGGTCCGCTCGGCCGGCCATGCGCCCGGTGCCGTGCCGTTCGGTGCGGACGACGTGGTGCTGGTGACCGGTGGCACGGGTGCGCTGGGCCGTGTGGTGGCCCGGCATCTGGTCACCGAACACGGTGTGCGGCGGCTGGTGCTGGCGAGCCGCAGGGGTGGCGCCGAGGAGTTGGTGGCCGAACTGGCCGGGTTGGGCGCCGCCGTGGATGTGGTGGCGTGTGATGTGTCGGACCGGGGTGCGGTGGAGCGCCTGGTCGCGGCTTTCCCGTTGACGGGTGTGGTGCACGCGGCTGGTGTGCTGGACGACGGCACGGTGGAGTCGTTGACGGCTGAGCGGGTCGACGCGGTGCTGGCGGCGAAGGTGGACGGTGCCTGGCATCTGCATGAGCTGACGGCTGGTCTGGGTCTGCGGGCGTTCGTGCTGTTCTCGTCGCTGGCGGGTGTCGTGGGCAGTGCGGGGCAGGGCGGGTACGCGGCTGCCAATGCCGCGCTGGACGCGCTCGCCGCGCATCGGCGGGCGCAGGGGCTGCCCGCGACCTCCCTCGCCTGGGGACCCTGGACCGACGGCATGGCCGGCGAGCTGGACCGGGTGGACGCGGCCCGGCTCGCCCGCGGCGGAGTCGTCCCCCTCACCCACACCGACGGCCTCGCCCTGTTCGACGCCGCCTGCGCCGCCGAGGCGCCCCTGACCGTCGCCGCGCGACTGGACCTCGCCGTACTGCGCGCCCAGGCGGACGCGCTGCCGCCCGTGCTGCGCGGACTGGTACCGGCCCCCGCGCTCCGCACCGCCGCGGCCACCCGGCCCGGCGGCTTCGCCGAACGGCTCGCCGCGCTCCCCGAGACCGAGCAGCGCCGGGCCGCCCTGGACCTGGTCCGGGAGACCGCGGCGACCGTGCTCGGCCACGACGGCCCCGACGCCGTGGCCCCCGACCGCTCCTTCCTCGACCTCGGCTTCGACTCGCTGGCCGCCGTGGAACTGCGCAACCGGCTCACCGCCGCCACCGGCCTCCGCCTCGCCGCGACGATCACCTTCGACCACCCGACGGCCGCCGCGCTGGCCCGCCACCTCCTCGACGCGGCCCTGGACGCCGGCCCGTCGGCCACCAGCGGCACACTTGCGCCCGCCACCACCGCCGTGAGCGCGGACGAGCCGATCGCGATCGTCGGCATGGCCTGCCGCTACCCCGGCGGCGTGGCCTCGCCCGAGGACCTGTGGCGGCTGGTGCGCGCCGGCACCGACGCCATCACCGGCTTCCCCGAGGACCGCGGCTGGGACCTCGCGTCCGTCTACGACCCCGACCAGTCCCGCACCGGGACGAGCTACACCCGCGAGGGCGGCTTCCTCGCCGGAGCGGCCGACTTCGACGCCGAGTTCTTCGGCATCAGCCCGCGCGAGGCGCTGGCCATGGACCCGCAGCAGCGGCTGCTCCTGGAAACCTCCTGGGAGGCCGTCGAGCGGGCCGGCATCGACCCCACCACGCTGCGCGGCAGCGCCACCGGCGTCTTCGCCGGACTGATGTACCACGACTACGGCAGCGGCACCGGCACCCTCCCGGAGGGCGTCGAGGGCTACCTCGGCCTCGGCACCGCCGGCAGCGTGCTGTCCGGCCGGGTCGCCTACACCCTCGGCCTGGAGGGCCCCGCCGTCACCGTCGACACCGCGTGCTCCTCCTCGCTGGTCGCGCTGCACTGGGCGATCCAGGCGCTGCGCAGCGGCGAGTGCTCGATGGCCCTGGCCGGCGGTGTCACCGTCATGGCCACCCCGGGCACCTTCGTGGAGTTCTCCCGGCAGCGCGGCCTCGCCCCCGACGGGCGCTGCAAGTCGTTCGCCGCGTCCGCCGACGGCGTCGGCTGGTCCGAGGGCGTCGGCATGCTGCTCGTCGAGCGGCTGTCGGACGCGCGCAGGAACGGACACCGGGTGCTCGCCGTCGTCCGCGGTTCCGCGGTGAACCAGGACGGTGCGTCGAACGGTCTGACCGCGCCGAACGGCCCGTCGCAGCAGCGGGTGATCCGCCAGGCCCTCGCGGGCGCGGGTCTCTCGCCGGCCGACGTGGACGCGGTGGAGGCGCACGGCACGGGCACCACCCTGGGCGACCCCATCGAGGCGCAGGCACTCCTCGCCACCTACGGTCAGGAGCGCGCACAGCCCCTGTGGCTGGGCTCGGTCAAGTCCAACATCGGGCACACGCAGGCCGCCGCCGGTGTGGCCGGTGTGATCAAGATGGTGCAGGCGATGCGGCACGGTGTGCTGCCGCGCACGCTGCACGTGGACGAGCCGTCCCCGCACGTCGACTGGGCCGAGGGCGCGGTGGAACTGCTCACCGAGGAGCGCGAGTGGACGCGTGCGCGCCGGCCGCGCCGGGCCGCCGTGTCGTCGTTCGGCGTCTCGGGCACCAACGCCCATGTCGTCCTCGAAGAGGCACCGGAGCCGGCCGCAGAGCCGGCACCGGCCGAACTCCCCGCCGTCCCGCTGCTGTTGTCCGCGCACACCCCCGCCGCGCTCGCCGCCCAGGCACGCCGGCTGCACGACCACCTCACGGAGCCCGACACCGCCGCCCTGGCGACGGTCGGCCGCTCCCTCGCCGCGTCGCGGGCGTCGCTGTCGCATCGTGCGGTGGTGGTGGCCGGTGATGTGGTGGAGGCGCGGCGTTCTCTTGCCGCGTTGGCGGCGGGGGAGCCGGTCGAGGGTGTGGTGGCGGGTGCTGCCGGGTCGTCGGGTGACGGTCGGGTGGTGTTCGTGTTCCCGGGTCAGGGGGCGCAGTGGGCGGGGATGGCGGTGGATCTGTTGGATTCGTCGCCGGTGTTCGCCGAGCGGATGGATGTGTGTGCGGCGGCTCTGGAGCCGTTCGTGGGTTGGTCGTTGCTGGATGTGGTGCGGGGTGTGGAGGGTGCTCCGGGGCTGGACCGGGTCGATGTGGTGCAGCCGGTGTTGTGGGCGGTGATGGTGTCGCTGGCGGAGGTGTGGCGTTCGTACGGCGTCGTGCCCTCGGCTGTCGTCGGTCACTCGCAGGGTGAGATCGCGGCCGCCTGCGTGGCGGGTGTGCTGTCGTTGGAGGACGGCGCGCGTGTGGTCGCGTTGCGCAGCCGGGCGTTGACGGCGCTGGCGGGCGGTGGGGGCATGGTGTCCGTGGCTGCCGCGCCCGCCGAGACGGAGGAGCTGCTGGCGGGCTGGGCGGACCGGGTCGCGGTGGCGGCGGTCAACGGTCCGCGGTCCGTCGTCGTCGCCGGTGAGGCGGCGGCGCTGGAGGAGTTCCTCGCGCACTGCGCGGAGCGGGAGGTACGGGCCCGCCGAATCGCCGTGGACTACGCCTCCCACTCGCCGCTCGTGGAACCGGTGCGTGCCGGCTGCTGGCCGACCTCGACGGCATCCGGCCGGCCGAGGGCACGGTTCCGCTGCTGTCCACCGTGACGGGGGAGTGGGCCGACGGCACCGCGCTGGACGCCGGCTACTGGTACCGCAACCTGCGGGAGCCGGTGGGATTCGAACCCGCGGTGCGCGCACTGCTCGACGCGGGTCACGGGGTCTTCGTGGAGGTCAGCCCGCACCCGGTGCTGACCGCCGCGGTGCAGGAGACGGCGGAGGCCGCCGAGCGGACCGCCGTCGTGGTCGGCACCCTCCGCCGCGACCAGGACGGGCCGCGGCAACTCCTCACCCACCTCGCCACCCTGCACACCACGGGCACCGACGTCGACTGGGCACGCTGCTTCCCGGGCGTCACCGGCCAGGCCGACCTGCCCACCTACGCCTTCCAGCACACGCGCTACTGGCTGACCCCCTCCGGCCCCTCCGCCGACGAACTGGCCGGAGCCGGACTGACCGCCGCCGGGCACCCCCTGCTCGGCGCGGCCGTCGACCTCGCGGAGGACGGCGGCCTGGTCCTCACCGGACGGCTCGCCGCGGACCCGGCCGCCTGGACGGCCGACCACATCGTCCTCGGCACCACCCTGCTGCCGGGCGCGGCGCTCGCCGAACTCGCCCTCGCCGCCGGCGACCGCGTCGGCTGCGGCACCCTGGACGAGCTCGTCCTCGGCGCGCCCCTGGCGCTGCCCGAGCGCGGCGCCCTGCACCTCCAGGTACGGGTGGGCCGCGCCGAAGCGGACCACCGCCGTACCGTCAGCGTGCACGCGCGCCCCGAGGACGGCGAGGCACCCTGGACCCGGCACGCGGAGGGCGTCCTCACGCCCGGTGACACCGCGGCGACCGGGACGCCGCTGACCGAGTGGCCGCCCGCCGGCGCCGAACCGGTGGACGTGTCCGCGCTCTACGACACCCTCGCCGACCGCGGTCTCGACTACGGTCCGGTCTTCCGTGGCGTCCGCGCGGCCTGGCGGCACGGCACCGACCTCCTGGCCGACGTCGAACTCCCCGCGGACGCCGACGAGTCGGGCTTCCTGCTGCACCCGGCCCTGCTGGACGCGGCCCTGCACCCGATCGGCCTCGGCGGGCTGGTCGGCGACGGCGGACTCCCCTTCGCCTGGCACGGCCTGCGTGTGCACGCCGTCGGCGCCCGCGCGGCACGGGTACGGCTCACCCCGCTGGGCGACGAGACCGTCGCCGTCGACCTCGCCGACGGAACCGGCGCGCCCCTGGCGACCGTCGCCTCGCTGCGCCTGCGGGCCGTCACGGCCGGGCAGGTCGCCGCCGCCCGCACCCCCGCCGACCCGGTTCTGCACCTGGACTGGCTGCCGGTGACCGCCACCGCACCCGCGGACGACACCGCCGCAGAACTCCTGCGCCTTGACGCACCGCACGGGACGGACACCCCCGAGGCGGTACGCCGGGCCGTGCGCGAGGCGCTCGCCGCGGTCCAGCGGTGGATCGCCGACGACCGGGCCGGACGACTGGTCCTCGTCACCCGCGACACCGACCTGCCCGGCGCCGCCGTCGGCGGTCTGCTGCGCTCCGCCCAGGCCGAACACCCGGGCCGGTTCGGCCATGTCACGCTCGACGGACACCCCGACTCCGAGCGCGCCCTGCCCGCCGCCGCGGCCCTGGCCGACGAGCCGTGGGTCGCCGTACGCGCCGGCGAGACGTACGTCCCCCGACTCGCCCGCACCGGTGCCCAGCCGGACGACGGCGCGCCGTTCGGCCCGGACGACGTGGTCCTGGTGACCGGCGGCACGGGCGTCCTCGGCAGGCTGGTGGCCCGGCATCTGGTCACCGAACACGGTGTGCGGCGGCTGGTGCTGGCGAGCCGCAGGGGTGGTGCCGAGGAGTTGGTGGCCGAACTGGCCGGGTTGGGCGCCGCCGTGGATGTGGTGGCGTGTGATGTGTCGGACCGGGGTGCGGTGGAGCGCCTGGTCGCGGCTTTCCCGTTGACGGGTGTGGTG
>NZ_MUMF01000566.1 GCF_002155905.1 Streptomyces tricolor | reverse complement strand
CGCCTTCTTCGCGCTGGACGGCTTCCTCTTCGCGGGGTGGGTCGTGCGCATCCCCGACATCAAGCACCAGACGCACGCCTCCGCCGGCGCGCTCGGGCTCGCGCTGCTCGGGGTGTCCGCGGGGGCCGTGCTCACCATGACGCTGACCGGCCGGCTGTGCCGGCGCTACGGCAGTCATCCGGTGACCGTGGTCTGCATGGTCGTGCTCGCGCTCAGTGTCGCGCTGCCCCCGCTCACCCGCTCGGCACCGGTGCTGGGTGCCGTACTGCTGCTGTTCGGGGCGGCCTACGGCGGGGTCAACGTCGCCTTCAACAGCGCCGCCGTCGACCTGGTCGCCGCGCTGCGCAGGCCGATCATGCCCAGCTTCCACGCCGCGTTCAGCCTGGGCGGCATGGTCGGCGCGGGGCTCGGCGGGCTCGTCGCCGGTGTGCTCTCCCCCACCCGCCATCTGCTGGGGCTCACCGTGATCGGGCTGCTCGTCACGGCCGTCGCCGGGCGGACCCTGCTGCGCCAGGAACCGCCGGTGCCGCCGGAGCGGACGCCCGCCTCGGCGGCGGAGCAGGACGGCGGGGCGGCAGGCCGGACGGGCGGGCGCGGGCTGGTCGTCGTCCTCGGGCTGGTCGCGCTGTGCACGGCCTACGGCGAGGGGGCGATGGCCGACTGGGGCGCGCTCCATCTCCAGCAGGACCTCGCGGCCTCCCCCGGCGTCGCAGCCGCCGGGTACGCGTGCTTCGCGCTCGCCATGACCGTCGGCCGGCTGACCGGCACGGCGCTGCTGTCCCGCCTCGGCCGGGCCCGGACCGTGATCACCGGCGGCACCGTCGCCGCGGCCGGCATGCTGCTCGGCTCGCTCGCGCCCTCCGTGTGGGCGGCGCTGATCGGCTTCGCGGTCACCGGGATCGGGCTCGCCAACCTCTTCCCGGTCGCCGTGGAGCGCGCGGGCGCGCTGGCCGGCCCGTCCGGCGTCGCCGTCGCCTCCACCCTGGGCTACGGCGGCATGCTCCTCGGACCGCCCGCGATCGGTTTCATGGCCGACTGGTTCTCCCTGTCCGCCGCGCTCACCAGCGTGGCCGTGCTGGCCGCCGTCGCCGCCGTCATCGGGGCATCGACGCGACGGGCGCTGGGCGGCTGACGCGCCGACCGGGCGGCGCACGTCGCGGTGGTGACCGCGCCCCTCGGACGCCCCTCGACGCTCCGTTGACGGTGGTCGAACCGCCGTGCGACGGTGAGGGAGCGCTCCTGTCGAGAACTCCCGGGAACCGGAGGAAGACCGCTGTGAGCTTCGGACGCGACGCCTCCCGCCAGGCCATGGACCGCGGCCTGACCCCGGACCAGATCGAGGTCTTCGAGAAGGAGTTCGCCGCCCGCCCCGCCAACCGGCTGATGCAGAACGCGGTCACCCGGACACCCGTGGACGACGTGGCCCTGGACCGGCGCGTGCTCACCGGTATCGACCACTCGGTCTCCCACCACCTGGACGACTGGAAGGTCACCGATCAGAAGCAGAGCGGGCGTTGCTGGATGTTCGCCGGGCTCAACCTGCTCCGGGTCGGCGCGGCGCGGAAGCTGGGCGTGAAGGACTTCGAGTTCTCGCAGAACTACCTGCTCTGGTGGGACAAGTTCGAGCGGGCGAACTACTTCCTCGAGGCGATCATCGACACCTCGGACCGGGAGCTGGACGACCGCACGGTGGCGCACCTGCTGGCGGGCCCGATCGGTGACGGCGGACAGTGGAACATGTTCGTGGCCCTGGTCGACAAGCACGGCCTGGTGCCGAAGTCGGCGATGCCGGAGACCGAGAGTTCCTCCTCGACCCGGGCGATGAACCGGGCCCTGAAGACCCTGCTCCGCCAGGGCGCCCGCGATCTGCGCGGACTGGCCGCCGAGGGGGTCGCAGCGCAGCGGGGGCACAAGCGGGAGGTGCTGGCCGCCGTGCACCGGGTGCTCAGCATCCACCTGGGCACGCCGCCGCAGCGGTTCCTGTGGCAGTGGGAGGACAGGAACAAGGAGTTCCACCGCGACGGCTGGCTCACCCCGGCGGAGTTCGCCGCCGCGTACGTGCGGCTCCCGCTGGACGAGTACGTCTGCCTGGTGCACGACCCGCGCGAGTCCAGCCCGATGGGCCGCACGTTCACCGTCGAGTACCTCGGCAACGTCGTGGACGCCCCGCCGGTGGTCTATCTCAACGCGCCGATGGAGCTGCTGAAGCGGCTGGCGATGGAGACGGTGATCGGCGGCGAGCCGGTGTGGTTCGGCTGTGACGTGGCCAAGATGATGCGCGCGGACGCCGGCGTCTGGGACGCCGCGCTCTTCGACTACGCGGCCGTCTATGACGCCCCCTTCACCATGGACAAGGCCGCCCGGCTGCTGCACCACGACACGCAGATGACCCACGCGATGCTGTTCACCGGCGTCGACGTGGTGGACGGGAGCCCACGCCGGTGGCGGGTGGAGAACAGCTGGGGCGAGGAGAGGGCGGACAAGGGCTTCTGGACCATGAACGACTCGTGGTTCGGCGAGCATGTCTTCGAGATCGCCGTCCGGCGCTCCGCGCTGCCGCCGGAGCTCGCCGCCGCCCTCGACCGGCCGCCGATCGTCCTCCCCGCCTGGGACCCGATGGGCGCCCTCGCGGACTGAGGACCCGTAGGACGAGACCGACCGGTGGCGTACCGGGGCAAGCAGCACCGCGCGGCTCCGGACGGCACCTCGAAGACAAGCACCTGCCGTTGGCGCAGGAGGTGTGGCTGACGGGACTGGCCGCCGCCGGCGTCGGGCCGGTGTTCGTGATCGGCGGTGTGCTCCTGGCGCGGTCGGGCAGCCGCAGGACACCGGCGGGGACGGCCGGCAGGGTGGGGGCAGCAGGGGTGAGCGTCCGGTGACCCGGTGACGGCGGGGGTGCTTCGGCCGGCCGCTCCGGTCGGCCGTGCCGGTCGGCCGCTCCGGTCGGCCGAAGCGCCCCGTCCGTCAGGCGCCGTCGGCTCGGTGCCCCGTTCCGCCCTGCTCCCGCTCCACCGGGAGCCACAGCTCGGCGTCGGCCTCGGTCCCGTCCGCCGACAGGCGGGTGCGCAGTATCTCGGGGCCGGGGCGGCTGCGGTACGGGGTGGACGGGAACCACTCCGTGAACACGTCCCGCCACAGCTCCTGGATGGCCCGCGGAGCCGGCCCGGAGGTCGTGAAGACCGCCCAGGCGCCGGCCGGGACCGGGAGGGCCGTGGTGCCCTCGGGGGCCGCCGCCGAGGTGATCACCCCGTGGTAGTAGTCGAGTTCGGTGCCTTCGGCCCGGCTCGGGTCCAGGTCGTCGCAGACCGCGACGATGCCCTCGGGCTCCTGGTCCGCCAGCTCCTCCAGACTGCGCAGGGTCTGCGGGTCGATCCCGCGGACGAAGTCGATGATCGCCTGGTTCGGCCCCGCGTGCACCAGTGGCACCCGGGCCTTGAGGCCGACGACGGTGAAGTCGGGCCTGTCCACGACGCGATAACGCATGCTGCTGCTCCCTTCGACGGTGAGGCGGAAGGTCAGCCGGGGCTGGGAGACGAGCGCGGCGCCGGTGCGCCGGGCCTCGCCCGGCCCGACCCCGTGCATCGCGCGGAACGCCCGGGCGAACGCCTCGCCCGAGCCGTAGCCGTAGCGCACCGCGATGTCCAGCAGCGGCTCACGCCCCGCGAGCACCTCGGCACCCGCGACCGTGAGCCGCCGACGCCGGATGTACTCCGACAGCGGCATCCCCGCGAGCGCGGAGAACATCCGGCGCAGGTGGTACTCCGAGGTGGCCGCGATGCGCGCCAGCTCGGCCACGTGGATCTCCCGGTCGAGGCGGCGCTCGATGTGCTCCAGGGTCTGGTTGAGCCGCTCCAGCACTCCCGGTCTCCTTCCTCTTTCGCGCTCACCACGCTAGGCAGCGGGCACCCCGCCGGACCCGACATCCTGTGCCCGATCGGGTCGGGTGGAGGAACCAGGCCCGCTGGAGCGCACTCCATCCGGCAGAGTCGTCCGCATGGAGACTGCCGACTTCCTTGAGCTCCTGGACGGCGAGGGTCAGTTGCCGGCGGGGGCCGACGCCGTGGTGCCGACCTGCCCGGAGTGGCGGGTGCGCGACCAGGTGGGGCACACGGGCACGGTGCGCCGATGGGCCGCCGCCTTCGTCGCCGACGCGCACACCGCCCACCGGCCCCTCGGCGACCCGCCGGAGCCGGCCGATGCCGAGCTGACGCCGCCGGCGTTCTGGCCCCGGCGGCAGGCGCACGAGACGACCGTGCACCGTTATGACGCCGAGACGGCGCACGGCGGAACGCCGTCCCCGATCGCGCCGGATCTCGCGGTGGACGGCCTCGACGAACTGCTGCGTGGTTTCCACGCCCGCTCCCGCAGCCGGCTGCGCAGCGCGGAGCCGCACGTGCTGCGGGTGCACGCGGTGGGCGCGGGCGCGGGGGCGGACGCGGTGTGGACCGTACGGCTCACGGCCGAGCCGCCGGTGACGGTACGGGGCGAGGAGGGACCGGCCGAGGCCGAACTGCCGGGCCCCGCCGACCAGTTGTACCTGGCGCTGCGGAACCGGACGGCGGTGCCGCGGGTGACCGGCGACCCGCCGCTCGCGGCCCTGTGACGGGAGCGCTCGGGGATCTGACGCCCGGTCAGCCGGCGTCGGCCAGCATCCGGGCCAGCACCGCGCGCTGCACCGGCCGTACCTCGCCGTGCAGCGCGCGCCCCTTCGCGGTGAGCGCCACCCGCACCCCGCGCCGGTCCTCCGGGCACATGGCCCGCTCGACCAGGCCGTCCTTCTCCAGCCGGCCGATGAGCCGGGACAGGGCGCTCTGGCTGAGGTGGACCCGGTCGGAGATCTCCTGGACCCGGTAGGCGCAGCCGCCGTCCGCCGCAGCGCTCTCGGCCAGCAGGTCGAGAACCTCGAAGTCGCTCGCGCACAGGCCGTGCCCGTGCAGTGCCCGGTCCAGTTCGCACTGGGTGCGGGCGTGCAGGGCCAGGATGTCCCGCCACTGCTCCGCGAGCGCCTGTTCGGGCTGCTTCTTCGCCGCCATGACCGCACCGTAGCAGAGAAGAGAGTTCATTGCATCGTAATTAAATGCGCTTGCATTCGATGCATACGCATGTAGTCTCCTGGGCATGACCTCTCCGCTCACCACCTCCACGGCCCCGTCCCCGGCGGTCCGCTGGACCCCCCGGCTGTGGGGCACCCTGCTCGTGCTGTGCGCCGCGATGTTCCTGGACGCGCTGGACGTGTCGATGGTCGGCGTCGCGCTGCCCTCCATCGGCGCCGATCTCGGCCTGTCCACGTCGACCCTCCAGTGGGTCGTCAGCGGCTACATCCTGGGTTACGGCGGCCTGCTGCTCCTCGGTGGCCGGACCGCCGACCTGCTCGGCCGGCGCCAGGTGTTCCTGGTGGCGCTCGGCGTCTTCGCGCTCGCCTCGCTGCTCGGCGGGCTGGTGGACTCCGGCCCGCTGCTGATCGCCAGCCGCTTCGTCAAGGGCCTCAGCGCGGCCTTCACCGCACCGGCGGGCCTGTCGATCATCACCACGACCTTCCCGGAGGGCCCGCTGCGCAACCGGGCCCTGTCGATCTACACCACCTGCGCCGCCGCCGGTTACTCCATGGGCCTGGTCTTCTCCGGCCTGCTCACCGAGGCCAGCTGGCGGTTCACCATGCTGCTGCCCGCGCCCGTCGCGCTGCTCGCCCTGCTCGTGGGCATGAAGCTGCTGCCGCGCAGCGAGCGCGAACGCGACCACGGCGGCTACGACATCCCGGGCGCCGTCCTCGGCACCGCCTCGATGCTGCTGCTGGTGTTCACCGTCGTCGAGGCGCCCGAGACCGGCTGGGCCTCGGCCCGGACGCTGCTGTCCTTCGCCGCCGTGGCCGTCATGCTGGTGGCCTTCGTGCTCGTCGAGCGGCGCAGCCCGAGCCCGCTGATCCGGCTCGGGGTGCTGCGCTCCGGGCCGCAGGTCCGGGCCCAGCTGGGCGCGTTGACGTTCGTCGGCAGCTACACGGGGTTCCAGTTCCTGGTCACGCTCTACATGCAGCAGGTGCTGGGCTGGTCGGCCCTGCACACGGCGCTGGCGTTCCTGCCGGCGGGCGCGCTGGTGGCGCTCTCCGCGACCAAGGTCGGGGCCGTCATCGACCGGTTCGGCACCGCACGGCTGATCGTGCTCGGCTTCGTCCTGCTGGCGGCCGGATACGTGCTGTTCCTCCGCGTCGACCTGCACCCGGTCTACGCGGCCGTGATCCTGCCGACCATGCTGCTGGTCGGCTCGGGCTTCGCGCTGACCTTCCCGTCGCTCAACGTCCAGGCCACCAACGGCGTGGACGAGCACGAACAGGGCATGGTCTCCGGCCTGCTGAACACCTCGGTGCAGGTGGGCGGTGCGCTCTTCCTGGCCGTCGTGACGGCGGTGGTGACCGCGCACGCTCCCGAGAAGGCCACCCCGCAGGCCGTCCTGGACAGCTACCGGCCCGGCCTGGTCGTCGTCGCCGTCATCGCCGTCGTGGGACTGCTGCTGTCGCTCTCCGGACTGCGCCGGCCCCGTCCGCGACGGTCCGTCGTGGTCGCCAAGTCCACCGTGAAGGAGGCGGTCGCGGACCGCGTACCGGTCCGCGACTAGAGGAACCGGGGGACGCCTCCACACGTGCGCCCGGCGGGGATCGCTTGCCCCGCCGGGCGCACGCCTGTGAAACTGACGGAATGTACGCATACGGGGGACGCCGGACCAAGGCGGAGCAGGACGCGGCGACGGTCGAGATCGGGTACGCACTGGTCAGCGCCGCGTTCGCGGCGGCCGTGCTGTTCGGGGCCGTGGCCGGGCCCGCGCTCCTCTTCGACCTCCCCGATCTGCTGTCCACGAGCCTGCTGCGGCTCGGCACGGTGATCGCGCCGGTGGTGTTCACGGCCCGCGTGGTCAGCGTGCTGGTGCGCTTCCGGCGGACGGCTCAGCCCAGCCAGCCCGGTCGCACCAACCCCGACTCGTAGGCGAGGACGACTAGTTGGGCGCGGTCCCGGGCGCCCAGCTTCACCATGGTCCGGCTCACATGGGTCTTGGCGGTGAGCGGGCTGACCACCAGGCGGCGGGCGATCTCCTCGTTGGACAGGCCGATGCCGACCAGCGCCATCACCTCCCGCTCCCGTTCGGTGAGCCGGGACAGCGCGTCCGCCGCCGCGGGCTCCTTGGAGCGGGCCGCGAACTCGGCGATCAGCCGACGGGTGACACCGGGCGACAGCAGCGCGTCCCCGGCGACCACCGCCCGTACGGCGCGCAGGAGTTCCTCCGGCTCGGTGTCCTTCACCAGGAACCCGGAGGCGCCCGCGCGGATCGCCTCGAAGACGTACTCGTCCAGTTCGAAGGTGGTGAGCATGACCACCTTCACGTCCGCCGACTCCACCGCGGAGGCGATGCGCCGGGTCGCGGCCAGGCCGTCCAGCAGCGGCATGCGGATGTCCATGAGGACCACGTCCGGCCGCAGCTCCCGCACCCGGCGCACCGCCTCCTCGCCGTCGGCGGCCTCCCCGACCACCTCGATGTCCGGCTGCGCGTCGAGCAGCGCCCTGAAACCGGCCCGCACCAGCGACTGGTCGTCGGCGAGCAGCACCCGGATCACTGGTCCTCCCTGAGGTCCGACGGCAGGACGGCGAGCACCCGGAAGCCGCCGTCGGGGCGCGGGCCCGCCTCGATGGTGCCACCCAGCGCGGCGGCCCGCTCCCGCATGCCGGCCAACCCGTTCCCGCTGCCCCCGGCGTCCGCGCCGGTCGCCGGACCGTCGTCGTCGATCCGCAGCCGCAGCGCGCCGTCCCCGTATCCGAAGCGCACGCGCGCGTGCCGCGAACCGGAGTGCCGTACGACGTTGGTGAGGGCCTCCTGGAGGATGCGGAACGCCGCCAGGTCGGCGCCGGGCGGCAGCCGGGGCGGCTCGCCCTCGGTCTCGACGGTCAGGCCGGCCGCCGCGGCCTGCTGCACCAGCTCCGGCAGCCGGTCCAGGCCGGGCGCGGGGGCGCGCGGGGCGGCGCCCGGAGCGCGCAGGGTGCCGAGGACCTGGCGCACCTCGCCGAGCGCCTCCTTGCTGGCGGCCTTGATGGTGGTGAGCGCCGACCGGGCCTGCTCCGGGTCGCTGTCGAGCAGCGCGAGTCCCATGCTCGCCTGGACGTTGATGACGGAGATGCTGTGCGCGAGGACGTCGTGCAGCTCGCGGGCGATGCGCAGCCGCTCCTCGTCCGCGCGGCGGCGCGCCGCCGCGGCGCGGTCCGCGCGTTCCCGCACCCACTGTTCGCGCCGCAGCCGGGCCAGCTCGGAGAGGGCGGCGACGGCCAGCACCCAGGTGGCGACGACGATCTCCTGACCGAGTCCCGCGCCCCGGTCCCCGGTGGGCGGCAGCCAGTGGTACAGCCAGAGGGCGACCAGGACGTGTCCGGCCCACAGCAGCCCGATCGCCGTCCAGGCGGCCCGGCGGTGGCCGGCGACGACCGCGCCGAAGCAGCCGACCGCGACGGCCAGGAAGACCGGCCCGTAGGGGTAGCCGAGGGCCAGATAGGCCAGGGCCGCCGCCGCGGTGCCGTGGACCACGGCCACCGGGTGGCGGTGCCGCCACAGCAGCGGGACGGAGGCGGCGAGCAGCAGCACGCGGGCGGGGCCGTCGAGCGGCACCCGGTCCGACTGGCCGCGCGCGGCGAAGACGCTGCCGACCAGCACGAACGCGGTGACCAGCGCGGTGGACCGCCACGGCAGGCGAGCGCGGCGCGCCTCGGGGTCGTCCGGGAGGTCCCACCACGCGGGCCCGTGCCGCCACCCGTGCGAGGGACCACCGCCGCGCTGCTCTTCCATGCGGGCCACGCTAGACGCCGACGCGCGGCGACGACGTCAGCCGGACGAGGTGATCACACGTACTCCCCGGGGAGTACGCGCCGGGACCGCGGACGACTCCGCGCCCGCGCCGGGCGATGCGACGCGAGGGCCCGGATCGGGGGCACCCCGCCGGGAGAAACCGGTCGGTGGCGCGCCGCTCGGGCCCGGGCGAGCCGGTACGCGGCGCACCCCCGGACCGCCGTGCGCCGCGCAACCCGGCCGAGGGACCCCGCACGGCTCGGCACCGCCCGAGCCGGTAGGGGGCGCCCCGGATCAGGTCCCGTACACGGCGCGACCCGCCTGACGACCGCACGCCGCCCGGGACCCGGCGAGCCGGTACGCGGCGCACCCCCGGACCGCCGTGCGCCGCGCAACCCGGCCGAGGGACCCCGCACGGCTCGGCACCGCCCGAGCCGGTACGCGGAGCCCCGAGCCAGGCCGTACACCGGGCAAGCCAGCCGAGGACCGCACACGAAGGGCCGTACACCGGGCAGCACCGGCCGAGGGCCGGAGTCCGCCCCGCGGCGTAGCAGAGCCGTTCGCGGCCTAAGGCCCGCCCAGGCCCGTGCTCTCGGCGAGGCGGTCCGCCGCATGGCGGAAGAAGGTCTCGCGGTCCTCCACCACCCGGTTGAACTGCCCGAACAGCTCGAATCCGACCAGCCCGAACAGCTGGGCCCAGGCCGCCACCAGTGCCGCCGCGGCCTCGGGCGGCAGGTCGGGGGCGAGGTCGGCGGCCATGCGCGCGGCCTCGGGGCGCAGGTCGGCCGGGAGGGCGGGGGCGGCGAGG
>NZ_MUMF01000565.1 GCF_002155905.1 Streptomyces tricolor | reverse complement strand
GCTGGCCGGGGCGGTCACCGCGCTGCTGACCGATCCGCCGCTGCGCGCGGCGCTCGCCGACCAGGGACGCCGGCACGTCCTGGCCACGCACGACGTGCGGCACACCGCCGACCGGATCGCGGCCCTCTACCGCGAACTCCTCGGCCCCACCAGCCCGTGCGCGGCGAACGGCGAACCAGCCCGGCCCGTGCCCTCCGAGTGCAGGGAGTCCATCCACTCGTGACCGCGGAAAGCACCGTCCCCTCCCCCGGCGCCCAGCCACGGGACCACGGATTCCCACCCGTCTCCGTCCTGCCGGCCCGCCCCGCCGGCGGCTTCCGGTTCCCGCTGCGGCGGCAACCCGCGCGGCCCGCCTCGCCGCTGCCCCTGCTCGCCGCCGACCTGCTCGCCGCGCTCGTGGGCGCCGCGGCGCTGGACGAGGCCGCCCGCCGCCCGGCGCTGGTCACCGCGCTGGCGTCCGGCGCGCTGCTGCTGCGCCCGCGCTCCGCGCGTCCGGTCCCCGGTGTGCTCGACGAACTGCCCGCGGTGTGCGCGCGGATCGCGGTGGCCTGGCTGGGCCTGGCCGCGCTGCTCGCCGCGTACGACCCCGGGCGCGCCCTCACCGCCCGGACCCTGCTGCTGGGCTGCGCGCTGCACACGGCGGCGGCCGGTGCGGGCCGGGGCCTCGTGCACTGGCGGCGCCGGGTCGTGCTGCGCCGCCGCCCGCACACCGCCCTGGTGATGGGGCCCGAGGCGACCGCGCAGCGGGTGGCCGCCGCCCTGCTGCGGCATCCGCGCTGCGGGGTGCGGCCGGTGGGCGTGGTCGCGGAACGCCCGGACGGCACCGGCGGGCTGCCGGTGCTCACCACCGGCGAGGAGGTGGAGCGGGCGCTGCTCCGGAACGGGGTGCGGGTCGTGCTCACCGTCGACCCGGCCGTGCGTACCGAGCAGGGTCCGCTGCTGCGGGCGCTCGCCGCGTCGGGCTGCACGGTGTGGGAGGCCGACGCGGACAGCCCGGCGTACGAGGTGCGGGACCGGCTCGCCGGGTTCGCCGTGCGACGGCTCGACCTGGGCGCGCCCCGGCGGACGGGGGTCGCCAAGCGGCTGCTGGACGTGCTGGTGTCGGGCGTGCTGCTGGTGCTGCTCAGCCCGGTGCTGCTGGTGTGCGCGGTGGTGCTGCGGCTCACCGACGGGCCCGGGGTGGTGTTCCGGCAGGAGCGCATCGGCAAGGACGGCCGCCCCTTCACGCTGCTGAAGTTCCGCACCCACCGCCCGGTCGACGCGCACGAGGCGGCCACCCGGTGGAGCGTGGCCGGCGAGCCGGAGATGAGCCCCTTCTGCCGGCTGCTGCGGCAGACCTCGCTGGACGAGCTGCTCCAGCTGTGGAACGTCTTCCGGGGCGACATGAGCCTGGTCGGACCGCGCCCCGAACGGCCGTACTTCGTGACCCAGTTCAGCCAGACCTACCCGGGCTACGCGGCCCGCCACCGCGTGCGGACCGGCATCACCGGGCTGGCCCAGATCCACGGGCTGCGCGGCGACACCTCCATCGAGGACCGGGCCCGCTTCGACAACGCCTACATCGACACCTGGTCGCTGTGGCAGGACGTCTGCATCCTGCTGCGCACCGCCGCCGCGCTGGTGCGGTCCACGGGGAGCTGACCGATGACCCTCGCCCTGCCGCCGCGCGGCCCCGCCCCGCTGTCCCCCGTGCTGCCGGTGGTGGGCGTGGTCGCGCTGCTCGCGCTGCCGGTCGCCCCCGGCGGCGAGGGCGGCGCGGGTCCCGCCGACGCGCTGTCCGCGCTGGTCGTCGTCTTCTGCGCGGTACGGCTGCTGCGCGCGCGCCGCCGCCCGCTCACCCCGGTCGCCGCGCTGCTGCTCGGCCTGCCGGTGGCCGGCCTCGCGCTGGCCGCGCTGCACGCGGTCGCGCCGGGCGCCGGGCTCACCGGCCTGGGCCGCTACCTCCAGGTCTTCGTCCTGGTCCCGGCCGCCGTACTGCTCCTCGTCCGCGGCCGGGCCGACTTCCGGCTGCTGGCCTGGGCGTTGGTGGCCCTCGCCGGGTGGCAGGGGGCGGTCGGCGTGCACCAGTACCTCACCCGGACCGGGGCCTCGTACCGGGGCGAGGAGATCCGGGCCGTCGGCACCTTCGGGCCGGCGGACGTGATGGGCATGGCGACAGTGGTGTCGTTGGGGCTGGTGTGCGCGGTGGGCCTGGCGCTCGGCCGGCCCGCGGTACGGGAACGGGTGCTCGCCGCCTGCTGCGCGCTCGCCCTTCTGGCTCCGCTCGCCGTGTCCTTCAGCCGGGGCGCGTGGATCGCCACCGCCGTCGCCGTCACCGTCCAGCTGCTCCTGGCCGGGCCGCGCCGGGCGCTCGGGGTCGGGGCGGCCGTGGTGGCGGCGGGCG
>NZ_MUMF01000564.1 GCF_002155905.1 Streptomyces tricolor | reverse complement strand
CCTGCTGTCGGTGGTGTGGCTGGAGGTCGCGCGCCGGGCGGGCGCTCCGGTGTACGGGGTCGCGCTGCCGGGGCACTTCGTGGTCGGGTTCGGGACGGCGGCGGAGCAGGTGCTGGCCGATCCGTTCGACGGCGGCCGGGTGCTGACCGGGACGGACGCCGAGCTGCTGGTGGTGGGGGCCACGGGGGCGCCGCTGCACTCCTCGATGCTGGAGCCGGCCCCGCCGCTGGAGGTCGTCCAGCGCATCCTGAACAACATCCGGGCGTGGGCTGCGGCGCGGCCGGAGCGGTCGGACGTCGCGCTGCGGGCCGTGGAGCTGGCGCTGCTCATCCCTTCCCATCCGGCCCGGCTGCGCTACGAGCGCGGGCAACTGCTGGTGCAGCGCGGGCAGTTCGTGGCGGGCGCCGAGGAGCTGGAGCACTACGCCGATCTGATCGAGGTGGTGGACGAGTCGGCGGCCCGGAAGGTCCGGCAGGAGGCGGGAACGGCGCGGGCCAAGCTCAACTGACCCGGCGCGGGGAGCGGGAGGTGCTCACAGCCACCCCTTCTCCCGGGCGATCAGCACCGCCTCCGCCCGGTTGCGGGCCGCCAGCTTCTGGATGGCGGTGGACAGGTAGTTGCGGACCGTGCCCGGGGAGAGGTGGAGGGCCTGGGCCAGTTCGGCGTTGGTGGAGCCGTCGGCCGCCGCGCGGAGCACCTCCCGTTCCCGCTCGGTGAGCGGGTTCGCGCCCTCGGCGAGTGCGGCGGCGGCCAGCGTGGGGTCGATGACCCGCTCCCCGGCCAGCACCTTGCGGATCGCCTCGGCGAGCTGGGCGGCGGGGGCGTCCTTGACGAGGAAGGCGTCGGCGCCCGCCTCCATGGCGCTGCGCAGATAGCCGGGCCGGCCGAAGGTGGTGAGGACGACCAGCTTCACCCCGGGGAACTCCCGGTGGACCCGGGCCGCGGCCTCGACGCCGGTGCAGCCGGGCATCTCGATGTCGAGCAGCGCGACGTCCACGCCGTGCGCGCCGACGGCCGCGAGCACCTCGTCGCCGCGCGCGACCTGGGCGACGACCTCGATGTCGTCCTCCAGGCCGAGCAGCGCGGCCAGCGCCTCGCGGACCATCGACTGGTCCTCGGCGAGGAGGACCTTGATCGTGCTCGTCATGCCCCGGATCCTACGTCCGCCGCGGTGGCCGCCGGCGCGCGGGCGAGCAGCCGGAACCCGTGCCGGGTCCGGCCCGCCTCCAGGGTGCCGCCGGCCTTCTCCAGCCGCTCGGTCAGGCCGGTCAGCCCGTTGCCGGGCCCGTTGCCGGAGCCGCCCGATCCGTCGTCCTCGACGGACAGTTCGAGCACCGGCCCGTCCAGGGTCTGGCGGCGCAGCAGCCGGATCACGCAGCGGTCGGCGCCGCTGTGCCGGACCACGTTGGTGACCGCCTCGCGCAGCGCCCAGGCGAGCGCCGACTCGGCGTCCTCGGGGACGCCGGCGAGATCGGGTTCGGCGGGCACCTCGGCGACGACCCCGGCGGCGGTCAGGGCGACCTGGGCGCCGGCGAGTTCGGCGGCGAGCCGGGGCCGCCGGTAGCCGGTGACCGCCTCCCGGACGTCGACCAGGGCCTGCCGGCTGACCTGTTCGATGTCGGCGACCTGCCGGGCCGCCTTGTCGGGGTGGTCGGGCAGCATCCGGCCGGCCAGCTCGCTCTTCAGCGTGATCAGCGACAGCGAGTGGCCGAGCAGATCGTGCAGGTCGCGGGCGAGCCGCAGCCGTTCCTCGTTGGCGGCGAGCTGGGCGACGGTGGCCCGGGCCTTGCGCAGCTCGACGGTGGTGCGCACGAGCTGGCCGACCCCGACCATGGCGAACCCGATGAGCACGACGAGGATCACCAGGCCGCGGGCCTCCTGCTCGTCCGAGTGCAGCCCGACGAGGTACATCACCGCGGCCGTCGCCGGGACGGCCCAGTACGCCGCCCGGACCGGCAGGGTCGCCCCGCAGGCCACCGAGAGGTAGACGAAGAGGCCGAGCCAGGCGCTGCCGAGGGTGAAGGCGAGGACGGGGGCCAGGACGGCGAGGACCGCGAGCAGGGCGAGCACGGTCCGGGGTGCGAACGGCCGGCCCATGTTGCGGAAGACCAGCGTCAGATAGACCCCGACGAAGGCGGCCAGGCCGAGGCAGCCGGCGAGGGTGGCGCGCGCGGTGTGGTGGCCGCCGGCCAGGTCGTGGACCGGTGAGCTGAGGAAGACCAGCCACACGCCGATCCACAGCGCCTTCGCCAGCAGCTCGCGCCGGGTGCGCGGGGTCCGGCCGATCGGCATCTGGTGGTCCGGCCGCGTGCCCCGGGTCCGCGGGTCGTCCGTCGTCGTGCTCACGCCTTCAGCGTGTCCTTCCGGTACAGCCAGGCCGCGCCGCCCGTGAAGAGGACGAAGGAGACGGCGAGGACGGCGATGTCCTGGGCGTGCGGGGCCTGGTTCTGTTCGATCGCGCGTCCCAGGGCAGCGTACGCGTGCGTGGGCAGCCACTTCGCGATGTCCTGGAGCCACTGCGGGAAGCTCGTGGAGGGCATCCACAGGCCGCCGAGGAGCGACAGACCGAAGTAGACGATCATCGTGATCGGGCGGACCGCGTCCCCGGAGGCGAGATACCCGAGGGCGACGCCGAGCGCGGCGAAGACGAGGCTGCCGGCCCAGACGACCCCGGTGAGCGCGAGCCACTGCCAGGCGTCCAGGCGTACGTGCTTGAGCACGGCGGCGACGGCGAACACCACGACGATGGCGGGCAGGCTCACCACGGCGGCGCTCGCCGTCTTGGCGAGGACGTAGCCGCGGCCGGGCAGCGGGGTCAGCCGCAGCTGCCGTACCCAGCCGCTCTCGCGCTCCTTGGCGATGCGCTCGCTGTTGCCCATGAGGACGGCGGTCAGGGCGCCGAAGGAGGCCATGGAGACCATCAGGTAGGTGGCGACGGTCAGCTCGCTGCCGTCGACCTTCGCGGCCGAGCCGGCGCTGCTGGAGAAGATCAGGTAGATGATCGAGGGGTAGAGCACCGAGAAGAACAGGAATTTCCTGTTCCGCAGGGCGCGGACGAGTTCCAGCTTGATCAGGCCCCGCGTGGCACATGTGTTCAGCACGGCCGCTTCGCCTCCTCGGCCTCCGTGAGGGCGACGAAGGCCTGCTCCAGACCGAGCCCGGCGACTTCGAGGTGGCGGGGGTAGAGGCCGAGGCCGTACAGGGCGTGCACGGTGGCGTCGGCGTCGGCGGACCGCAGGCGGACGGTCCGGCCCGAGACGTCGAGCGAGGTCACGTAGGGCAGTGCGCGCAGGGCGTCCTGGTCGACGTCCCCGGCCAGGTCGAAGGTGATCCGCCGCACGCCCGCCCGCGCCTTGATCTCGGCGGCCGTGCCGTCGGCGAGGAGCCGGCCGCGGTGCAGCACCAGGACCCGGTCGGCGACGGCGTCGGCCTCCTCCAGGTAGTGGGTGGCGAAGAGCACCGTACGGCCCTGGTCGGCCTGCTCCCGCATGGTGGCCCAGAAGGCCTGGCGGGCGGAGACGTCCATGCCGGTGGTCGGCTCGTCCAGGACGACCAGGTCGCTGTCGCCGGCGGTGGCGAGGGCGAACCGGACCCGCTGGGCCTGGCCGCCGGAGAGCTTGTCGACCTTGCGGTCGGCGATCGGGGTGAGGCCCGCGCGGGCCAGCACCTCGGAGGCGGGGTACGGCCGCGGGTGCAGCGCGCGGGCGAGCCCCACCAGTTCGGCCACGGTGACCCCGTCCATCAGACCGCCGCTCTGCAGCATGGCGCCGACCCGGCCGGCGAGGATCGCCTCGCGCGGGCCGGTGCCGAACAGGCTCACCGTGCCGCTGTCGGCGTGCTTGAGCCCGAGGAGCAGGTCCAGGGTGGTGGACTTGCCGGCCCCGTTCGGGCCGAGGAGGGCGACGGTCTCGCCCGGGTACAGCCGGAGCGAGAGGCCGTCGACGGCCCGCACGCTCCCGTACGTCTTGGTCACCTGGTCGAACCCGGCCACCGGGGCGGTGGTGGCCGGTACCGCTGTCGTCGTCATGCGCCCATGCTGGCCGGGCGGGCCGGGGGCCGGGCAGTGTCGCGGGTCCTGAGTGCCGGATGACGGATGTCATGCCGGCGGCTCACCACGCGCCCGCCCCGGCCCCCCGCGGCGTCACCCCGGCATCAGCTCGGGTTGGTGTCGATGACTCCGACCCGCTCGGCCGCCGTCTTGCCGCGCAGCGCCTTCCGCAGTGCGGAGACCACGTCCTGCGGCAGGACGCCGCGCTTGCCGGTCGCGGTCTGGATCTGCACGCCGTCGAAGGTGCTGCCGTAGGCCGCCTTCAGCGCCTGGAGGTCGTAGGTGTCCACGAGCTTGCCGTCGACGGCCTTGAAGCCGAGGATCTTCGGCAGGGACACCGGACCGAACGGGATGCTGTGCGCCGCGTCGGTCTGCACCCGGACGAGACCGGACATCGCGGGCTTCGCGAACTCCTTCATCATCCGGTCGACCTCGGCGTTCGACACCGTCGGCTGCTTGGTGGTGGTCGGCACGGTGACCGGGGTCGGGGTGCCCGTCTCCACCAGCGTGCGGTAGGCCTTCTCGACGGCGCCGGTCGAGCCGGCGGCGTCGATGGCCTTGCCCGCCTTGCCGTAGACGGCCACGGCCTTGCCGGACTCGAACTTGATCGTGCCGTCCGTGACCGAGCCGGCACCGCCGCCGGCCTGCCGGAGGGCGGCCTGCAGCTTCTCCTCGTCCACCGGCATGACCGGCTCGACCACGCGCTTCTGCCCGAAGAGGGAGCCGACGACGTTGACCGGGTTGTAGTCGCTCTGCGCCGCCTCGCTCACCGTGGCCTGGTAGTCGAACTGAAGCCCGGCGTTCTCCGGCGTGAGGGAGACCGTCCGGCCGCCCACGGACAGCTTCAGCGGCTTGTTCACCCGGTCGCCGAAGGCGTCGTCCAGCTTCTTGACGGCGTCGTCGCGGGTGCCGCCGCCGATGTCGACACCGAGCACGGTGGTGCCCTTGGGCACGTCGGTGTGGTTCATCAGCAGTCCGGCGCCGTAGGCACCGCCCGCCACGACGAACACGCCGACGCCGAGCAGCATCAGCTTGCTGCGGCCCTTCTTCTTCGGCTTGGCCGCCGCCTTGGGCGCGGGGGCCGGCGCGGGCTTGGGCGCCGCCGGGCCGTCGGGGTGGGTGCCGAACGGGGACTTCCCCGCGTTCGGGACGACCGGGATGCCGCTGGTGACGGTGTGTCCGGAGACGTTGTCGGCGGCCGGCGAGCGGTAGCCGGGCGTACCGGGCTCCGGGGCCGGCTTCTGCGGAGTGAGGATCGCGGTGTCGTCGCTGAGCCCGCCACCGGGACCCCGGCCCGCGGGACCCGCGCCGGGGGCGGAACCCGGCCCGCCGGGGACGCCGGGACGACCCGGGCCGCCGGGGCCACCGGGACCGTCGAAGCCGCCGGCGCCGGGGCCGCCCGGTGCGTCGAGGTCGGCGATGTCGGTGAGGGCGCTGCGCGCGGGCGGGGTGCCCTGGCCGCCGGGACCGGCGCCCGCGGGGCCGTCGAAGGGCTCGCCCGGCCCCATGCCGGGGCCGCCGCCGGCCGACGGGACGGCCGACGGGACGAGGGTGCCGTCGCCGGTGACCGGACCGCCGGTGGGACCGGCCGGGCCGCCCTGCGGGCCGCCGGGGCCGCCGTGCCCGCCGGGACCGTCGAAGCCGCTGGCACCGCCGGGGCCGCCGTGCC
>NZ_MUMF01000563.1 GCF_002155905.1 Streptomyces tricolor | reverse complement strand
CTGCCGCCCGGCCGCCCGCGACGCCCGTACCGTCGTCAGCCCGCTCAGCCCGCGCGCGTGATCCACACGCGGCTCCCGCGCCAGCCCGGAGTCGACCACCACCCGCACCCCGGGCACCGTCAGCGACGACTCGGCCACCGACGTCGCCAGCACCACCCGGCGCCGCACCCCGGGCGCCNNGGCGCCCGCCCGTGCACCTGGAGCACCTCCACGTCACCGAGGTCGCCCAGCAGACCCGCCACGCGCGCGATCTCCCCCACACCGGGCAGGAAGCACAGCACGTCCCCGTCCCGCTCGGCCAGCGCCCGCCGCACCACCGACGCCACGTGGGCCAGCAGCGCCGGATCCACCCGCATCCCGTGCGGCGGCCGTACCGGACGCGCCGGCGGCGCCCACACCGTCTCCACCGGATGGGCCGCACCCGCCGCCTCGACCACCGGCGCTCCGCCGAGCAGCCGCGCCCACCCCTCGGCGTCCGTGGTCGCCGACGCGGCCACCAGCCGCAGCTCCGGCCGCAGCGCCTGCCGGACGTCCCACAGGAACGCGGCCACCGTGTCGGCGTCCAGATGCCGCTCGTGGCACTCGTCCAGCACGACCACGTCCACCCCGGCCAGTTCCTGGTCGCGCTGGAGCCGTTGCAGCAGGACACCGGTGGTCACGACCTCCACGCGCGTGTGCCGCCCCACCGTCCGCTCGCCGCGCACCGTGAAGCCGACGCTCTCGCCGGGCCGCTCGCCCAGCAGCCACGCCATGCGCCGGGCCGCCGCGCGCGCCGCGATCCGCCGCGGCTCGGCCACCACGACCCGCCGCGCGGGACCGCCGCCCACCAGCCCCGCGAGCACGAGCGGCACCAGCGTGGTCTTGCCGGTGCCGGGCGGCGCCACGAGGACGGCGGTGCCGTCACCCTCCAGGGCGTCGGTCAGGGCGGGCAGGGCGGAGCGCACGGGCAGCGCGTCCAGAGCGTCGTAACGGATCACGCCCCCAGTGTCGTACGACGGCGGAAGCCGCCCCCACGCGCGTGCGCGCACCCGAAAGGAACGCGTGCCCGCGCGCGCGTGCGCGCACCCGGAAGAAGCTCGGGAGGGAAGAGGCGAAGGAGCTAGTCCCGCTCGCAGACGAAGATCGCCGTGCCCGGGATCAGGTTCCCGCGCAGCGGCGACCAGCCGCCCCACTCCGCGGTGTTCCAGGCCGGCCACTCCGGCTCCACCAGGTCCACCAGCCGGAAACCGGAGGCCACGATGTCCCGCACCCGGTCGCCGAGCGTCCGGTGGTGCTCCACGTAGACCGCGCGGCCCCGCTCGTCCTGCTCGACGTAGGGCGTGCGGTCGAAGTACGACGAGGACACCGACAGGCCCTCCGGGCCCGGCTCGTCCGGGAACGCCCAGCGGATCGGATGCGTCACCGAGAACACGAACCGGCCGCCCGGCCGGAGCACCCGGCGCACCTCGCGCAGCACCAGCCGCGGGTCGGCCACGAACGGCAGCGCCCCGTACGCCGAGCACGCCAGGTCGAAGGAGCCGTCCGCGAAGGGCAGCGCGCCGGCGTCCGCGCAGACCAGCGGAAACGATCCGCCGATCCGCAGCGCGTGCTGCAGCTGGCGGTGCGAGAGGTCCAGCGCCACCGGCCGCGCGCCCTGGGCGGCCAGCCAGCGCGCGCACTGCGCCGCGCCCGCGCCGATCTCCAGGACGGCCCTGCCCTTCAGCTCCTCCGGCGGGCCGAGCAGTCCGGCCTCCGCCTCGTCCAGGCCCTCCGGACCCCACACGAAGCGGTCGTCGCCGAGGAACGTGCCGTGCTCGATCTGGTACTCGTCCGCGTTGCGGTCCCACCAGCCCCGGTTCGCCCGCGAACTCTCCGTGACGCCCGCGTCGCGCCGGGTGGCCTCCGGCTCGAACCCTTCGGACCAATCCGGGTCGTACGCTTCCCGCTCTTGGATGATCGGCTCCCTCGTCGTACTCTTCCGTCCAGCCCGCCGAGGGTCCGTCCGGAAGGGGATCCCGTGGGTCTGCTTGGCCCGTTGGGACGTTTCTTCTGCCGGGTATCGGGCGATCCGCCCCGGGTGTGCGCCTTCGCGCATTGACCCTGTCCGGCTGCCCCCGTATGCTACAAGTTGCGCTGCGGGCCTGCGCACCTCAGACGTAGCAGGCTGCGCTCGCATCTGTTGTATGTCCCCTCGGTTGTCGAGGCGCCACCGGGCACCCGGTGCTCAATGTGGCGCTTCCTTGGCTGTCCGGCTTCTGCAGAGCGAAACGGGCTCCCGGCGTAAGCAGTACCTACGACTTCAATGTCCGTACCGGAGCCCTTTCCCACATGACGAGCAGCACCGAGACCACCGCCACCACCCCGCAGGTAGCGGTCAACGACATCGGTAACGAGGAAGCCTTCCTCGCAGCGATCGACGAGACGATCAAGTACTTCAACGACGGCGACATCGTCGACGGCGTCATCGTGAAGGTCGACCGGGACGAGGTCCTGCTCGACATCGGTTACAAGACCGAAGGTGTCATCCCGAGCCGCGAGCTCTCGATCAAGCACGACGTCGACCCGAACGAGGTCGTCGCCGTCGGCGACGAGATCGAGGCCCTGGTTCTCCAGAAGGAGGACAAGGAAGGCCGCCTGATCCTCTCGAAGAAGCGCGCCCAGTACGAGCGTGCCTGGGGCACCATCGAGAAGATCAAGGAAGAGGACGGCATCGTCACCGGTACCGTCATCGAGGTCGTCAAGGGTGGTCTCATCCTCGACATCGGCCTGCGTGGCTTCCTGCCGGCCTCCCTGGTCGAGATGCGCCGTGTCCGCGACCTCCAGCCGTACGTCGGCAAGGAGCTCGAGGCCAAGATCATCGAGCTGGACAAGAACCGCAACAACGTGGTCCTGTCCCGTCGTGCCTGGCTGGAGCAGACCCAGTCCGAGGTCCGCCAGACGTTCCTCACGACCCTCCAGAAGGGTCAGGTCCGTTCCGGTGTGGTCTCCTCGATCGTCAACTTCGGTGCCTTCGTGGACCTGGGTGGCGTCGACGGTCTGGTCCACGTCTCCGAGCTGTCCTGGAAGCACATCGACCACCCCTCCGAGGTTGTCGAGGTCGGCCAGGAGGTCACCGTCGAGGTCCTCGACGTCGACATGGACCGCGAGCGCGTCTCCCTGTCGCTGAAGGCGACCCAGGAAGACCCGTGGCAGCAGTTCGCCCGCACCCACCAGATCGGCCAGGTCGTGCCCGGTAAGGTCACGAAGCTGGTGCCGTTCGGTGCGTTCGTCCGCGTGGACGAGGGCATCGAGGGCCTGGTCCACATCTCCGAGCTGGCCGAGCGCCACGTGGAGATCCCGGAGCAGGTCGTCCAGGTCAACGACGAGATCTTCGTCAAGGTCATCGACATCGACCTCGAGCGTCGTCGCATCAGCCTCTCGCTGAAGCAGGCCAACGAGTCCTTCGGTGCCGACCCGACGGCGGTCGAGTTCGACCCGACCCTGTACGGCATGGCCGCGTCCTACGACGACCAGGGCAACTACATCTACCCCGAGGGCTTCGACCCGGAGACCAACGACTGGCTGCCGGGCTACGAGAAGCAGCGCGAGGAGTGGGAGCGCCAGTACGCCGAGGCGCAGGCCCGCTTCGAGCAGCACCAGCAGCAGGTCATCAAGTCCCGCGAGGCCGACGCCGCTGCCGCGGCCGAGGGCGGCGAGGCTGCGGCTCCGGCCGCGACCGGCGGTTCGTACTCCTCCGAGGGCGCGGACACCTCCGGTGCGCTGGCCTCGGACGAGGCGCTGGCCGCGCTGCGCGAGAAGCTGGCCGGCGGCCAGAGCTGATCGCTAGCCGCTGGGCTTAGCCGATAGTCGGCTGAGGGGCCGTACCTTCCGGGGTACGGCCCCTCGGTGTGTTCGGGGGTGCGTTCGGGGCGGGTCGTCTTTTCGCCGCGGGTCCGTCGCGGCTCGTCGCGCGGTTCCCCGCGCCCCTCAGGGCGTCACCTGGACGTTGGTCAGTCCGTTGCCGCCGGTCACCGTGTTGGTGCCGTAGACCGTGGTCGTACAGCCGGCGCTGTAGTGGGTGACGTTGATCGCCAGGCGGGTCGAGCCGGTCGCGCCCGTCAAAGTCGACTTGTTGCCCTTGAAGACCGTGCCGCAGCCCCAGCCGGGCTGCTGGCTGTGCGTCTGGTAGCCGTCGTTGCTGGTGGCGGTGCCGGTGTTGTCCTGGACGAGGACATTGTTGCCCTTCACGTCGACCCAGGAGTCGTCGTAGTGGGCGCCGGTCAGGCCGCTGCCGTCGAAGGTGTTGCCGATGATCCGCGCGCCGGTCGTGCCCTCCTTGATGTCGATGTTCTCGCCGCCCACGTCGGGCCCGATGGTGTTGTGCAGGATCTGGACGCGGTCGCTCCGGTCGGACAGCGTGTTCGCGGTGCCCACGTACACGCCCTCGCCCATCCCGCGGCCGTCGTTCCCGGTGTCGTAGATCGTTGAGTTCCTGATCACGCCGTCCGTGCTGGAGTTGCGGAAGTGCACGCCCTCCATGTCCAGGCCGTGCACCGTGACGCCGTCCACCACGACCCCCTTGGCCGCGTCGATCATGATGCCCTTCTGGCCGCCGGTCACGGTCAGGCCGGCGACCGTCCAGTGCGAGGCACCGTTCAGGTGGAGGCCGTAGCCGCCGCCGGCGGTGAGTACGGCCCTGGGGGGGCCGGTGAGGGTGATGCGGGCGGACGCCGTGGCCGGCGTGGTCGCCTTGAAGTTCCCGGTATAGGTGCCGTCCGCCAGATGGATCGTGTCGCCGGGCCTCGCGGCGCCGAGCGCGGTCTTCAGCTGGGCCGCGGTCGTCACCTCGACCGTGGCGGCGGCCGAGGCCGGGCCGGTGGCGGTCAGGAGCAGGCCGCCGGCGGCGAGGGCGGGGGTGAGCGCGGTGGCGAGCAGGCGTCTGATCATGCGGGGCCTCCCGGTGGGGGTGCGGTGAGGTGACGTAGGCATGACAGTGCGCGTGGTCCAGATATCACGTCAATAGGTCTGGACCATTCTGCAGTAGCGTAACAGTGTTGGACTGACAGATATTGAA
>NZ_MUMF01000562.1 GCF_002155905.1 Streptomyces tricolor | reverse complement strand
TCGGGCAGGCGGCCGGCGTTGGACTCGGCGACCGGACTGGCCGCGTCGGCGCGGGCGGGGTCCAGGCGGTGAGTGCGGTGGCCGAGTCCAACGCCGGCCGCCTGCCCGAACTGACCCCGCTCCGGGTGGGCCGGATGGCGGCCACCCCCTTCGCCTTCCTGCGCGGCTCGGCCGGACTGATGGCGTACGACCTCGCCCGCACGCCCGTCACCGGGATCGGCACCCAGATATGCGGTGACGCGCACGCCGCCAACTTCGGCCTGTACGGCGACGCGCGCGGCGGCCTCGTCATCGACCTCAACGACTTCGACGAGACCGCGCACGGACCCTGGGAGTGGGACCTCAAGCGGCTCGCCGTCTCCCTGGTGCTCGCCGGCCGGGAGGCGGGCGCCGACGAGGACACCTGCCGCGCCGCGGCCCGGGACGCGGCCGGCGCCTACCGCCGCACCATGCGGCTGCTCGCCAAACTGCCCGCGCTCGACGCCTGGAACGCCGTCGCGGACGAGGAACTCGTCTCCCACACCGACGCCCACGACCTGCTGGGCACCCTCCGGCGGGTCGCGGAGAAGGCCCGCGCCAACACCAGCGGCCGGTTCGCCGCGAAGTCGACCGAGGCGGTGCCGGGCGGCGGACGCCGGTTCGTACCCGCCCCGCCGGTGCTGCGCCGCATACCGGACGCCGAGGCCGCCGCGGTCGCCGCCGCCCTGGAGCCGTACGTCGACACCCTCGGCGAGGACCGCCGCCCCCTGCTCGCCCGGTACGCCGTGCACGACGTCGCCTTCCGCGTGGTCGGCACCGGCAGCGTCGGCACCCGGTCCTACGTCGTCCTGCTCCTCGACCACCGCGGTGAGCCGCTGGTGCTCCAGGTGAAGGAGGCCCGCCCCGCCGCGCTCGTGCCGCACCTGGCCACGGCCGGCTTCCCGGTGCCCGCGGTGCCGCACGAAGGGCGCCGGGTGGTCCTCGGGCAGAAGCGGATGCAGGTCGTCAGCGACACCCTGCTCGGCTGGACCACCGTCGAGGGGCGCCCCTACCAGGTGCGCCAGTTCCGCAACCGCAAAGGCAGCGTCGACCCGGCCGCCCTCGCCGCCGACCAGATCGACGACTACGCCCGTATGACCGGCGCCCTGCTGGCCCGCGCCCACTCCCACGGCGCCGACCCCCGGCTGATCGCCGGCTACTGCGGCAAGAACGAGGAGCTGGACGAGGCGATGGCCGCTTTCGCCGTGGCGTACGCCGACCGCACGGAGGAGGATCACGCCGACCTGGTGGCGGCGATCAAGGCCGGGCGGATCGAGGCGGAGCCGGGCGTGTGAGGGCGGGGCCCCGGGGACGCGGACGCTGCGGTTCCCGAGGGGCGCGGACGCTGCGGTTCCCACGGCGCGCGGGGGACCGCGCGAGCGACCACGACGCACGTGCACCCGGCAGCGCACCCGCACTCCTGCGGCGAGCTGCCAGAGCGGTCCGGGCCCGGCGCAGCGGCTACGCTGGCCGGGTGACGACCCCCGAACCCGACCAGCCCGCCCCCCGCCCCGAGGAACGGCTGGAACAGGCCGTACGGGCCGCCGAGCAGGCATTGATCGAGTACGAGATCGCCGTCGAGACCTTCCGCGTCGAGGTGGAGAACTTCTCCCGCCTGCACGAGCAGCGCCTCGGCCCGCTCTACACCCGCATCGAGGAGCTGGACGCCGAGATCGCCGAGGCGAAGGCCGCCCGCACCGGCGACCCCGAGGATGTCCGCCGGGCCGCCGAGGCCCGCGCCCGCGTGCTGCCGATGCCCGGCGTGGAGGAACTGCTGCACGGCTGGATGGACGGCGACGGCCTGTTCCCGGAGGCCGCCGCCATGCTCACCGACCAGGCGGTACGGCCCCCGCAGCGGGTGCGGCCCAGCGAGGAGGCCCGCAAGCTCTACCGCGAGCTGGCCCGCAAGGCCCACCCCGACCTGGCCCAGGAGGAAGCCGAGCGGGCGCGCCGCGAGGAGTTCCTCAGCCGGGTGAACGCCGCCTACGCCCGCGGCGACGAGACCCTGCTCAGGGAACTGGCCGACGAGTGGGCCGCCGGGCCCGTGCCGCCCGAGCGCCGCCCGAGCCCCGCCGAGGAGCTGTACGCCCGTCTCGAATGGCTCGCCCAGCGCAAGGAGCTGCTCACCCTCGTCGCCCGCGAGCTGGAGGAGGGCGCGATCGCCGGCATGCTCCGCCTCGCCCCGGACGACCCCGACGGGCTGCTCGACGAGATCGCC
>NZ_MUMF01000561.1:288-4399 GCF_002155905.1 Streptomyces tricolor | reverse complement strand
CCATCGACCGCGCCCTGACCGACCTGAAGGCGGCCGTCGGCCGCCTTCAGGTCGGTCAGGGCGCGGTCGATGGCGGTCTGGGCGGCGAACAGGCAGGGGGTGCTGTAGATGGCGACGTCGACGCCCAGGCCGGTCAGTTCGCTCAGGGACAGCCGGGGGGACTTGCCGCCGGCTATCTGGTTGAACAGCAGGGGCTTGTCGCCGATGACGCGCCGTACCTTGTGGATCCAGTCGACGCTGCGCACCCCGTCGACCAGCACGACGTCGGCGTCGGTCGCGGCGAGCGCCTTGGCGCGGCGCAGGATCTCGTCCTCCTCGGTGGCGTCGGTGCGGGCCACCACGACCAGGTCGCGGCGCGCCCGGAGGACCATGTCGAGCTTCTCCAGGTACTCCTCCAGCGGCAGCACCTGCTTGCCGTCGACGTGGCCGCAGCGCCGGGGCCGCTTCTGGTCCTCCAGGATGACGCCGGAGGCGCCGACGGCCTCCAGGCTCTGGACGACGTGGCACGCGGTCTCCGGGTCGACGTAGCCGTCGTCGATGTCCACGAGCAGGTGCTGCCGGGGAAAGGCGAGGCGCAGGCGCTGGACGAAGGCGATGATGTCGGGCCAGGCGATGAAACCGATGTCGGGCAGGCCGTAATGGGACGCGGCGAAACCGAATCCGGAGACGAACATGCCGTCGTAGTGCTGGGCCGCGACGGACGCGGAGAACATGTCGAACACGCCGATCAGGGGCGTGGTTCCGTCGGCGTGGATGGCGGCACGTAGCCGGTGGGGGTGGCTCACGGTATCCTCCGTGGAACTGGTTGCGTGGGCTGCGCCGCTGCGACCGTCTGCCCGCCAAAGCCGTTGGCCGCGCGGCGTGTTCCGCACCAGACAGGCCGGGTGCCCTCGTCAGGAGAGGCACCCGGTTCTTCGCTGTCCGGCTCGGTGGCGGAACAGTAAAAAAGTCTTTTGCCTTTTCTCAACCGCCACTTTGCGAAAGCGGTCCGAAAAGTGCACGCCCACTTCTGTGACCGACCGGCTCTTTGGCGAGCGGGCGCCCCGCACGATGACCAAAAAGTTCTGCCGGGCCGATACCGGACCCCCTTTTTTCGGCAGGCCGGGTCTCAGGGGCGTTCCACGGTTTCCAGGTACAGCTTCACGTACCGGTCGGCGTCCACGGCCAGCGCCACGTCCACCAGCGCCCGTTCGCGTCCGCCCTCGTGGATCTCGGACTCGCCGAGGCGGGGGCGGCGGTCGACGACGGTCTGGCCGCGGGCCGGGCCGGGGGCGAGGGAGACCTCGACGGGCAGGAGGCGGGTGGTGATGCCCTGCGGGTCGGCGACCGCGCACACCGCGCCGGCGTCGCCGAGGCCGCCCGCCTCCTCGGCCTCCGGCGGCTCGCCCTGGTGGGCTGGCCGGTGGGCGAGGAGTTCGCCGGCCAGCCGGGTGCCGGGCTCGCCGCTGGCGCGCAGCCGGTGCACCTCGGCGCTGTCCACGACGACCTGCCGGAAGACGTCCAGGCCGTACATGGTGATCGGTACCCCGGCCGTGAGCAGGATCGCCGCGGCCTCCGGGTCGTGCCAGACGTTGAACTCGGCGACCGGCGTGGCGTTGCCGACCTCCACCGCCCCGCCCATGAACACGATCCGCTCGATGTTGCGGGTCACCTCGGGGTGGGTGCGCAGCAGCAGGGCGATGTTCGTCAGCGGCGCGGTCGGGATGAGGGTGACCGGGCGCGGGGAGGCGAGGATCTCGCGGTGCAGGAGCGTGACGGCGTCGACGGCCGCCGGGGTCCGGGTGGGCGCGGGCAGGCCCAGGTCGCCCATGCCGTCGGTGCCGTGCACGGGTGCGGAGCGGGCGGGCTCCAGCAGGGGGCGCTCGGCGCCCCGGGCCACCGGGATGTCGGGGGCGCCCGCCTGCTCCAGCACGGTGAGGGTGTTGCGGACCACCCCGTCGACGTCGGTGTTCCCGGCCACGCAGGTCACCGCCCGCAGGTCGAGTCCGGGGTGGCGTACGGCGAGCAGCAGGGCCAGGGCGTCGTCGACGCCGGTGTCGCAGTCGATGATCACGGGGATGGGCTGACCGGTCACGGCGGACTCCTTCCGTCGTGCCGACCTTAGATCAGTCCCGGAGCGCGGGTTCAGTCCCAGAGCGCGGTGCCGCGTGCCGCGACCCGTTCGGCGATCCGGGACAGCAGGTCGGGCACCGGCAGCGCGCCGGGGCGGCGGCCGTCGCGCAGGCGTACGGCGGCCAGTCCGGCGCCGGCCTCCCGGGCGCCGACGACCGCCTGGTACGGCACCCGGCGCGCCGCGCGGATCCGGGCGCCGAGGGTGCCGTCGCCGGGCCCGGCGAGTTCGGCGCGCAGGCCGCGCGCGAGCGCCTCCCGGACCAGCGCAGCGGCCGGTTCCACCTGCTCCTCGGCGACCGGCAGCACGGCCAGCTGGACGGGGGCCAGCCAGGCGGGGAACGCGCCGCGGTGTGCCTCGACGAGGTGGGCGACGGCCCGCTCGACGCTGCCGATGATGCTGCGGTGCACCATCACCGGCCGGTGCCGGGCGCCGTCGGCGCCGATGTAGTGCAGGTCGAAGCGGGCGGGCTGGTGGAAGTCGATCTGCACGGTGGACAGGGTGGACTCGCGGCCGGCGGGGTCGGCGATCTGTACGTCGATCTTCGGGCCGTAGAACGCGGCCTCGCCCTCCGCCTCCTCGTACGCCACCCCGGCCTCGGCGAGGACCTCCCGCAGCAGTGCGGTGGCGCGGCGCCACAGCTCGGGGTCGGCGACGTACTTGCCGCCCGCGCCGGGCAGCGACAGGCGGTGGCGTACGGCCTCGATGCCGAGGTCGGCGTAGGCGCGGGCGATCAGCTCCAGGGCGGCGCGGGCCTCGGCCACCGCCTGGTCGAGGGTGCAGAAGATGTGCGCGTCGTTGAGGTGGATGGCGCGGACCCGGGTGAGGCCGCCCAGCACGCCGGACAGTTCGGCGCGGTGCATGGCGCCGATCTCGGCGATGCGCAGCGGCAGTTCGCGGTAGCTGTGGGAGCGGGAGCGGTAGATCAGGGCGTGGTGGGGGCAGAGGCTGGGGCGCAGGACGACCTCCTCGGCGCCCAGTTTCATGGGCGGGTACATGTCGTCGCGGTAGTGGTCCCAGTGCCCGGAGATCTCGTACAGCTCGCGTTTGCCGAGCGCGGGGGAGTGGACGTGCCGGTAGCCGGCCCGGCGTTCGGCGTCCCGGATGTACTCCTCCAGGGTGTGCCGGACGGTCGCGCCGTCGGGCAGCCAGTACGGCAGGCCGGCGCCCATCAGCGGGTCGGTGTCGAAGAGGTCCAGCTCGCGGCCGAGGCGGCGGTGGTCGGGCAGCGGGTCGTTCATCCGGGTCTCCTCGGTGGGGGAGGCGGACGTCCCGGCGCACGACGAGGCCCCGGGGCGTTCGCCCCGGGGCCTGTGGTCTGCTCAGGTGTCAGCGCGCCGGGACGGTGTCCGGCGTCGTCGTGCTCGACGGGTGCGGAAGGGCGCGCTGCATGGGCGGCACGCTACGGCCCCCGTGCGCAGGCCGCCACCGTTTTTCCCACCCCCGCCTCTCACCCGTACGGACCGGAGCGCTGGTGGGCGGGTCGGGCCGGTGGTGCCGTGAGAGCAGGCACCACCGGCCGCTCGCAGCCCAGGAGGCACCGATGTCCCCCGCGATACGCTTCCGCATCCCTCGTGGCGTCCTCCTCGCCGTCCTCGCCACCGGCCTGATAGCCGCCGGCGGCTGCGCGGCCCTCGGCCTGAAGCACCCGGAGACCGCGCCGTATCCGCTGCCCACCGTCGACCGGCCGAGCCCGACGGCCAAGGCGTCCGCGCGGCCCGACGGTGCCACGCTCAGCGACGAGCAGGCGCAGGCCGCGCTGATCAACGAGACCGACCTGGGCGCCCCCTGGACCGCGACGCGCGGCGCGGCCACCTGGCGGGACGGGCTGCTGAAGGCGCGCACCACGGCCGGGGAGTGCCAGCGGCTGCTGGACGCCCTCTACAGCGACGAACTCCTCGGCGCCCCGGCCCGGGTCGCCGTCGGCCTGGACGACGCCGACACCGAGGCCCAGCTGCGCTACCAGATCGGCGCCCGCCGCCCGGCGGACGTGGACGCGGT
>NZ_MUMF01000561.1:0-266 GCF_002155905.1 Streptomyces tricolor | reverse complement strand
GCAGGGCCTGCGCGTCACCGTCGCCACCACGACCTCCGACGACGAGGAGTACCTGCTCACCATGGACCTGGCCGCCGTCCGGGTCGGCGAGGACTCCTTCGCGTTCACCAACGCCGGCCTGGGCGACGTACCGAACGACGCGACGCAGGCCGCCGTGCAGATCGGCGCGCTGCGTCTGGCGGACATCCGCAAGCAGGGCCTGGCGCAGGTGTGAGGCTCACAGCGGGGGCTGGGCCGGGGCGGGCCCCCTGGCGCTTATACACATC
>NZ_MUMF01000560.1 GCF_002155905.1 Streptomyces tricolor | reverse complement strand
GCCCCGGCCGCCCCGGCCGTGAGGAGGGTGGTGGCGGCCAGTGCCGTCACCACGACGGCGGTCACGAGGTGCCGCAGGCGGCGTAAGGCCCCTCCGGGCCGGGACAGTGAGCGGGCGCTGCGGGGCGGGCATCTCAGCACGGTGTCTGCTCCGGGGGTCGGTGCGGTGCCCCGCCAGGGCCTCCGCTGTGCGCACGGAGCCCCTGGCGGGGCCGCGGGTGGTCGGTACGGGTGCGGGCCGCCGGTGTTCAGCCGGTGTACGTGTGCAGGGTCAGGCCGTACCGGGTGAGGATCTCGTTGACCGGCTGGAACCAGGTCTCGCCGCCGCCGGCGCAGTTGCCCCAGCCGCCGGAGGTGACGCCCTGTGCCTGGTCCCCGGTGATGAAGGAGCCCCCGGAGTCCCCGGGTTCGGCGCAGGCGCTCGTCTTCGTCAGCTGGTGCACCGCGCCCTGGCTGTAGTTGACGGTCTCGTTCGTCGCCAGGACCGTTCCGCAGTGCCAGTGGGACGTCGATCCCGAGCGGCAGACGGAGGAACCGACGGGTGCCACGGCCGAGCCGCGCACGAGCTGGTCGGGCACGGTGCCCCAGCCCAGCACCACCGGGACCGTCCACCAGCCGCTGCCCACGCTCACCCAGGCGTAGTCGTTGTCCGGGAAGGAGGAGCCCTGGAAGGTGCCGATGAAGGAGCCGTCCCAGCCGCTGACCCCGGCGCCGGGCCGGCCGCAGTGCCCGGCGGTCACGAACCCGCCGTGCACCGAGAAGCCGATGGAGCAGCGGACGTTGCCCGTGTAGTAGGGGTCGCCGCCGACGGTTCCCGCGGCGAAGGTGCGCGGTGCGGCGGCGACGGTCCGGACCGTGACGGGACCCGCTGCGCGGGCCCGCGACACGAAGCGGCGGACATCGTTGTCAGAGCGGTCCTCGCGTACGACGTCGACGACGACCGCGTTGGCCACCGGGTCGACGTGCCAGCCGCTCACCCCCGGCGGCGCGGACAGCCGGTCGATGCGGGTCTTGACGGCGTCCAGCTGCCGGGCCGAGTGCTCGGCCGTGCGCACGTCGGCTCCGGCCGCGCCGATGGCGCGGCGGGTGCCCGTCGTGGCGTCCGGGGTGAGCGCCACCGTCAGACGGCCCCGCTCGGCGTCGAACCAGGAGCCCGCGTAGGCCTCTCCGGCCGTCCGGCGCACCTGCGGAGCGAGTACCGCGGCGGCGCGCTCGGCGGCGATCCGCGCCTCGGCCTGCCGGCGCGTCAGACCGAGATCGCGCTGCATCGCGGCCAGGAGTCCGTCGGAGGCGGGCTTGGGGTCCGCGGTGGACGGGGCGGACTGGGCTGACGGAGTGGACGCGCTGGAGCCGGCCGCCGCCGCGGGGATCGTGCCCGCCGCGCTCGATCCGCCCAGGACCAGGAGCGAGGCCAGCACGGCATGCGTAAGTCGTCTGCGTCTCATGGAGTTGCCCTTCGTCGTTCCAGGGGTGGGGTGGAACAGCCGATCTCTCTGAGAGCGCTCTCATGCGTGGCGGGGCAGAGCCTAGCCCGCCCGCCGCGTCAGGTCCATGCCAATGCGAGAACTGGGGCGGCGCCCGACTCTCGCGGAGCGGGGGCGGGTCAGTCCGGAGGGCCGCGTACCAGCAGGCGTGGGGGCCGCTCGACGTCGACGGCCTCGAACGGAGGGCCGACGCCGAGGAGTTCGCGCGCGCAGTGCACGGGCCCGCGTCCGACGACTTCCCGTACCTGACGGCGCGTCGGTCGCCGTGGACGGCGGAAGCACCGCGGGCCGGGAAATGATCCGGCCGAGCGGTACCTCAGGCCGGTCCCTCGGCCTCTGCGGCGATCCGCACCGCGGACCCGCGGCCAAGGAGCCGCCGGGGCGTGGCGCCGGGCCGGTGTCGGTGCCGGTGCTCGCGCGCTCGGCGGTCAGGACGGCTGGACCTCGTCGAAGAGGGCGAGGGCTCCGGCGGGGTCCGGGCTCACCAGGCGTTCCAGGCCGGCCGTCGTGATCTTCGCCCACCTGCCGGCCCGTGCCCACATCCGCTCCTCGAAGGAGCGGACGGCCTCGTCGGGTTCTCCGGGGCCGGCGGCGAGGGACTCGGCGAGTTCGGCGCCTTCCAGCAGCGCGAGGTTCGCGCCCGCCCCCAAGGGGGGCATCAGATGGGCGGCGTCGCCCAGGAGCGTCACGCCGGGCACGTGGGTCCAGGTGTGGGACACGGGCAGGACGTGGAGGGGGCGGTGGACGAACGCGGTGCCGTGACGGAGGAGGCCGAGGACGGGAGCGGCCCAGCCGTCGAACAGAGCCAGCAGGCTCGATCGCACGGCCTCGGCGTCGGCCGGGTCCAGGTGCGCGTGCCAGTCCAGCGGCGCGCGGAACTGGGCGTACACCTTGACGTGGCCGCCGCTGTTGCGCTGGGCGACGAGCGCGCGGTTCACGCCGTACACAGCCACGGAACCGTCGCCGATCAACCGGGCGAGGTCGGGGTGGCGGGTGTCGACGTCGTCCAGGGAGGTCTCGACGAAGGTGACACCGGTGTAGTGCGGCGTCGCCGGCGAGACCGCCGGGCGGACCCGGGACCAGGCGCCGTCCGCGCCGACCACGAGGTCGTACGTCTCCTGGCGCCCGTCCGCGAACTGGACCAGTACGCCGTCCCGGGTCCCCGGCACCACCCGCGTCACGCCCCGCCCCCACTGGACGTCGAGAGGGCCGAGCAGCAGGTCACGGAGTTGCCCGCGGTCGATCTCGGGATTGGCCCGGTCATCGGGACGGGGTCGCCAGTCGCGCAGGACGGTCCCGGCCGGGTCCAGGATGCGCATGGCCTGCCCCTCGGGACGGGACAGCGCCCGGAACTCCGCCAGCAGCCCCGCCTTGTCCAGCGCGAGCTGGCCCAGATTCTCGTGCAGGTCGCCCCCGACGCCCGGGGGGCGGGCGTCGGGGGCGGGATCGCGTTCGAGGACGGCGACGGGGTGACCGTGGCGGTGCAGGACACGGGCGAAGGCGAGGCCGGCCGGGCCGGCCCCGACCACGGCGATACGATGTCTCATGTCGATACACTGTATTTTACCGATACACTGAATCGCAACAGTACGATGTGACCATGACTGTGTGGGACCGACCTGAGCCGCCGGCCCGCCCCGTGCCGCTCGACCGGGAGCGGATCGTCGCCGCCGCCGTCGCGCTGGCCGACGAGGGCGGGCTGGAGGCGGTGTCGTTGCGCAAGGTCGCCGCCCGGCTGAACGCCGGCCCGATGCGACTGTACGGATACATCTCCACCAAGGAGGAACTCTTCGACCTCATGGTGGACGAGGTCTACGCCGAGATCCTCCCCGAGGAGCAGCCCGGTGACTGGCGGGAGGCGCTGCGCACCCTTGCCCACCGCACCAGGCAGGCCGCTCTGCGTCACGAATGGCTGGCCGACCTGCTCGGTGGCCGCCCGTCCCTGGGCCCCAACAGCGTCGCCGTCACCGAGGCCACGTTGTCCGCCCTCGACGGTATCGCCGACATCGACACCGTCATGCGCGCCGTGGAGACCGTCAGCGCCTACTTCACCGGTGCGATCAGGCGCGAGATCGCGAACCTGCGGGCCGAGCGCGCCACGGGTCTGTCCAAGCACGACTGGCAGCGCGCCTCCGGCCCGCACGTGACGAGGATGCTGGCCACGGGCCGCTTTCCGGCGCTGGCCAAGGCCGTGTACGACGGCACGGACGTGGACGCCGAGACATCCTTCGCGACCGGTCTGGACTGGGTCCTCGACGCCGTGGCCGCCAAACTCACCCCACCGTCGGTGTGACGACGCTCGGCCCTTGCGCCGGCTGCTTGTCGTAGCGGGCTGCGATGCCGCGTGCCCGCCCCCCCTCATGACCAGCCGCGTACGGAGTGAAGCCGGCCGCCGATCCGGCCGAGCGGTCCGCCGGGCCGGCCGAGGCTCCGGGTCAGGAGGCGATGCGTGATGCGCTCCCTCCTGACATCGAAGCACGCGGCGCCGGCCGGGCGGGACTTGCGGGTGCCGGGGCGGGCCGTACGAGCAGCACTGTACGGCGAGCCGAGCTGCGGTGTGCCGTGACCTGGTGGCCTTGGTCGTGGGCGGGCCGGCGGCACGGCCTCCGCCGTAGGAGCACCCAGGCGGCACGGCGGCGCTGTTCACGCGCCCACGTGTATGTGCGCCGCCCAGCGGCCGGGCGCGTGGGACATGTCGGCGCGCAGGGCGCGGACCGCGTGGTGGAGGGCCTCCGCGGCGCGCGCCGGACCGGGGTCGGTGCTGCGGGCCATACGGGAGTAGAAGTCCTCGGCCGTCCGCAACGCCACGGCGTCCTCCACGCTCCACAAGGTGGCCACGACCTGCCGGTAGCCGGTGAACTGGAGGGCGTGGGCCAGTGTGATCGCCTCGTCGGGGACGTCCGCTCCGCCCATGGCCGTCTCGCAGGCGGACAGGTAGACGAGTTCCCCGGGGCCCGCGCGCCGGGCGGTGGCGAGTTCGGTCAGTGTCAGCACGCCGTCGTGGAGGTGGAGTCCGGCGCGGGACGGAGCCGACAGGTCCTGGCCGCCGTGGCAGGCGATGTGCGCCCAGGCGTGTCCGGCGAGCCCCGCGCGGACGGCGTCGCGAGTGGCCTGCGGGCCGTCGAGCAGCCTGGGGAACCGGCCGGGGAAGAGCCGGGTCACCGTCTCGGCTTCCTGTCGTACGCCGTGCAGGACGGGCAGGCCGGGTGCCTCGGCGACGGCGACGGCGAGCAGGCCGGCCCCGCCCCTGGCGCTGTGCGCCCGGGTGGGTGCCTGGGCCAGGCTGCGCAGCGTCGGGGTGTAGGAGCTGATGACGCGGTCGAGGACGCTGTCGCCGGGGCGGGGCCGGTCCGTGCCCGGGTCCGCGGGGCGGCCCGCCGCGTGCAGTGGCAGCAGGGTGAGCGGGCCCGTGGGGCACCACCACAGCCGGGTCCAGGGGGCTTCGGGAGGTACGGGCGAGGTGAGGTGCAGCGCTTCGAGGACCGGAGCGGCCACCGTCTCCCACAGCCATTCCAGGATGTCCCGGAGCGTCCGTTCGCGGAGCAGGCGTACGGCCCTGCCGGCGGCTCCGACGGCGCGGTCGGCTTCGCCGAGAACGGTGAGGAACTGGTCCACGCGCGCGTGCGCGTCGTCGGCCGTCAGACCGGGCAGCGGCACCGCGCGCACGGCGTCGCGGGTGACGATCAGGGCGTCGCAGCGCAGCGCGCTGACGTTGACCAGGACCACCGGCCCGGGCAGCGCCGACCGCAGCTCGCGCAGCGGAGGCCGGCGCAGGAAGTGCTCGAAGCCGGGCAGGCTGCGTATCTCCGTGACCAGTTCCTCCCACTCCTGGGCGGGCCCGGTGCGGTGGCCCGCGGCGTCGTGCCGCTCCAGCCAGGCGGGGCGCGGCCATCCCGCCGGCCCGGGCACGGCGGCGGCACCGGCGAGAGGAAGTGCGGAGACTCCCGCGCTGTCCGGCGCGTCCAGGGCGGCGCGGACCCGGTCCAGGCGGGCGGCGAGCGCGGGGGCCGCGGTGCGCAGCGCGTCGAGTTCGGTGTTCTGCTCCAGCAGCTGCGACCAGAGCACGGACCGGCCGCGTTCCAGGAGTTCGACGGCCTGCTCCGGCCGGTTCGCGGCCAGCGCGGTCGCGGCGGCGTTCTGGGCGAGTCCCGCGCAGTCGGCGAGCAGCCGTTCGCGCTGGGTGCGGTCCAGGCCGCGCCAGGCGAGCAGCGGCAGCAGGTCGACGGCGGCGGCCATGCCGTCCACGGCCTGGGCCCAGTCGCCGAGTTCCGCCGCGAGCCCGCCCCACGCGGTGGCCGCCGCGATCCGCTCGGCCGCCGCGGCGCCGGGCAACCGTGCCGCCCGCCGCCAGAGCGCGAGGGCCTCCGCGTCGTCACCGTCCCGGCCGCCGGTGTGCTCCCGGCGCGCGTGCAGCAACTGGGCGAGGGCGAACAGGTGCCGGCCGTACACGTGGCTGCTCTCCGGTGTGGCGCGTACCGCCTCCCGCAGCAGGGCCTCCGCCTCGTGTGCGTCGCGGGCCAGGCCGGTGTGCTCGTACCGCCGGCGGAGCGAACTCCCCAGATTGGCCAGGCACAGCGCCCGGTCGGCGACGCCCGCCGCCGCGTCGAGGGCCGCGCGGTGGGCTGCGATCGCATCGTCCAGATCGGCCAGGTCCTCCGCCTTCCGCACGGGTGCTTCCCCGCTGCCCGGGCCCGGCTCGCCTTCGGCTCCGTGTTCGAGCCGCCAGGCCCAGCGGGCGAGCAGGGAGTTGCCCAAATTCTCCCGGCACACCGCGTACAGCGGGTGGTCTCGGGGGGTGGCGTCGGCCGCCTGCCGGGCGGCACGGACGGCCTCCTCGATGTCGGCGGGGTCCAGGCGTTCCGCGAACCGCTCCTGGTGTGCGATGCCCAGCGCGTTCAGGTACATGGCCCGATGGGGGTCGCCGGGGGCGGCGGCCGTCACGGCCTCGGCCGCGGCGGCCACCGCCGTGTCGAGGTCGACGGGATCGGCGGCGAGCCGGTTGCGCAGCAGCACCAGGCCGCACAACTGGACGTGGCACAGGACATATCCGGCGTCGCCGGGCGAGACGGTGGTCAGGCCGTGCCGGATGGCGGAGATCGCCTCGTTCAGGTCCGCCGTGTCGCCCTCGCGCTCGAACCGCAGGCGCAGCGCACGGGCGTGGTTGTTCAGCAGGATGCCGCGCACCGGGTGGTCGGGGGGACAGCGGCGGAGCGCTTTGCGGCCGGCGTCGACCGCCTCGTCCAGGTCCTCGGCGTCGCCGGTCAGCTGGGCACGGAGCTGCAGCGCACTGGCCAGCTGATCCAGGCAGGCCGGGTGGTCGGTGTCGCGTGGGGCCGAGAGGCGCAGGGCGGTGCGGGCGGCGGCGACGCAGGCGGCGAGATCACCGCGGTCGCCGGTGCGTTCGTGCCGGCAGCGCAGCGCGAGGGCGAGGTTGACCAGCACGGACACCGCGTGGGCCGCGCCGCCCACCGGTGGTTCCGCCACGGCGTCGTCCGGGTCCGGGGCGGCGGGCACGGGCACGCCCAGGGCGTCGAGCGCGGCTCGCCCTGCCGCGACGGACTCGTCCAGGGCACGCGGGTCGCCCTGGTCCTCGTACTGCCGGACGAGCGCGCCGCCCAGCGTGCCCAGGCAGGCCGCGCGCAGGTACCCGTCCGGGGCGGCTGCCGCTCCGTCGCGCGCGTGGACGACGGCCTCGGCCAGGTCGGCCCGGTCTCCGCGGCGTTCGCTCCGGTTGCGCAACGCCACGGCCAGGTTGTTGCAGGCGGCCGGGTACGACGCGGATCCCGGATCCGCCGCCGCGACGGCATCGCGCCCCGCGTGGACCGCTTCGTCGAGATCGGCCGGCGCTCCGGTGAGCAGATGCCGGTCGGTGAGCAGCCCGCACAGGGTGGCCAGGAGGGGGGCCTGTTCCGGGCGGGGGGTCGCGGGATGCCGTACGGCGGACCTGGCCGCCTCGATCGCGGCGTCGAGTTCCCTGAGGTCACCGGTGGCCCGCAGGCGGGCCCGCCGCACCTGCGTCGTCTGCGCGAGGAACCGGGCGAGCGTGGGCAGCCGAGGGTCGTGTTCCCCCGCTCGTCCGCGCAGCCGGACCGCCAGTTCGGCGTGGTCCAGGGCGCGGTCGAGGTCTGCCGGCACCTCCGTGCCGGCGCCCTGTTCGGCGCGCAGGAGGTACAGGAGCGAGGCGAGGTACGCGGCGATCGCCCGCTGCCCGGGATGCTCCGCGGGCAGCTGTGCGTACCACGTGTGCGCCAGCGCCAGCGCCCGTTCCACGGCGGCCGGTTCGCGCACCGCCGTGGCCTGCTCGAAGGCCGTCAGGGCCTCGGCCGCGAGGTCGCGCAGGCTGTCGTCGAACGGCATCTGTTCGTGCCTCCCCCGGTCGGACCTGTCCGCGGGCCGGTACGGCCTGGACAGTGTCGTGGCACTTTCGTGTACGACGCCTCGTACACGGGATGCGGCGCCCCGGCGGCCTGCCCGTCGAGCCCGTGAGGGTGCTCCGGGCAGGCCGCCGGTGTCCGGCGAGCCGCGTTACAGCGCGCGCTCCAGGCGGTCCGCCATCAGCTTGACGAAGCGGGCCGGTTCCTTCGGCTGGCCGCCCTCGGCGAGCACCGCCAGGCCGTGCAGCAGCTCGGCCGTCTCGGCCAGCTCCGTGCGGTCCTCGCGCTCCTTGTACGCCTGGTTGAGGCCCTTGACCAGCTGGTGGTCCGGGTTGAGTTCCAGGATCCGCTTGGCGCGCGGCACCTCCTGGCCCATCGCGCGGTACATGTTCTCCAGGGCCGGGGTCAGGTCGTGCGCGTCGGAGACGACGCAGGCCGGGGAGACGGTGAGGCGGGAGGACAGGCGCACCTCCTTGATGTCCTCGTCCAACTGCTCCTTCATCCAGCCGAGCAGCCCGGCGTACTCCTCGGTCTGCTTCTCCCGCTCCTCGTCGCCGGACTCCTCGTCCTTCGCGTCGAGGTCGATCTGGCCCTTGGCGACGGACCGCAGCTTCTTGCCCTCGTACTCGCCGACGGCGTCCGCCCACACCTCGTCGACCGGGTCGGTGAGCAGCAGCACCTCGATGCCGCGGGCCCGGAACGCCTCCATGTGCGGGGAGTTCTCGATGCTCTGCCGGGACTCGCCGGTCAGGTAGTAGATGTCCTCCTGGCCGTCCTTCATCCGCTCGACGTACTGCTTGAGGGTGGTCGGCTCGGTGTCGTGGTGCGTGCTGGCGAACGAGGCGACGGCGAGGATGGCGTCCCGGTTCTCCGCGTCGGTGACCAGTCCCTCCTTCAGGACCGTGCCGAACTCCCGCCAGAACGTGTCGTACCGCTCCCGGTCCTTGGTCATCATCTCCTTGACCGTGGACAGGACCTTCTTCGTCAGCCGGCGCCGCATCATCTCGATGTGGCGGTCCTGCTGGAGGATCTCGCGGGACACGTTGAGCGACAGGTCCGCCGCGTCGACGACGCCCTTGACGAAGCGGAGGTACGGCGGCAGCAGCGCCTCGCAGTCGTCCATGATGAACACGCGCTTGACGTAGAGCTGCACCCCGCGCTTGAAGTCCCGGGTGAACAGGTCGTGGGGGGCGTGCGCGGGGAGGAACAGCAGCGCCTGGTACTCGAAGGTGCCCTCCGCCTGGAGCCGGATCGTCTCCAGCGGGTCGCGCCAGTCGTGGCCGATGTGCTTGTACAGCTCGTGGTACTCGTCGTCCGAGACCTCGTCGCGCGGCCGGGCCCACAGCGCCTTCATGGAGTTGAGCGTCTCGGGCTCGGGCGTCTCGTCGCCGCTGTCGGCGGCGGCGGAGGCCTCGGGCATCATCCGGATGGGCCAGGTGATGAAGTCCGAGTACCGCTTGATGATCTCCCTGATCTTCCAGGGAGAGGTGTAGTCGTGGAGCTGGTTCTCGGGGTCGGCCGGCTTGAGGTGGAGCGTGACCGAGGTGCCCTGCGGTGCGTCGTCGACCGTCTCCAGCGTGTACGTGCCCTCGCCGCGCGACGTCCAGCGGGTGCCCTGGGTCTCGCCGGCGCGGCGGGTCAGCAGGGTGACCTCGTCGGCCACCATGAAGCCGGAGTAGAAGCCGACGCCGAACTGGCCGATGAACCCCTCTTCCCCGGCCTTGTCCTTGGCGTCGCGCAGCTCCTGGAGGAACTTCGCGGTGCCCGAGTTGGCGATCGTGCCGATGAGCTGCCCGACCTCGTCGTACGACATGCCGACGCCGTTGTCCCGCACGGTGAGGGTGCGGGCGTCCTTGTCGATGTCGATCTCGATGTGCAGGTCGGAGACGTCGGCGTCGAGCGAGTCGTCCCAGAGCTTCTCCAGGCGCAGCTTGTCCAGCGCGTCGGAGGCGTTGGACACGAGCTCCCGCAGGAAGACGTCCTTGTTCGAGTAGACCGAGTGAATCATCAGCTGCAGCAGCTGACGGGCCTCTACCTGAAACTCAAAGGTCTCAGTCGGCATGTTCGCGAATACCTCACACGTCCTGTCGCCGGAACTGGTGGCAGCCACTGTAAAACACCACGTCAGCGCGGTGGCCGGAAGTGGGGGGCGCTGGCCGGATCCGCGCGCCGTCGTCCGTGGATCGACGCCCGTCCCCCCACGCGGTACGTAGTCAGTCTCTCACGCAGCGCAAGGGCGGCGTAACGCCCGGCCCCCCGGGTACTCGCCCGGTCCAGGCAAGACTGACTACGGAGGCGCTGAGATGAGCACGGTCAGGGAAGCGGTGGAAGTCGACGTTCCGCTCCACACCGCGTACAACCAGTGGACGCAGTTCGAGGATTTCCCGAACTTCATGGAAGGCGTCGAGGAGGTCAGGCAACTGGACGACCGGCACAATCACTGGACCACCAAGATCGGCGGCGTGCGGCGCGAGTTCGACACCGAGATCGTCGATCAGCTGCCCGACGAACGCATCACCTGGCGCACCACCAGCGGCGACACCCACCAGAAGGGAACCGTCCGCTTCGAGCGCCTGGACGACACCCACACCAAGGTCGAGCTGGTGATGGACGTCGAGCCCAGCGGAGCCATGGAGAAGGCCGCGGATCTGCTCGGCACCATCGACCGCCGCGTCAAGGGTGACATGAAGCGGTTCAAGGAGTACATCGAGGAGCGCGGCGGCGAGTCCGGTGCGTGGCGAGGCCGGATCCGGCCGGGCGGCGCCGGTCCGACACCTCTCTGACCCCGCGCGGGCACGAGACGTCCGCCGACCGCACGCAGTCGCCAGGCACATGGCCCCGGCCCACGGGCTCGGGCCATGTGCCTCGCCTGTGTGCGCCTGTTGCGCGGGCACCCGTCCCGGGTGCGTGATGTTCAGTGTTCCCGCGGCGGAAGGCCGGCCAGCCCGGTGTCGGACATGATGCGGTCGACGGTCTCCCGCAGCGAGCTGTCGGCGCCGATCACGGTCTCGACTCCGCCGGGCAGCAGGTCGAGGTGCCTGTACCACGCGCGCATCTCCGCCTCGCCGTACTCCCCCGCCTGCGGTTTGCCCGCGTGGCGGACCAGGGTCTCCTCGAACGGGACGTCCAGGTAGTAGCCGTGGGTGGGCCCGCGGTGGTCGGCACGCAGCCGGGCGAGCATGTCGCCGTAATGAGCGGCGTAGAGGATGCCTTCCACGACGACGTGGAAACCGGCGTCCAGGGCGTAGCGGGCGGTGAGGTCGATCAGCCCGATGTTGGCGGCTCCGGGGCGGTCCCGCTCGCGGAGTACGACGCGCCGCAGATTGTCCTGCCCGACCAGGGCCAGGCCGCGGCCGAACCGCTCCCTGATCCCCGCCGCGACGGACGACTTCCCCGAGGCGCTGTTGCCGCGCAGCACGACCAGCCGGGTCTCTTCGGTGCCCACCCTCACACCGGAACGCTACCCGCCCGTGGCATCGCGGTACGCGTTCCGGCCGGTCGGTTCATGCCAGCGGATGCCGAACCTACGCTTGAGGCAGGGGCGTTGTCAGTGGGGCCTGGCACGATCGGTGGCATGACGGACATCGACGGCTGGCGGGCCTTCCTGGCGCGCTGGAGCCAGGAGTGGGCGGACGCGCGGGACCCTGACGCGCCGGCGGACGAGCGGCCCGCAGGCGACGAGGAGCCTCTGCGTACGCGCCGGCTGGGGTTCCCGCCCGCCTCCGAGGAGCGGATCCGCGCCGTGGAGGAGCGGCTCGGACACCGGCTGCCGCCCTCGTACCGGACGTTCCTGGCGGTGAGTGACGGCTGGCGGCACGCGGGCGGCTTCGTGCGGCTGCTGGCCGGCACCGACCAGATCCGGCGGCACCGGGGCGCGGCCGGGCCGGCCGAGCATGTCCCCGGGGACCTCGGCGACCAGCCCGCGCCCGGGGAGGAGTTGCTCGCGGGCCTGTGGCATCGGGCCCTGCGACTGGACGTGGCGTCGGACGCCGTGTCCGTCCTGATGGACCCCGGTGACGTGGACGCCGACGGCGAGTGGGCCGTGTACAGCTACGCGTCGTGGCGCGCGAGCCCACCGGAGCGGTACGTGTCGTTCCGGGCGTTCATGGAGGAGATGTACCGGGAGTTCCACCGCCTGCAGGCGCACCGGTCGCGCCGCGCCGGGCGGGAGTTCGTGAACGAGACGACGCGGGCGCTGGACGCGTCCGTGGCGGACGCCCGGCTGGAGGCGCTGCGCGGCCGGTACGCGCGGGCCGACGAGGCACTGACGGAGGCGATCGCGTACGGCAGACCGCGGGCGGTGGAGCTGCGCGACCAGATCCGCCGGCTGCTGGGGCAGACGCACATGATGTCGTTCCACGGGCTGGCGGCCGACCCGCTGTACGCGCCGGAGGTCCTGCCCGTCCTGGCGGCCGAGCACGTGAGCCACCACCGGGACGACTCCTTGTGGCCCTCCCACCCGGGCGGCGCCTTGGGAGCGGTGGCCGGGACGGCGGACGAGATCCTGCGCGCCGTCCGGGAAGGCACGTACCGCTACGCCCCCGAGGGCGGCTTCGGGCGTGCCGTGGAGGAGGCGCGGGAGCAGGCCCGGTGGGGCGACACGGACGGGGCGTGGCGGACGCTGCGTGCGGCGCTGCCCGCGTGGCGGCCCGTGGGCCCGGAGCACATCGCCCCGGTCGGCCTGTGCGCCGATCCGCTCCTCGGCCCGCTGCTCACCCCGGAGCGGGGCCGGGAGCTGCTGGCCACACCCCGGGCCGGGCAGCGGGGTACGGCCCCGGCGTCGGCGGACGACCTGGATCCGCCGGGACTGGCGTGGCTGACCGAGGTGGATCGCGGCCAGCTCCTGTCGTCGTATCGCTTCGTGCTGGTGGAGGCGGTGGAGCCCGCCGGGCTGCCCGGCCGGATCGGCGCGGACGGCACGACCGTCCTGAACGAGCCGATGACCTCGTGGGAGTCCCGCCTGCTGCGCCGCGGCGCCGGGAACGGGGCGCCGTGGGAGGACAGGGCGCTGACCGCCGTCGGCCGGGCGGGCCCCGGCTGGAGCTTCGCCCTGGAACCGGGGCCGCGCGGTCGCTTCGCCGAGAAGTGGTTCGTCTCCCCGGGCATCGCGGCTTCGCGGGGCACGCGCGCGGTGACGGTGTGGAGCGAGCCGTTCGACGGCCGCTCGGGTGTCTTCCATCTGTCCGTCGCGGAGGACGGGGCGCAGCGGTACGCGTTCACCGTGCGGGGCACGTCGGTCGACGTACGAGGGTCCGTGCCGGACGCGCTGGACCCGGAGCGGCTCTTCCGGGCGGACGAGCCGCGCACCGGGCGGCTGGGGGAACGCCGGGCCCTGGAGGCGCTCGCCGCCGAGTACGGTGTCCGGTTGCCGCGGCTCGCCCTCACCCGTGGACGCCTGCACACGTTCCGGACCCTTCCGTGGAACCGGCCGCCGGGCCCGGGCGAGGGCCGTGCGACGCTGAGGTTCGTGCGCACCGGACGGAGTGCCGGGGGCGGTGAGAGCCGGGGAGCCTGACGCGGGCGCGCGGTCCGACACCCGATGCCCCGTTCAAGGGTCAACTACCGTGTGGCTCAGGGGCGGCGGCTGCGCTCGCACACCGCCGGACCGCGGCGCACGATGGTCACAGGGGGCAGTGGCACCGTGGGCCGTACCCGGGCCACGGGCGGCACGAGGAGGGCACCATGACCCGCGCCGGCACCGTCGCCAGAGCCCCGATGCCCGACACGATCAAACCGGGCGGCACCCGCGCGGAGAACCATCCCTGGCGGATCCGGCTGGTCGAGCACCCGAAGCGCTTCGAGTCGTCGTTCTTCCGGGCCGCGAAACGGACGGCGCGCCGGATCCTCGAGGAGATGGACGACGCGGATCTGCCCTACGGCCCCCGGCCCGTGGCGCCCGAGGGCTGGGAGATGCATCACGGCGGCAGTCTGTGGGTGAGGACGGCGGGCGGCTGGCGGATGTACCGGGCCCGTGCGGGCATCGAGTGGAGCATGCAGTTCTGCGCCGAGCCGCCCAAGGTCGACCGGCTGCGCCGGGACGCGGCCGACCTCGTGGCGGGCTTCCCGGACACGCTGCCCGCCCTCGCGGACCTGGGCTACGAGGAGGCGGACGCCCTGCTCCAGACGCCGATCGAGGACGCGGACGGTGTGGAGGCGTGGACCGACTCCCTCTTCAACGCGTGCGTACCGCTGAGCCGCGGGAACCACCAGGGGATCCTGCCGAAGGTGCCCGGTGAACACCATTACCCGTGGCCCGTGAAGGGCGCGGACTTCTTCCGGTACGACGACTTCCAGCTGTGGGTGACCCTGCCCGACGGTACCCACGGGGCCGTGACGCCGGTGGACCGGCGGGGCTCCGGTGACGGGCACGTGCGACTGGTCCTCACCGCGGAGGGCAGCCGGGCCGCGGACACGCTGGCCGAGGCGCAGGACCGCGGGCTGATGGCGGTCATGCCGCCGAACAGCTCGGCCGCGCTCCAGGCGTTCGCCGAGCAGATCGAGCCGGGCCGGCGCACCGCGTCCGGACCGCCGGCCACCCGCCGGGCACGCGGCAACGGCGGGCGTTCCCGGGCCCGTTGACCGAGGCGCCACCCCTGCCGGGTCGCCGCCGGCCGGTGCCCCGGCCGGTCCTGGCCGGGCGGCCCGAGGCGGCGGGGCTGTACACTTGCACGCGTCCGTGCCGATCAGGAGCAGAGAAGACAGGGAGGTGAGGTTGATGACCGCGCTCGGGGCCACCCCGCTCAGCGCCCGGATCTCCCTCACGTCCCGGGCCGTGGCCTGACCTCGCCCTGTCCGCCCCCGTCGGAAGCGTGAGCCGCCGGGGACTCTTCCGAACACACTCCTGGAACGGACCTTCATCTGTCATGCGCAACTGGATCACTCGCGCCGAGACCAGCGCCGACATCCCGGCCGTCCGCGCCATCGTCCTCGCCGCCTTCGAGACCCCCTTGGAGGCCGACCTCGTCGACGCGCTGCGCGCCGACCCGGCGTGGATCGAGGGCCTGTCCCTCGTCGCCACGGACGAGCACGGCACCCCCGTCGGCCATGCCCTGCTGACCCGCTGCCACATCGGCGACACCCCGGCCCTGTGCCTGGCTCCCGTCGCCGTGCGGCCCGAGTACCAGCGCACCGGCGCGGGCTCCGCCGCCGTCCGCGCGGCTCTGGCGGCGGCCGGGAGCAGGGGCGAGCGCCATGTCGTCGTCCTGGGCCACCCGGCGTACTACCCCCGGTTCGGCTTCACCCGGGCATCCGCCCACGGCATCGGCCTGACCATCGACGTCCCGGACGAGGCCCTGATGGCCCTCTCCCTCGACGCCGACCACCCCCTGCCCCACGGGACCGTCCGCTACGCGGCACCGTTCGGCATCTGACCCGCCCGTCGGGCGGGCGCGGACCCTTCCGCGCCCGCCCGGTCGTCAGCGCGCCCCGGAACGGGTCAGGAAGTCCGTGGGGGCGCGGGTCCCGGTGTCGCCCTGCCCCGGCCGGCGGTGGAGCGGCACCGGACCGCGACGGCCTGCCCGGCGTCCGGGTGCTAGCCGTCGGTCCGCTTCTCCAGGCGGCTGCCGCGCGGCAGGGTCACGGACATGATGTCGCTGGGGCCGTCCGGCGCGAGGCGGTGCCATCGTCCCCGCGGCACGATGGCCGCCGTTCCCGCGACGAGCCTGATCTCCTCCTCCTCGTGTCCGGGCTGCTCCGGGCGGAGGTAGAGGCGTATCGCGCCGTCGAGACAGGAGACGACCTCGTCCGCGGCGGAGTGCACCTCCCAGTGATCGGCGTGGACGTCGGCGTCGCCCCGCACATGGAAGGTCATCAGCTGCCAGCCGTCCCGCTCGGCGTCGAACACCGGCTGTTCGGCCCGCACTCGGCCGCCCTCGTCCAGGCGGATGAAGGAGGCGAACAGGTCGATCGGGGTCACGGTCATACGGAGACGTCCTTTCTGTGGTGATCGTTCGCCGGGGTGGCGCTCACTCGGCGAGGGCCCGGCGCAGGACGGCGCCGAGTTCGGCGATCTGCCGCTGGGAGATCTCGGCGGACAGGATCGCCTGCGACCCGTGGAAGGTGCCGGGCCACTGGTGCAGTTCGACCGACACGCCCGCCTGGAGCAGCCGCACCGCGTAGGCGATGTCCTCGTCGCGATTCGGGCAGAACTCGGCGGTGGCGATGTAGGCCGATGGCAGACCGGACAGGTCGGTGGCCCGCGCGGGGGCGGCGTGCGCAGTGGCGGGCCGGGAGCCCAGGTAGTGCCGCCACGACGCGGTGATCTTGTCGCGGTTCATCCAGGGCGTGTCGGTGAAGTTCCGCTGCGACCAGGTCTCCTGCCGGTCGTCCAGCTGCGGTTGGTTGAGCAGCTGGAAGCGGATCGGCGGCCCCTGCCGGTCACGCGCCCGCAGGGCCACGGCCGCCGCGAGCCCCCCGCCGGCGCTGTGCCCGCCGACCGCGATCCGTCCGGGGTCGATGCCGAGTTCGGCCGCGTGCTCGGCCAGCCAGGTCAGTACGGCGTAACCGTCGTCCAGGGCGGCCGGGAAGGGGTGCTCGGGGGCCAGGCGGTAGTCCACCGAGACGACCACCGCTCCGGAGAGGGACGCCATCCGGGCGGCCCACGGGTGCTCGGTGTCCACGCTGCCCATGACGTATCCGCCGCCGTGCAGCCAGACGACGGCGCCGCGCGCCTGCTGCGGCCGGTAGATCCGCACCGCCACGTCCGGGTCGGCGGGCACCGTGCGGTCCTCGATGTCGAGATCCGCGGTGTCCGGCGCCGGAACGCCGGCGGCCAGCTCGGCGAGGTTCTTGCGTGCGGTGACCGGGTCGGTCAGATCCGCCTTGGGGAACAGCGGGACGAACGCTTCCAGTTCGGAATCCATGCCGACATCCTGCGGGGCGCCGCCCGGGGAGGCATCCGCCGTCCGTCGGGCATCCGGCGCGGATCACGCACCGATCGGCGCCGACCGCCCGCCGCCGAGGCCCTATCCTCGGGCCATGGAGGCACTGGCCATGCGGCTGTCCCAGCTGGACGCGCAAGCCGAGGGCGCGATTCGCGTCGTCATGTTCTACGACACGCTGATGCGCCGGCGGGTGGACCTCCCGGCGCTCGCCCGGGCCTCGGCGGGCCTGGCCGAGTGCGTGGCCGGGATTCGGCTCCACGGCACGGGGCGGGTGATCCGGTTCGGGCCCGACGGCGGGGAGAGACGCGACGCGCAGACCCCTGTGTCCAGCGCGGCACCGCTCACGCTCGACGAGGAGGAGATCGGCACGGTGTGGCTGGAGCGGCCCGGTCCGCCCGTCCCGCTCGACGAAGTGGTCCTGGACCGGCTCGCCATCGCCGCCGCGGCCGTCGTCGAACGGTACGGCCCCGCCCGCACCACCATGGCCGACCCCGCCCTGGTCGAACTGGTCGTCAGCTCCGACAGCGACGAGGCCGCCCGCGTCCGGGCGTTACGGCTCCTGGGCTTCGCCGCCGACCTGCCGGTCCGCGTCCTGGCCGTGCGGTCGCGGCTTCCGCTCGACCGCATCGGCGGCCTGGTCTGCCCGGGCCGCCCCGTGAAGGCGGCACCGCTCGGCGACGTGGGCGTCATCCTGGCCACCACGGTGGACGGGACCCGGCTGCCGGCGGGCGTCCGCGCGGGGATCGGCGCCGCGGACAGCCCCGACCGGTCCTGGCGGCAGGCCCGCACCGCACTGCGCTTCACGACCAGCCGCCGGCCGGTCGTCCCCTACGACAGCCTGGGCGCGTTGGCGCTGCTCGCCCGGATCCCCCCGGAGGCCGCGCGGGACAACGCCGACGTGGCCGCCGTCGCCCGGATCGCCGACGACCCGGAGGACCTGGAGACCCTGGACGCCTACTGCGCCACCGGCTCCCTGCGACGCGCCGCCGACCTGCTCCACCTGCACCACAGCAGTGTCGCCCGCCGCCTCGAACAGATCGGGAAGACCCTGGGCGTCGAACTCACCGAGCCCACCGGCCTGCTGCGGGCCCGGCTCGCCCTGACCCTGTGGCGGCTGCTCGACGGCTGAGGGCCGCGCGGGCCGGGACTGAGACGCCCCGTTGGCACCGGTTCGGCTTGCCGCGGGGTCAGTTCGGGTTGTCCCCGTGGGTCAGGGTCTCCCAGGCGACGAAGAGGTTGTTGCTGCCCGCCGGGCGGTTCTGCTCGGTCAGGGCCTGGGTGTTGGTCATGGCGATGCCCAGGCGGTTGTGCAGGGCGTTGTAGCCGACCTCGGTGACCGGGCCCAGCCCCCGCTTGACGACCCCGCCGCACAGCCAGCTCGGGACGGCGGTGCCCAGTTCGTACTTGGCCTGGAACCCGAGCGCCTGCCGCAGTCGCTCGCCGACGTCGGTGCCGTACAGGTCCTGGCCCTGGATCCGGCTGGTCTCGGCGACGTGCGAGATGGCGGAGATGCCGTACCCGGTGTGGGTGAAGTCGCGGCAGGTCTCCTGGGTGAGGCCGGTGACGAAGGTGGACTGGCCCTGCCAGTAGGAGACGATCTTCTCGCGGGTGTTCAGGTTCTGGCTCGGTACGGTCTTCGGCAGGTCGCCGTCGGAGGCGAGGTAGACGTACGCGGCGGTGCGGGTGCGGAACCTGGCCATGGCCTTGTCGTACGACGCCTTGTCCTCCAGGAAGACGGAGATGCCGACGGCCGCCTCCATCATCGACAGCTCCCAGTTGCCGTTGGAGTTCGAGCCGTTGATGATCTCGGGCAGGTAGACGTTGCGGAGCATGGTCGCGAAGCGACCGGAGTTGGCCCACGTGCCGGTGTACGTGTGCTTGATGATCTCGGCGGCCTTCGGCCAGGAGGAGCCCGCCCAGCCCGTCTGCAGCGGCGCGTTGCTGTTGGTGTGGTCCTGGAGCACCGCGGACCAGGCGTCCATCAGCTCGATCGCCTTCTTGGCGTAGCGCTCGTCACGGGTGATGTACCAGGCGAGCGCGTCGGTGTAGGCCGCGATGGCGTCCTCGCGTTCGTCGGTGCAGCCGTAGTTGGGGTTGGAGTACGAGCCGCACTCCACGACGGCGCGCGGCTTGGGCGTGCGGCTGAGGCTCGCGTACGTGCTCGCCATCATCTGGTCGTACGCGCTCTTCCAGGGCTGGGCTCCGGCGAGCACCTTGTCGCGGGCGAAGTCGAGCTGGGCACGGGAGACGGTGACGCCGGGGTGGACGAAGGCCGCGGGTGCGGCCTCCGCCCGCTGGGTGCCCGGCCAGGAGAGCAGCCCGGCGCTGAGCACGGTGGCCGCCGCCGTGAGGGCGAGAGCGGAACGCGGGGACTTACGGCGGCGCCGGGCGGGTATGTCCTGCATCTCATCCGTCCTCGTATGTGAACGCCATGCGGCTTCTTGAACGTTCGAGTCGATCGAGACCATAGGTACGGACCAGATGCTCGTCAAGGGGTCGCGAAAACGGCTTTCCCTCCGGTCGGCAGCGTCAACAAATGAACGCCCAGTGGCCGGCACTCCAGCTGTCACCGTGACCTGACTTCAAGACCACGCGTCCCTGAACTCCCGTACAGACGTGCCTTGTTCAGCTCTTGACGACTCTGGTTCAGACCACTTACCTTCCGGAAGCCTTCCGTCCTCCATCGACCGCGAAAGGCTGTGAATCCCTCCGTGGCCGTACAACCCCCCACTCGCCCGGTCCTCTTACGGACCGCGCTCGCCGCTGCCGTCGCCCTGTCGGCGGGAGTGCTCGCCGCCTCCCCCGCCCGGGCCGCGACCGGCGCCATCACCGGGCTCGCCGGCAAGTGCCTGGACGTCGCCGGGGCCGCCTCCGCCGACGGCACGCCCGTCCAGCTCTACGACTGCAACGGCACCGCCGCCCAACAGTGGACCGTCGGCAGCGACGGCACTCTCCGCGCCCTCGGCAAGTGCCTGGACGTCACCGGCAACTCGACCGCCGACGGCGCCAAGGCACAGCTGTGGACGTGCACCGGCGGCGCCAACCAGAAGTGGACCGTCACCGCCGCGCACGACATCGTCAACCCGCAGGCGGACAAGTGTCTCGACGTCACCGGCAACACCTCCGCCAACGGCACCCCGACCCAGATCTGGACCTGTACCGGCGGCGCCAACCAGAAGTGGAACGCGCCGGCCGCGCAGACCGGCGAGCAGTGCTGGGCCACCCACTACGGCCCCCAGCCGCCCGGTGCGCTGACGGCCAGCGGTGAGGTGTTCGACAACAACGCCGACACGGCGGCGACTTCGCTCAGCCGTCAGCCACAGCTGCCCTTCGGGACCCGCGTCCAGGTGACCAATGTCGCCAACGGCCGGTCGCTGGTGGTCCGCATCAACGACCGGGGCACCTTCGTGCAGACCCCGCAGGAGCCCAAGTGCCTCGACCTGACCGACGGTGCGTTCAGCCGGCTCGGCGGAAGCCTGAACCCGGACGCCGGGCACATCGTCGTCACGCAGACCGTCCTCGGCTGACCTTCCCGTCCGACCTCGCGCGTACCTCCCGGTCCGCGCTCCACCCCGCGAACTGGAGCGAATTCTTCATGCCTCTTCCGCACCTCAGACGGATCCCGCTGCGCCGCCTGCCGCTCGGGCGGTCCCTGGCCGCCGCCGTCGCCGCGTCCTTCGCCGTGCTGTTCGCCGTCGTACCGGCCCGGGCCGCCGACGGACAGATCACCGGCCTCGCCGGCAAGTGCGTCGACGTCGCGGGCGCGAGCAGCGCCAACGGCACCGCCGTACAGCTCTACGACTGCAACGGCACCGCGGCCCAGCGGTGGTCCAACCCGGGCGACGGCACCCTGCGGGCGCTCGGCAAGTGCCTGGACGTCGTAGACCGCGGCACGGCCGACGGAGCCGCCGTGCAGCTGTGGGACTGCTCCGGCGGCACCAACCAGCAGTGGGTGGTCACGGCCGCGCACGACATCGTCAACCCGGCCGCGAACAAGTGCCTGGACGTGCGGGACAACAACGCGGCCAACGGCACCCGGCTGCAGATCTGGAGCTGCACCGGCGGCGCCAACCAGAAGTGGAACGCGCCGGCGAGCGGTGGGGGCGGCAGCACGCCGTCCGGATTCGTCGTCTCCGAGGCCCAGTTCAACCAGATGTTCCCGAACCGGAACCCCTTCTACACGTACAGCGGGCTGACCGCCGCGCTCAGTGCGTACCCCGGCTTCGCGAACACCGGCAGCGACACCGTGAAGAAGCAGGAGGCCGCCGCCTTCCTCGCCAACGTCAGCCACGAGACCGGCGGCCTGGTGCACATCGTGGAGCAGAACACCGCCAACTACCCGCACTACTGCGACCCGGGCCAGCCGTACGGCTGTCCGGCGGGGCAGGCGGCGTACTACGGCCGCGGACCCATCCAGCTGTCCTGGAACTTCAACTACAAGGCCGCCGGCGACGCGCTCCACATCGATCTGCTCAACAACCCCTGGCTGGTGCAGAACGACGCGTCCGTCGCGTGGAAGACCGGCCTGTGGTACTGGAACACCCAGTCCGGGCCCGGCACGATGACCCCGCACGACGCCATGGTCAACGGCGCCGGCTTCGGCCAGACCATCCGCAGCATCAACGGCTCCCTGGAATGCGACGGCAAGAACACCGCCCAGGTCCAGAGCCGCGTCGACGCCTACCAGAGGTTCACCCAGATCCTCGGCGTCAGCCCGGGTGGCAACCTGTACTGCTGACCTCCTTCCCCTGCGCCCCTGCCGTGCGGACCGGTCGAACGGCGGCCCGCACGGCAGGGGCACGCGTGCCGCCGGGAA
>NZ_MUMF01000559.1 GCF_002155905.1 Streptomyces tricolor | reverse complement strand
TCTCGGTGGAGAACGCGTACAGGCTCAGCCACTCCACGCCGGCCGTCCGCGCCGCCTCGATGACATCGATCACCGTCGTCTCCGCCGCGCGGTGCCCCGACGTACGCGGCAGCGACCGGCGTGCCGCCCAGCGCCCGTTCCCGTCCATCACACAGGCCACGTGCCGCGGCACCCTCCGGACGGAACCGCCGGTGGCCTCCTCAACCGTCACGCCTGCCCCCCAGCGGCAACGAGCGGATCCCTTGCGTCCCGCCCAGCGTGTCAGTCCCCGCACCCGGAAACGGCGCGGGCGCCGAAGGTTCACCCTTGGTACTGCTGTGTGACAGCGCGATCACCCACCGGGCGCGCCGGGCGCGGGCCCTGGGGTTCACCTCCGGGCGCGCGCTGGTGCTGTCCCCCGCACCGAACCGGCTGCCTGCCGGAGTGAGCACGGCCCCCGCGGTGCCTAGCGTGATGTCGCATGGCAAGCCCCTTGACGCGTTCGCAGATCCGCCGCCGTACCGGCCTCATGGCCGCGGCCCTGGCCTGTGCGCTGACCGCCGCCCCGGCCGCCGCCGCACAGCCGTCCCGCGACGCGCCCCGCGCGTGCGGCCCGCAGCCGGCGCTCAGCCGGTCCGTGCACCACCTGGTGACACACGACCGGATCACCGGCGCCGCGGTCCTGGTCACCGACGCCGACCCGGACGCGCCCTGCGCCCGCCGGACGGTGACCGACGGCGTGGCCGACCTGCGCACCGGCCGCCCCATGAACACCACCGACCGGCTGCGGGTCGGCAGTGTCACCAAGACCTTCACCGCGACGGTCGTCCTGCAACTCGCCGCCGAACGGCGGCTGTCCCTGGACGCGCCCGTCGAACGCTACCTGCCGGGCCTGATCCGCGCCGACGGCCACGACGGCCGCCGGATCACCGTACGGCAGCTCCTCCAGCACACCAGCGGGCTCCCCGACTACCTGGAAGCCCCCGAGTGGGAGCACCCCGAGCGACTGCGGTACCGCCACTTCGAGCCGCGCCGGCTCGTCGCCCGCGCCCTGCGGCTGCCGCGACCGCCGCACACCTGGCACTACGCGACCACGAACTACCTCGTCGCCGGGCTGATCGTGCGCGCCGTCACCGGCCACAGCCCGGAGACGGAGATCACCCGCCGGATCATCGCACCGCTGGGCCTGCGCGACACCTACTGGCCGGGTGACGACACCCGCATCCAGGGCCCGCACTCGCACAGCTACTTCACCGCGCAGGACGGCCACCGGGCGGACGGCACCGCCTGGAACACGACCTTCGGCGGTGTCGGCGGCGCCCTGGTGTCCACGCCGGCCGACCTGACCCGGTTCGCCACCGCACTGCTCACCGGCCGGCTGCTGCCCGCACCCCAACGCGCCGAGATGCGGCGCACGGTGGCCGCCGACCCCGACCGGCTCTGGCCCGGCGCCCGCTACGGGCTCGGCCTGATCTCCTCACCGCTGTCGTGCGGCGGCACCTGGTGGGGCCACGCCGGAACCGTGCCCGGCGGCCATCGCGCGCTGGTCGCCACCGGCCCCGACGGCCGTACCGCTGCCATCGCCCTGAACGAGGTGCCCGCCACCCTCCAGGCCGAACTGGACTTCCTCGACGTCGTCGACAAGGCCCTCTGCGAGGGCCCGTCCACCGAAAGGACACCCGCATGACCCGCCCCACCGCGCCGGCCGGCCGCCGCCGCCCGCGCCGCCTCGCCTCCCGGGCCGCCGCCGCCGCCCTGTCCCTGGCGGGTGTGCTGGCCCTGGGTGCCGCGCCCGCCGCGCCGGCCGCGGCCCGGCCGGCCGCCGATCCCCTCGCCCGCTACCACCACCAGCAGCTCCACTGGAAGAGCTGCCTGCTCGGCCCCGACGACACCACCGGCAAGGAACTCGAACAGGCCGGCGCCCAATGCGCCGACGTCACCGTGCCGTTGGACTACGCCCGCCCCGAGGGCCGTACCCTCACCGTCGCCATATCCCGGATCCGCGGCACCGACACCGCCCACCGCGCCGGCGCCCTGCTGCTCAACAGCGGCGGACCCGGCGGACAGACGCTCGGCGACCCGCCGTGGGTGCGCAAGGCCATGAAGGACGTCGCCGCACGCTACGACGTGGTGGGCGTCGACCCCCGCTTCGTCGGCCGGAGCACCCCGCTGGACTGCCACTGGCCCACCGGCAGCATGATCCGCGGAGCCGGCACCGGCCGCGCCGGCTTCGACCGCATGGCCGCCTTCTCCGCCGACCTCGCCGAGCGCTGCCGCACCCACGCCGGTGACCTGCTGCCCCACGCCGGTACCCGGAACACCGCTCGCGACATGGACGTGATCCGCGCGGCGCTGGGCGAGCGCAGGATCTCCTACCTGGGCTACTCCTACGGCAGTTACCTCGGCCAGGTCTACGCGACGATGTTCCCCCGGCGCGTCGACCGGGTCGTCCTGGACGGCGTGGTGGACCCCGCGCGCTACGGTCCCCGGCTGCTGCGCGGCACCGAGCAGGCCAACCTGCACGCCCTGCGCAACTGGGCCGACTGGGCCGCCGCGCACCACGCGACGTACGGGCTGGGGCGCACCCGGAGCGCCGTGCTGGACACCGTGCACGCGGTCCGCTCGGCCGCCGCCCGCACGCCGCTGCGTCTGGGCGGCCACCGGGTGGACGATCACGTGCTGCCCGTCCTCGTCTTCAACGGACTCTCGCAGGACAACCCCACGGCCCACGGCGACTTCGCCGAGGCCGTGCGGGACCTGCGGCGCGCCGCCGAGGGCCGGGCCGTCACCCCGTCCCCGTGGCTGGCCTCGGCCCTGGAGTTCCTGCTGACCGGCCACGAATCCGCCTACGGCAGCGCACAGACGTCCATCCTGTGCGGGGACGTGCCCGCGCCCCGCGACCCGGAGACCTACTGGCGCGACCTGCGGCGGGCCGGGACGGAGGACCTGCTGTTCGCGCCCGTCACGAACGACATCAACCCCTGCGCCTTCTGGGACCCGCCGCGCGAACGCCCGACGACGATCCGTGCCGACCTGCCGGCCCTGCTCGTCAACGCCACGGGCGACCCGCGCACCACCTACCGCAGCGCCGAGACCGTGCACCGCGCCTGGCCCGGCTCCCGCCTGGTGACGCTGCGCGGAGCGGACCAGCACGGGGTCTACGGCACGTTCGGCAGCACGTGCGTGGACACCACCGTCAACGCCTACCTCGCCACCGGACGTCTCCCGTCCGGGGACGTGACCTGCCCCCGGCCCGCTCCCGGCGCCGCCCGCTGAAGGCCGCCGCGGCCCTGATCCCTCCTCGGCGGCGGCTGCCCCACCGGCGAAGGCGGGGTGCGCCGCCGACCGCGCGAGGCGGTCGGCGGCGCACCGGCCGCCGCGGCGGACGCCGGGTCAGCCGGGCAGGTCGCCGGTGTACCGGTAGATGTTCCCGGCCGAGTTCACGCCCCAGACGGTGCCGTCCACGCCCGCGCCGATGTCGGAGAGTCCCCCGGGGATCTGCACCCACGGACTGGCGTCGTTGTTGGTGAAACGGTAGATGTTCCCACCCGAGTTGACCCCCCACACGTTGGTCCGGGACCCCGCCGAGATCGCCTTGAGCGCGCCGCTGATCTGCTTCCAGTGGCCGGTGTCCTGGTCGCCGGTGTAGCGGTAGATGTTGCCGGCGGAGTTGACGCCCCAGACGGTGCCGTCGGCGGCGGCGCCGATGTCGGTGAGGGCGCCGGGGATCTGTACCCAGGGGCTGGCGTCGTTGTTGGTGTAGCGGTAGATGTTGCCGGCCGAGTTGACCCCCCACACGTTGGTCCGGGACCCCGCCGAGATCCGGACCAGCGCACCGCTGATCTGCTTCCAGTCGGCCATCCTGCGACTCCTTGTCCGCTCGGGAACGCTGCACACGGACGCTGCCCCGAGGGAACGGTTCGGCATATCAACGCATAGGAATCACACCCACGACTTCTGTCCGGAAAGCTGTGTTTGCGGGTCCGGCGCCCAGGCGGCGACTGGACCGACGCCGCGACCCGGCCCGCCGACGCGACGCGAACCCGGGTCGCCTGTGTGGGTTACCTACGTCCGCCGCATTGACGGGTGTCCCCGTCTACCTGAAGCGCTTCGCGAGTGCCTTGACGAGATCGGTCTTCGCGACCTTGAGCGCGAAACGGTCTGAACGGCCGGGGAGGGGCCGGGCGTACCAGGGCAGTGCCCGGCGCCGCCACTTGGCAGGGGCCAGGCCCGCGGGGAGCGCGGGCAGCGGTACGGCCCACGGCCCGAGGCGGAGTTCGCCCGTCCACACTCCGGCCGGAAGGGTGTCGACCGGCACGGTGACGTCGAAGGCACCGTCGGGGGAGGTGCGGCGGGCCGGGAAGGTGACGGTGGTGCCCGCGCCGTCGTCCAGGGCGACGACGAGCGCGCCCTCGGGGTGTTCGGCCGCGTCGCACCGACCGCCGATGCGCAGCTCCGTCCGGGCGCCGTCGGCCCAGCGGATGTCCTCGTCGACGTGCAGCAGCGGCGGCACCTTGTGCTTGGTCTCGCCGAGGTCGAGCGTGAAGTTGCCGTACGGCCTGGTGGTGTACAGGGTGACGGCGCGCAGGCCCCCGCCCGTGGCGACGATCCGTGTGTCGGCGGCACCGGAGACGTCGTCGCCGCGCTTGCTGCCGATCCGCACCTCCTTGGTGATTCCCTGTGCGCCGACCGCCAGGGAGATGTCCCACAGCCCGTCGGTGAGGGGCTCGCCGTCGGCTGCGCTCGTGATGTCGACGGTCGCCTCGAACCCCGCGAGGTCGTACACGTACCGGCCCTCGTCCCGCTCCGCGCCGAGGCCCGGCGTCGCGGTGTGCGTGACGGGCAGCCGGTACTCGGTTGCGCCGGTGCGTTCCCGCAGGACCAGTTCGGTGGTGACGTCGCGGGTCTCGACGCGGTGCAGGTACCCGTGCCCGGCGAGGTGGAGCACACCGCCCTTCAGCTCGGCGCGGGCGACGTGGTGGCGGACGCCGAGCTGGGCGGTGACGTCGTAGCAGAGGTCGGGGATCGCGCGCTCCGGGTCGCGCAGGAACGGATAGCGGGCGAGTGCCCGGCCGCCGTCGACGAGGACGGGAGTGGCGACCTCGGTCCGGGCCAGCCGCTTCTCGAACTCCACGAGTTCCAGCACCTCGTCCAGCATGCGGTGGCGCACCAGGTGCAGCCGCAGCCGGGCCATGGCCGAGAGCCGCTCGTTCATCCCCTCGTGCCACAACGGCTCGATGATCTCGGCCAGCTGGCCCAGCATCTTCCGCTGGGTCGCGCGCGGCTCGAAGACAAGCTGGTCGGCCAGGAGCTGCTGGACCTCGACCGTCAGATGCCGGTGCGCCAGATGGTCACGGCCCGGGCCCGGCGGCACGTGCTCCAGGATCAGGTCGACCATGCGGGGCAGGAACCGCAGTCGCAGATGCGAGCCCTTGAGCCGGCGGGTGATGTTGCCCTCGTCCTCGCGCAGCACCCAGTACAGACAGTCGTAGTCGGCGACCACGGAGATGCCCGAGGCGTGCAGATAGGCGGCGCCGACGAACAGCTGGTCCTCGCCGATGGCCAGGTCGGTGGGGAAACGCAGCCCGTGCCGCTCCAGCAGCTCCCGGCGGAACAGCTTCATCGGGTTGAGCGTCCAGTACACACGGGACGAGAACACGTCCGTACGCGGCTGGTTGCGCCGGAACATCGACGTGGGCGCGCCGCGTCCGCCGACCCCGACCATCTTGCCGAGCACGACGTCGGTGCCGTTCTCCTCGGCCATCCGGACCATGCGTTCGAGTGCCTCGGGCCCCAGACGGTCGTCGGCGTCCAGGAAGAACACGAACGTTCCGGTGGCGTGGTCGAGCCCGGCGTTGCGCGGGGCCGACGGACCCCCCGAGTTCTGCTGGCGGAAGACGCGCAGCAGGCCGGGGTAGGTGTCCTTGAGACGCTCCAGCTCGGCCGCCGTGCCGTCCGTCGAGCCGTCGTCCACGACGATGACCTCGAGCCGGTCCCGGCCGATACTCTGCTCGGCGACCGAGGCGATGCACTGCGTCAGATACGGCATGGCGTTGTACGCGGCGATGACGACCGAAACGGTGGCGCCGGACATGAACATGCGCTCCCAAACACCGGGCGGACCCGGGGCGACTTCGAGGATTCTGTGAACCTACCATGGGCGGAAGTGTCGGAGAGGTGGATGATCAGTGAAGTGGCGCGCGCAGCCGGTACCGGACGCGGAGCGGGCGGCCGCCGCCGCGGCGTTCCTCGACGGCCAGGAAATCACGCGGACCCAGTGCGTGCAGTGCTATTCGGAGATCGCCGGTGTCAACGGCCGGTACGCCTGCGGGAATTGCGGCTGGGTGAATCCGTGGACGGAGGGTCACAAACCACTGCCCACCGCGGAGGACGACGTGCCGGCGCCGGAGAGTCCCGCGGGGTGACCCGCCGGGGATGAGGCAGCGGCGGCACGGGAGTCGGGTGCGGTGACCGTCGGGCCGGCCCCGGACCGCCTCCGGCAGGCACCTCCGCGCCGCATCCTCCTGGACAGCCGTTCCGGCCTCGACACCGACCCGTCCGTGCTGCTGCCGGCCGTCGCGGCGGCGGCGACCCGGCCGCACTCGGTGGCTGCCCGTCACGGCCGAGCATCCCGGGGGCGCCATGGAATGGAGTGGATCGCGGCCGAGGCGGTGCCCCGGCTCCCCGGACACCGCGACAGGCGAGGCCGCGTCGCTCCGGGCACCCGTGCGCCGGCTCGCCGTCACGCCGCGCACGGGCGGCCGGTGCGCGCGCCGGCCGGCAGCCGTCCGCGCTCCGCCTTCGTGTACGGGCGGTCGGCCGCCCGGCACAGGTCGCGCCACCAGGCGTCGGGGTCGACGTCCAGGCTCTGGAGCTGGCCGCCGGCGGTCAGCCGGACGCGCGTGCCGGAGGCGGTCGCGGCGAACGGGTCCGCGCTCACGCTGGCCGGGCCCTCCCCGAGCGCGCCGCCGTCCGAGACGCGGTGCAGCCGCAGGCCCCGGTCGAGGGTGAGGGAGACGAGGGTGTGGTCGCCGACGAGCGCGAGTGGGGTCGTCGTGGGCGGGTAGGGGACGACGCCACCGGTCCGGCGGCCGGTGGCCGCGTCCCAGAAGCGCAGCTTGCGGTCGCTGTGGCCCACGGCCACGAGACGGCCGTCCGGACTGAACAGCACGGTGGGTGTCCGGTCCAGGGACCAGGCCACCCCGGTCGGCGAGGACCAGTTCGCCACGCGCCTGCCCTTCACCAGGTCCCAGATCATCAGCCGGCCGTCGCGGTGCCCGGAGCTGGTGACGATCAGGGCCTGACCGGGGTGGCCGGGGCGCGCGACGAGCTGACCCGTCGGGGTCATGGCCGGCCGGGGGGTGGACCCGGGCGGTGCCACGCGCACCGGAACGGAGACGACGGCGCCCGTCACGGGGTCGACGCGGAGGACGTCGTGGGAGGTCAGCAGCACGGCCAGTTCGCCGTTGTCCAGCTGGGTCATGGACTCGATGGCGGACTCTCCGGCCGTTCCGCGCAGGTGCCCGGCGAGATCGACGTCGAGACGGCTGGCCAGGTCGTCGGCCGCGTACAACGCGAGCCTGAGACTGTTCGCGTCCCCCACGGCCACCCGGTCGCGTTCCTCCGAACTCACCCACAGCGGCGCCCACTGGGGGCCGTCCGTGTCCTTCGGCAGCGCCACACTGCGCGTCGCGGCACCCGGTCCGCTCAGGTAGAGCCGGCCCTCCTCCACGGTCGCGAACCTGTCGTGGTGCGGATCGAGCGCCAGGGACTGGCTGACGGACGCGTCGAACGGCAACGGCGCGACGTCCCTGCCGAGGCGCAGGCGTACCAGGCCGTCACCGACCGCCGCCACCGCCAGGGGGCGCCCGGTCGACGCGCGCGGCCAGAGCGCCATCTTCACGTTCTCGCTCGACGTGTCGTTGGTGGGGACCACCGCTGTCCAGGTGTCATCGGCGAGCGTGCCCACGGCGGACACGACGCCGTACTCCGTGCCGTCGCCGCTGGACTCGGCACGGCGGAAGTACGTGCGGTAGTAGCTCGTGGCGTCGGTACCGGAGAAGCGGGACGAAGTCTCGCGGGCCGCGGCGCCGCCGTCCACACGCACGAGCCGCGTCGCCGAGCCGAGCCGGGCCCCGTGCACGGAGAGCACCTTTCCCCGGGCCATGAAGGCGCTGCTCGCGTTGACGTCCGTCACCAGCCGCCGTCGCTCCCGTCCCGTCGACAGGGAGAAGACGCCGGCCGACGACAGGTAGCGGCCGGAGGACGGACCCCGGACCCACTGGAGGGTCACCTGGTCGGACCCGCCCGCGAACGCGGCGCCGTCCACCACCCGGCCCGCGGTCACCCGCCCCGCCCCCGGGACCGGGTCCGCCGCGGGCACGTTCCAGACGTCGAGCGCGCCGCGCTGGTCGACCCCGCCGCCGTCGCGCCGGTTGCCGTAGGAGTGCAGGCGCAGCAGGCGGGAGGAGTCGTCGGAGAAGTCCAGCGAGGGGGAGTACACGTCGTCCGACTCCGGTAGCGCCCCGGTGAGCAGCCGCGGTCCGGGATCCTTGCCCACCTCCCAGAGCCGGACCGAACCGTCCGCGGACGCGAGGGCGTACCAGCGCCCGTCGTCACTGATCGTGTCCCGCGAGTCCTGCGCGGGCACCCCGCGCAGGCGGTGGACCCGGGGGTGGTCCGTGCCGGCGTCCACGACGACGGTGACCGTCCTTCGGCCCCGGTCGGGCTCGGTGGTCACCGCGAGCACATCCCTCCGCGAGGCGGCGGTCACCCGCTCCACGCTCCCCGGCCACAGCCCGGCATGCACCCGCTCCACGTCCCGCATCCGCAGGTACTGCCGGAACAGCTGGGCATGGGCCTTGTCCGTGCGGGCCGTCGCCCACGCACCCATCGCCATCTGCACGGAGAGCCCGAAGTCGGTCGCCGACCGCTCCTGCGCCAGGTCGGCCAGCTGCTCGGAGGCCGCCGTGCGCAGCTGCTTCGCGATCAGGTCGCGGCTGCGGCCGGCGTCCCAGGCCAGCCAGCCCGCGATCAGCGTGAGCACGGTGACGGCGGCGGCGAACCCGCGCAGCACATACGCGCCGCGGCGCGCGTGGCGCCGCCCCGCCGTCAGATAGGCCCGCTGGAGGGCGGTGATGTCCCGGTCGCGTTCCGGTATCCACCGGTCCGCGGCGGTGAGCAGCTTCCCGGGGACGGGCACGAACGGCCGGCGTCCCTCCGCGTCCCAGGCGGCGGCCTGTTCCGCGACCTGGGACTGCCAGGCGCGGAACTCCTCACCCTCGCGCAGGCAGGTGCGCAGCCACGCCCACTCCCGCAGCAGAGCCTCATGGGCCATGCGCAGGGACTCGCCGAGCGCCTCGCCCGGCAGGGGCAGGGTGAAGACGAGCAGCTTCTGACGGGCCATGTGCCGGGCCAATGCCCGCTGCGGCTCGTCGAGTTCGCCGACCGGCACGGTGTCCGGCACGAACCGGCCCAGTCCGTCCGGGCGGGCCAGGCGCTGGAACAGGCGCCGCGCGGTCTGCTCGTCCGCGACGCCGTCCGCGAGGGCCGCGTCGAGGGCGCGCTGCGCGTGCCGCGCCAACGCACCGGACAGACCGCCCAGTTCCCGGTAGGCGGCCAGGGTCAGGCGTCCCCCGGAGCGCCGCCGCCACAGCTCGGCCAGCGTGAACTCCAGTAGCGGCAGGGCGTTGCTCTCGCCGCGGGTGTCCTGCGCGTCCTGGGCGTCGCGCAGCAGCAGTTCCTTCAGCCCGTCCTGGAGGCCGGCACCGGGGATCGGGGCGAGCCGTGCGGAGATCACCTCGCCCAGGGCCTCGTGGCCGAGCGGGTCCAGGGGGACGACGGCCCGGGTCCGCTCGGCCGCCGGCAGCACGGCGGACAGCACGTCCAGCGTGGCGTGCCGGGCGGACACGACCGCCCGCAGTCCCCGGTCGCGTGCCGTGCCGGCGGTCAGCTCCCGCCACCACGTCACCACCTGCCGGGCGGCGGACGGCGCGGCTGCGGCGTACTCCTCGAACTGGTCCAGGACCAGCACGCCCATCCGGTCCCGGAAGGCGGTCCGCAGCTCCTCCCGCAGCGCGGCGAGCGCGACCGCGTCCCCGGCCAGCGCCTCCCGTACGACCGTCAGCCGGGAGCCGGCGTCCGCCTCGGGTACGGCAGCCCGCCACAGCGTCAGCAGCGCCTCGCCCAGCGTCGCGGCCGGGCCGTCCGCCTCCTGCGGGGTGCGCACCACGACGACGGCCTCGGCCGCCCGCAGCCGCGGCAGCAGACCGGCGTGCAGCAGTGACGACTTGCCCGTGCCCGACTGCCCGGTCAGCAGGGTCAGCGGCTGCTCGCGCACCGCCCCGGCCAGCGCGTCCGTCTCCGCGGCCCGCCCCGTGAACAGATGCGCGTCGCTCTCCTCGAAGCGCAGCAGCCCCTTGAAGGGGCCGGGGTCGTCGGGGGCGTCCGGCGCCCGGGCGGCCAGCCGCGGGGCGGGGATCAGGTAGGCGGTGCCGTCGAGTCCGGCACGGCCCCGCGTGGCGAGCATGCCGACCACATGACGGGCCTCGACGTCCCAGACCGGGCCGCCGCTGAAGCCCGGTTCGATCGCGACGCTGCCGTGTCCCGCGTCCAGCTGGATGAGGCCCGCGCCCTGGCCGCCGCGCAGGACGCCGTGCGCGTTCACCCCCGTGTCGGTGCTCTCCGGGAAGCCGTACAGGCGGGCCGCACGGCCGTACAGCGGGGCGTCGGGGGCGGCCAGGGGAAGCGGCGCGGTCCCGGCGACCGGGTGGTCGAGCCGGAGGACCGCGATGTCGTCGGCGGGATGCCAGGCGACGACGGTGGCGGGCATGCGTTCCCGCGCCCCTGCGGGCACCAGCGGGAAGTCCACCCGGAGCGGTTCTCCGGGGCGGCGCGGATCGGTCCCGTCGCCGTCGGCCACCACATGCGCGCACGTGCACACCAGGTCGCGCCCCAGCAGGAACCCGGCGCCCAGCAGCTCCCCTCTGTGGTCGAAGAGCCGGGCGAGCCCCTGCTCGAACTCCGCGCCTCCCGACGGAGCGCCGGGAGGCTGCGCCTCAGTCGCCGTCAACGGCGGGCTCCGCGTCCGGGGCGGGCTCGTCGTCGGCGCGGTTCCGGCCGCTGCGGCCGGGCTCCCGGTCCGGGGCCGTCCGTCCGTCGGCGTCGTTCCGGCCGCTGCCGCCGGGCTCCGCGTCCGGGTCCGGTTCGTCGTCCGCGCCGTCCCGGCCGCTGCCGCCGGGCCGTCGCTCCCACTCCAGGGCCACCTTGAAGTGCGCCTCGGTGGCGGCGCGGGCCAGCACCACGCCGGCGTCCGCGCTGAGCTTCACCCCGAACTCGAGGCAGACCCGGTCGGGAGCCTGCGGCATGGCGCGCAGCGAGGCCAGAACGTCCTGGACGGCCGGGCGGACGCGGTCGACGGCCTGCCGGAGGGTGTCCGCCGCGGCCCCCGCAGCGTCCCCGCGCCGCCTGCGCACGGGCTCGTACGCGGCACCGCCCGGCGGCGCGGGACCGTCGACCTCCACGCGCAGCACCGAACCGTCGCTTACCCGGAACTCCGTTGTGTCCGCCATGAGTTCGCCCGCCCCGTCGCTTCCCCTCAGTGCGCCTCCCGGTGGAGACGGCCAGCCTAATGGGGCGGTGTGCGTGCTGTCTCGGGCGGTGCGCGACGGTTCGGTGCAGTGTTCCGTGCGCGCACGGGCATGGTGCCGAGAGTGCACTGCCGCGCGGGTGCCGGCCGCCGGGCCGCGGCAAGAGGACACGCCCTGGTGTGCACGCACGAGCACGTGCCGGTGCGCGGTGAGGCAATTCCCCGCCCTTTCCCGGCCTCGGCGGGCCGCCGGCGTGGTCGTTCACCGCCGTACCGGCCCGGCCGGCCCGCCCGGCAGCGCCCTGACAAGGCCGTCCACGCCCTGTCGAACCGGTGGACCGCGTCTTTCACGCTGTGTAGAAAGGCCGGGTTCGAGAGAGGGAGTCACGATGGGTGAGCGGCGGCAGCGGATCCGGGTCGGCAGTGACGCACTGCAGGAACTGATCGAGGAACTCGCGGCGCGGCTGCGGCGGTCCGTGGTCGTCGACGACCCCCTGGTGCGGCTGATCTGCTCCAGCCAGCACTTCGGTGACGAGGACCCGGTCCGCATCCGCAGCCTGCTGCGGGGCCGGGCCGACGACGAGATCATCCGGTACGTCCTCGACCAGGGCGTGGCCGGCTGGCCGAAGCCGGACTTCGTCCGGGGCCGCGACGATCTGGGACTGCTCACCCGCTACTGCGTGCCGCTGCGTGAGCGCGGGGAACTGCTCGGCCTGCTGATGGTCGTCGCGCCGGAGGGCACGCTGACGCCGGCGGAGACCGACACCGTCGCGCAGGCCGTGCCGGCGATCACGGCCCAGCTCCGCGCGGACCAACGGGCCGCCGACACCGAGGAACTGGACCTGACCGAGACGCTGCACGCCCTGCTCGGCAGCGGCGAGGCGGCCCGCGCCGCGGCCCGCCGCCGACTCCTCGACGGCGGTCTCCTGCCGGACGCCCCGCACGCCGTGGTGACCGTCGTCCAGGTGTCGCGCTCGGTGGAGCCTCCCGGCCAGGTGGAGAGCGCGCTGCGCGCGGCCCTGGAGCGGTTCCTGCGCACCCGCTCGGCGGACGGCGCCATGGCCGTCACCGCGGACGGCGCGGCCCTGCTGCAGGTGTCGGCCCGGCCCCTGCCGGCCCGGGAGCTGGCGGACCAGGCCACGGCCGTCCGGGAGGCGCTCGCCGCCTACCTGGACGCCTCGGCCGCCCCCGTGGTCGGCATCGGCGGTGCCCAGGACGGCCTGGCCGACGCCTGGACCTCGCACGCGCAGGCGCTGGTCGCGGCCCGCGCGGCGCGCCGCCTGCCCCACCTCAAGGGCATCGGCGCGTGGGAGTCGCTGGGCGAACTCGCCGTACTCCTCCAATTGCCCGACCACGCCCTGAACGCGTCGCTGCTGCCCCGGCCGCTGCGCCTGCTGCTGGACAGCCCGGTCGGCCCGCGCCTGGAGGGGACTCTGCGGTGCTTCCTGGAGCACGCCGGGTCGATCCCGCGCACGGCGGAGGCCCTGCGGATCCACCGCACCTCGCTGTACTACCGGCTGCGCCAGATCCAGGAGATCACCGGCCTCGACCTGGACCGCGGCGGCGACCGTCTGGTCCTGCACCTCGGGCTGCGCACGCGGGAACTGCTCCAGGCACAGGCCGCAGAGCCCGCCGTGTGATTCCACGGGAAGCGGCACCCGGCCCCGCCTCGCAGAGTGACGACGTACGCGCGGGCCGATCGCCGCACACAGTCGAAGTGCGGCACCGGGGCGCTACAGAATGACGAAGAATTCGCCGGCCGATCCCTACGGAGCGCGGTGGTGAGCGAAGAGCCGGGCGATACAGAATTCCGGTGGGCAGGAGCCGCCCATGGTGTCGGTTCCGCGAAATGCGAGGAGAAGTCGCAATGGGGGCCGTGGGCCGGCTGACGACCAGTGACGGTGTGCGCCTGGTGTACCAGGACACCGGGGGAGAGGGAATTCCTCTGGTGATGCTGCACGGCTGGGGACAGACACAGGAGATGTTCCGCCACCAGGCGCGCGGGCTGGCGCCCGCCCGCCGCGTCGTCACCCTGGACTTCCGGGGGCACGGGCGGTCCGCCAAACCGCGCCACGGCTACCGCGTCGCCCGCTTCGCCGCCGACGTCCGGGACCTGGCCGACCACCTGGGCCTCGACCGGTTCGACGCGCTCGGCTGGTCGATGGGGACCTCGGTGTGGTGGAGCTTCTTCGACCAGTACGGCACCGGCCGCGTCCGCCGCTTCGTCGCCGTGGACCAGCCCGCCGCCGTCGCCGCCGTGCCGTGGATGTCGGTCGAGGAGCAACAGCAGTCGGGCGCCGTCTTCGACGTGGCGGGCCTGCTCGCGCTCGCTGCGGAACTCGCCGGTCCGCGTGGTGAGCAGGCACGGTACGAGTTCGTCCGCGGCATGTTCTCCGGTTCCCCCGACCCCGCGCTCCTCTCCTTCGTCGCCGGGCAGATCGCAGCCACCCCGGCCTACGCCGGCGTACCCCTGCTCTTCGACCACTGCGCCCAGGACTGGCGGGACGTGCTGCCCCGCATCGATGTGCCCACGCTGGTGATCGGATGCGACGGCAGCCATGTGCACCCGCGGTCGCAGCGGTACGTCGCCGACCGGATCCCCGGCGCGCGGCTGCACGTCTTCCCGGCCTCGGTGGCCAACTCGCACTTTCCCTTCCTGGAGAACCCGCCGGCCTTCAACGACGTGGTCGGCACCTTCCTCAGTTCGACGCAGAACTGAATTCAAGCCGCACAATCGCACAGAAACGACGGGAGCGCGCCGTGACCCGGGCGACCACCTTCCCCTTGCCTGAAATCCCCGAACAAAAGCCGTCCCGCCCGGCCGCGGAAAATGACGCGGGCCCTTTCATCATTCTGCCGTGGCCGGCTGCCGGCGACGACGGCCACCTCTGGCTCGCCGTCAACGTCTCCGCCGAACCGGTGCTTTTCAACGGCGATTCCGCCCTGCGCATGGAGCCCGGTGATCTCGTCGTCGGCGCCGCCTCCCGCGCCGGATTCCTCGCCCACGGCGCGGAGCTGGCCCGTTTCCGGATCCCCTTCGGTCTGCTGGACGCGTCGGCGGCCGACCTGCGCACGGTTCCGTACACCCGGCTCAGCGGCCGGAGCGGCCTGGCGTCGCTGGTGTCGCAGTTCCTGACCGCCCTGGCCGGAACGCCGCTCCAGCAGCGCCGCACCGGCGGCCGACGCCTCGCCCTGAACACGGCCGACCTCGTGGCGCTGCTCGTCGGCGAGGTCCTTCAGACGCGCGGGACGCGGTCCGCTCCCGCGGGCAACGACCTGCTGGCGCGCATCCAGTGCCACATCGAGGACAACCTGACGGACCCGGACCTGTCGCCCGAGTCGATCGCCCGCGCTCACCACATCTCGGTGCGCTACCTGCACAAGCTCTTCCAGTCCGGCGGCACCACCGTCGGCGCCTGGATACGGCGGCGCAGACTGGACGCCTGCCGTGCCGAACTGCGCGGACGGCGCCGTAGCGTGGCCGCCGTGGCGCACCGGTGGGGCTTCGTCAGCCCGTCCCACTTCAGCCGCCTCTTCCGGCAGACCTACGGCCTCACGCCCAGCGAGTGGCAGGCGACCGCGTCCGCCGACTCCTGAGCGGGCCCCGGCCGCGCCCCACCCCGCTGCGCCCGTGAACCGGGAAGGAACCCCGTCATGCCCACGCCCACCGTCGTCCTGGTCCACGGAGCGTTCACCGACTCGGCGATCTGGTTCGGTGTCATCGCCGAGTTGCACAGCCACGGTATTCCGGTCGTCGCCCCGCCGAACCCGCTGCGCGGCCTCGCCTCGGACGCCGCGCACATCGCCTCGGTGGCCGCCCGGATCGACGGCCCCGTCGTGCTGGTCGGGCACGCCTACGGCGGCGCCGTGATCACCGTGGCCGGCACCACGGACAACGTGGCCGGCCTGGTGTACGTCGCCGCCCTCGTGCCGGAGGAGGGCGAGAGCCTGGGCGAACTGCAAGGCCGCTTCCCGGCCACCGAGCTGGAGAGCAGCCTCCGGCGGTGGACGGACAGTGCCCCCGGCGGCGGCGAGGCCGTCGAGGTCGTCCTCGCCGAGGAGGCGTTCCCGGCGGTCTTCGCCGCCGACGTCTCCGCGCCGGTCGCCCGGGTGCTGGCCTGCTGCCAACGCCCGCTGGCCGCAGCGGCCCTCACGGAGCGGGCCACCGCCGCGGCCTGGCGGACCAGGCCCTCCTGGGCGCTGGTGGCCGGCGCGGACCGGGTGATCGGACCGGACGCCGAGCGCTTCGGCGCGGAACGGGCCGGCGCGGGGCTCGTGGAGATCGACGGCGCCTCGCACGCCGTCGCCCTCTCCCGGCCCACGGCCGTCGCGCGCCTCGTCCGCGACGCCGTCCACGCGGTGACCCGGCCGCCGCGCCGCTGAGGGATGGCTACACGGTCTTCCGGCCGTCGATGTCGCCGAGGTAGGCGCCCAGCGGCTGGAGCGTGGCCCACAGCTGCTCGAAGTAGGCGGCGAAGTAGGTCATGAAGGTGCGGTCCTCGACGCTGAAGCCGTTCAGCCTCTGGCGCGGCCCCCCGGAGAACGCCAGGAACACCACACTGTCGTCGATCAGCGCCATGTTGAGACCGTCGGCCGCCGCCGTCCAGCGCAGCACACTCGCCTCGTAGTTGAGGATGTGCCTGCTGTCCTCGTGGTGCTGGCGGACCCAGGAGAGCATGTCCCTGTCGGGCCGCCCGGCACGCTCCGGTATGCCGATGATGCGTCGCACGCTGCGCTCGTCGTCGCTGTCCTGCCCGGCCCAGTTGAGGATGGTCCGGAAGTACTCGGCGGACGCCCGGGTGGTGTACTGCGTGGGCGGGTAGCGGCGCGTGTAGGTGACCCGGATCTCCGAGCGGGCCTGGCGGACACGCGCGGACGCCGCCTCGTAGAACTCGCGGTTGTCCCGGTACCAGTGCGCGGTCAGCAGGGCGTCCCCGCGCGAGTCGGGCCCGCCGGCGAGCGGCGGGACGAGATGCGGGGAGCGCAGGCCCTTGCCGGTCTCCTCGATCTGCCGGTTCGCCCGCAGCCACCGCTCCCGCCACCGGGCCGGCACCTCGCCGCAGGCCTCCACGAGGGCCGCCGTGTGTTCCCAGCTCGGAAAGCGCCGGCCGTTCAGGATCGCCGAGACGGTGCTGCGGCCACACCCCATCCGCCGGGCGAGCGCTTCCTCGGTGGGCTTCCTGAAGGTCCGCCGCCGCAGCTCGCGCAGCTCGGCCGCGAAGGCGAGCTGGGGCTCCGGCGGCTCCGCCGAACTCCGCCGGTCAGGCATGGTCCACCCCCGAGATCGCCACCGATCGACACTGATGGTCCGTCATTGTCCGGCACCGCTACCGGAGTTCGCCAGGGTCCGGGACTGTTCCGCTTCGTCCGGGCTGTCCTCCGTGTGTCTCCCAGCCGTTGTCCGTACCGCTCCTGCCGCCCAGACTCGGGGAGCGGTCCGCATCGGCCGCACCGGCGTGCGAAAGGAGTGTGCTCCCATGTGATCCGCCGAACCGCACAACGGCCTGACGTGACGAGCCGATCGGGGTGTGC
>NZ_MUMF01000558.1 GCF_002155905.1 Streptomyces tricolor | reverse complement strand
GGACGCGGCGGCGCTGGTGGAGGCGATCCGTTCGCTCGCCGTGCGCGGGGCGCCGCTGCTCGGGATCGCGGGGGCGTACGGCGTCGCGCTCGCCGCCGCGCGCGGCTTCGACGTGGCCGAGGCGGCGCGGGCACTGGAGGGAGCCAGGCCCACCGCGGTGAACCTGGCCGTCGGGGTGCGCCGGGCCGAGGCCGCGTACCAGGCGGCGCTGGCCCGGACCGGTGATCCCACCGCCGGCGCCGTGGCGGCGCTGGACGCGGCGCGGGTGCTGCACCGGGAGGACGCCGAGGCCAGTGCCCGGATGGCGGCGCACGGTCTGGCGCTGCTGGACGAGCTGCTGCCCGGTGGCGGGCACCGGATCCTGACGCACTGCAACACCGGGGCGCTGGTGTCGGGCGGGGAGGGCACGGCCTTCGCGGTGGCCCTCTCGGCGCACCGGGCGGGCCGGCTGCGGCGGCTGTGGGTGGACGAAACGCGTCCGCTGCTGCAGGGCGCGCGTCTGACGGCGTACGAGGCGGCCCGCAGCGGCATGGCGTACAGCCTGCTCACCGACAACGCGGCGGGTTCCCTGTTCGCGGCGGGTGAGGTGGACGCGGTGCTGATCGGGGCGGACCGGATCGCGGCCGACGGTTCGGTGGCGAACAAGGTGGGGAGCTATCCGCTCGCCGTGCTCGCCCGGTACCACCATGTGCCGTTCATCGTGGTGGCGCCGGTGACGACGGTCGACCTGGACACGCCCGACGGTGCGTCCATCGAGGTCGAGCAGCGTGCCGGCTTCGAGGTCACCGAGGTCATGGCGCCGCAGGTGCCGGTGACGGGTCCGGGCGGCGGGGTTCCGGTGGCCCCGCTGGGGACGCAGGCGTACAACCCGGCGTTCGACGTGACGCCGCCCGAGTTGGTGACGGCCATCGTCACCGAGGAGGGGGCGGTGTCCCCCGTGACGCCCGAGGCGCTTGCGCAGATGTGCGCCGGGCCCGCGGCCGGGGCTCCGCCGGCCGTGGGGTGAGAGCCGTAGCGGCGTCGACGTCGGCGGACGGGGGCAGACAGTGACCGTTCCCTACGACTATCGTCACGGGCCAGTGACCTCCCTCACCAGGGCGCCTGTCGCTGTTATGAGAATGGGATGATGTCGTTTATGAAGGGACGAGTCCTTGTCGTCGACGACGACACCGCACTGGCCGAGATGCTCGGCATCGTGCTGCGTGGTGAAGGTTTTGAGCCGTCTTTCGTAGCCGACGGCGACAAGGCGCTGGCCGCTTTCCGTGAGTCCAAGCCCGACCTGGTGCTGCTCGACCTGATGCTGCCCGGGCGGGACGGTATCGAGGTGTGCCGGCTGATCCGGGCGGAGTCCGGGGTGCCGATCGTGATGCTCACGGCCAAGAGCGACACCGTCGACGTCGTGGTGGGCCTGGAGTCGGGCGCCGACGACTACATCGTCAAGCCGTTCAAGCCGAAGGAGCTGGTGGCCCGGATCCGGGCGCGGCTGCGCAGGTCCGAGGAGCCGGCGCCGGAGCAGCTCACCATCGGTGACCTGGTCATCGATGTCGCCGGGCACTCGGTGAAGCGGGACGGGCAGTCGATCGCGCTGACCCCGCTGGAGTTCGACCTGCTGGTCGCGCTCGCGCGCAAGCCGTGGCAGGTGTTCACCCGCGAGGTGCTGCTCGAGCAGGTGTGGGGCTACCGGCACGCGGCCGACACCCGTCTCGTCAACGTGCACGTCCAGCGGCTGCGGTCCAAGGTCGAGAAGGACCCGGAGCGGCCGGAGATCGTGGTGACCGTCCGTGGTGTCGGTTACAAGGCCGGGCCGAGCTGACATGTCCGGGGACAGCGCCGCTTCGGCTCCCGGCGGTTCCGGGGCCCGTCCGGGGCGGCCTGTCGGCCGGCCGGCGGCGGGTGCGCGCTTCCGGGCTCTGTTCGACAACGGGCTGCTCGAGGGCGGCGTCCAGGGCAGCCCGGTGCTGCGGCTGTTCCTGCGCTGGGTGCGGCGTCCGCTGCTGCCGGTGATGCGGCTGTGGCGGCGCAACATCCAGCTCAGGGTCGTCGCCACCACCCTGGTGATGTCGCTGGGTGTCGTCCTGCTGCTGGGTTTCGTCGTGATCGGGCAGGTGCGCAACGGCTTGCTCGACGCGAAGGTGAAGGCGTCCCAGAGCCAGGCCACGGGCGGGTTCGCGGTGGCCAAGCAGAAGGCCGACGAGGCGGCCAGCGGCACCGGTGCGGCGACCGGTGACGGCACGTCGACCGCGGACGGGCGGCAGTCCCAGAACGTCATCCCGTGGATGAGCGACCTCGTGGAGTCGCTGTCCAGCGGTGGCGCGGGCGCCTTCGACGTGGTGACGCTGCCCGTGGGCGACGACAGCGGCGGCGGACGCAGCCCGCGCGGCTCCGGGAACGTCAACCCGACCTCCAGCGTGCCCGCGGCCCTGCGCGAGCGGGTCAACAGCGGCACGACGGCTGTCCAGAGCAACACGCGGATCATCTACTACGGCGGCAAGGAGTCCCAGCCGGGGCTCGCCATCGGCAAGCAGGTCAACGACCCCAACGGCCGCCCGTACGAGCTGTACTACCTCTTCCCGCTCACGCAGGAGGAGAAGTCCCTGAGCCTGGTCAAGGGCACCCTCGCCACGGCCGGGCTGTTCGTCGTCGTCCTGCTCGGAGCCATCGCGTGGCTGGTGGTGCGGCAGGTCGTCACGCCGGTGCGGATGGCGGCCGGGATCGCGGAGCGGCTGTCCGCCGGGCGGCTGCAGGAGCGGATGAAGGTCACCGGCGAGGACGACATCGCCCGTTTGGGCGAGGCATTCAACAAGATGGCGCAGAACCTCCAGGTCAAGATCCAGCAGCTGGAGGATCTGTCGCGGATGCAGCGGCGGTTCGTCTCCGACGTCTCGCACGAGCTGCGCACCCCGCTGACCACCGTCCGGATGGCCGCGGACGTCATCCATGAGGCGCGTGAGGACTTCGACCCGGTGACCGCGCGGTCGGCCGAGCTGCTCGCCGACCAGCTGGACCGGTTCGAGTCGCTGCTCGCGGACCTGCTGGAGATCAGCCGCTTCGACGCGGGCGCGGCGGCGCTGGAGGCCGAGCCGATCGACCTCAGGGAGGTCGTCCGGCGGGTGGTGAGCGGTGCCGAGCCGCTGGCCGAGCGCAAGGGCACGCGGATACGGGTGTTCGGCGACCAGCAGCCCGTCGTCGCCGAGGCGGACGCCCGGCGGGTGGAGCGCGTCCTGCGCAACCTCGTCGTCAACGCCGTCGAGCACGGCGAGGGCAAGGACGTCGTGGTCAAGCTCGCCGCGGCGGGCGGGGCCGTGGCCGTCGCGGTGCGCGACTACGGCGTCGGCCTGAAGCCCGGCGAGGCGACGCGGGTCTTCAGCCGCTTCTGGCGGGCCGACCCGGCACGCGCGCGTACCACCGGCGGCACCGGCCTCGGGCTGTCGATCGCCCTGGAGGACGCGCGGCTGCACGGCGGCTGGCTGCAGGCCTGGGGCGAGCCGGGCGGCGGTTCGCAGTTCCGGCTGACGCTGCCCAGGACCGCCGACGAGCCGCTGCGGGGATCGCCGATACCGCTGGAGCCCAAGGACTCGCGGCGCAACCGCGGCCTGGACGACGCCGGCGCGTCCCGCGGGGGCGGGGAGAAGCGGGCGACCGTTCCGGTGCAGCAGGCCGGTGCCCAGGCGCCCGCGCTGCCGCCGAGGACGCCGATCGCGCCGCGGCCGGCCGCCACCCCGGCCGTCGACCCGACCGCCCTGCCCGGCAACGGCAACGGCGCGCGCGTGGTGCCCCGGCCCACCGGTGGCGTCCGGCGTCCGGGCGACCGGCCCGGCGCACCCGCGGCGCCCGAGGGGGGCGCGGACCGGCCGGAGGCGGCCACGCCGCAGGACTCGACCGAGCCAGGGGAGGCATTTCGTGGCCGCTGACCGCACGGGGGGCGCACGGCGGCGGCCGGGGCGCGCGGTGGCGTCCGCCGCCTTGGGGGTCGTACTGCTGGCCGGGTGCGCCTCGATGCCCGACAGCGGGGACCTGCGGGACGTGGAGTCCACGCCGCGGCAGGACACCGGGGTCCGGGTGTTCGCCATGCCGCCGGCCGACGGCGCCGGTCCGGGCGAGATCATGCAGGGCTTCCTGGAGGCCCTGACCAGCGACGACCCGGAGTACGACACGGCCCGCAAGTACCTGACGGCCGACGCGGCGCGCAGCTGGCGGCCGGAGCGGTCGACCACCGTCCTCGCGAACGGGCCGACCATCGAGACCGACTGCCGCCCGGGCGGCCGGGAGGAGACCAACAGCGTCACCTGCCTGCTGGCCGGTGCCCGGGTCGCCACGGTCGACGCGCAGCAGGCCTACCAGCCGGCCGACGGCACCTACCGCAAGAAGCTGCACCTGACGAAGGACGCCAAGAGCGGGCAGTGGCGCATCGACGGGCTGCCCGACGGCGTCGTCATGGGCAAGTCGGACTTCCAGCGGAACTACACGTCCGTCGACAAGTACTACTTCGCCTCCAACGCGGCGGTCGGGGCGGGCGGGCAGCCGGTGGCGGTCGCCGATCCGGTGTTCGTGCGCAGCAAGGTCGACCCGATGACCCAGATGGTCCGCTCGCTGCTGAACGGGCCCACCGCCTGGCTGGGGCCGGTGGTCCGGTCCAGCTTCCCGACCGGTACCGCGTTGCAGAAGGGCGCGTCCGGGCTGGCACCGGACGACCAGAACAAGCTGGCGGTGCCGCTGAACCTCAAGGCGTCCCAGGTCGCGGCGAGCAAGTGCACCGAGATGGCGACGCAGGTGCTGTTCACGCTGCGGAACCTGGCGCCGACGCTGGAGTCCGTCGAACTGCGCGGGGCCGGCGGCGACCGGCTGTGCGAACTGACCGAGGAGCGCGCCGAGTCCACCGCCTGGCACGGGTCCGCCAAGCGCCCCGAGTACCTGTACTTCCTCGACGGCAAGCGCCGGGTGGTACGGATGCAGGCCGGGAGCACCGGCACCGGGTCCGTTCCGGTGCCGGGGCCGCTGGGCGAGGGCGGCAGGGGGTTGCAGTCGGTGGCGGTGTCGCGGGACGAGCACACCGCGGCCGGCGTCGGTGACGAGGGCAGGTCGCTGTACGTGACGTCGCTGGCGTCGGGCGGTGCGCTCGGCGAGCCGCAGGTCACCAGCGCCGGACCGACCCCCGAGGACCGGTTGACCACCCCGAGCTGGGACGCCCGTGGCGACCTGTGGGTGGCCGACCGGGACCCGAACCGGCCGCGGCTGTTCGTCCTGGACCAGGGCGTCGGGAAACCGGAGCAGGTCGCCGTTCCCGACCTGCCGGGCCGGATCGAGGACGCCCGGGTGGCCGCGGACGGCACACGGATCGCGCTGGTCGTGGCGAAGGACGGCAAGCAGTCCCTGTTCATCGGCCGGATCCAGCGCGACGGCGGGACCGGCCAGGGCACCTCGGTCGACGGGCTGCGGTCGGCGGCACCGGACCTGGAGCAGGTCAGCGCCATCTCCTGGGCCGGGGACAGCAGGCTGCTCGTCGTGGGCCAGGAGCAGGGCGGCGTGCAGCAGATGCGGTACGTCCAGGTCGACGGCTCCACGCTCGACGGCCCGGCTCCGGGCGCGCTCACCAGCGTCAAGGCGATCGCCGCGGCCGAGGACGAGCGGGTGCCGCTGGTGGCCTACTCGGAGGACGGGATCGTACGGCTGCCGTCCGGGGCGCAGTGGCAGAAGGTCGACAAGGACGGGACGGCGCCGGTCTATCCGGGCTGACGGCCGGGCCGCCCGGGCGGACGCTCCGAGTTGTCCACAGGGGGTTTTCCACAGGGGTGGCCGTCCGGCCGGGGCATGGGCACAGTGGTGGTCATGCGGGGGTGGTGGCAGGACCTCACCGACCTGGTGCTGCCGGCCGACTGCGCGGGCTGCGGTGCACCTCGTACGGCGCTGTGTCCGCGTTGCCGGGCCACGCTGGACGCGGGGGTGCCCCGGCGGGTGCGGCCGGTGCCGGAGCCGGCCGGGCTGCCGGTGGTGCACGCGGTGGCTCCGTACGCCGCGGAGGTGCGGGCGCTGCTGCTCGCCCACAAGGAGCGGGGCGCGCTGGCCCTCGCCGGGGTGCTCGGCGCCGCGCTGGCGGGAGCCGTTCGGGTGGGCCTCGGCGAAGGCGGCGCCGGTGCAGGGCCGGCCGGGGTGCCGGGGCGCGGGCCCGTGCTGCTGGTCCCCGTTCCCTCCGCACGCTGGGCCGTGCGGGCGCGCGGGCACGATCCGGTGCGGCGGATGGCGTTCGCGGCGGCCGGGGAGCTGCGGCGCACGGGGACGCCGGCCCGGGTGACGGCCGTGCTGCGCCAGCGGCGGGCCGTGGCGGACCAGGCGGGGCTGGACGCGCGGCGGCGTCTGGAGAACGTCGCCGGGGCGCTGGAGGTGACCCCGGGCGGCGGCCGGCTGCTCGGCGCGGGCCGCGTCGTGCTCGTCGACGACCTGATGACGACGGGCGCCACTCTCGCCGAGGCGGCGCGGGCCCTGCGGGAGGCGGCCGTATCCCGTCCCGGCGGCGGAACGGCCGTGTATGAGGCCATAACTCGGGAAGGTAGGGAGGAACGACGGACCGGTGCACACCGGGAGAGGAGAGAGTGGGTGCACAGTGCACCGGAAAAGGCGGCCGTGAACACCCTCGGCCGGGTGCAGCATGCCGCGGTGATCGCCGCTCCGTGCGATTCTTTCGAAATAAACAGGAACTGACCGCCGACCTGCATCGTTGCAGGTAGTGAGACGGCCAATTCACCTGAACGGAGGTACGCCGCAGTAGAGGGTGACGACATCCGTCCGGGCGAGATATGTTCGGGTGTGAGGAAAGGCGCAGGCCACGCCTCACATATCCGAATGCCGTGCTGCGGGTTTATGCGAATCACCCGCGCCGGTGGGGTGGAGCTCTCGCCCATGGGGGAGGAGGAGGTGGAAGTCACCGAGTCCGAGGTCCGGTGATCACCGGACCTGGTGCAAAAGGGAGATGCTCCGCCGATGGAGCGGAGCGATCCGGGAACGGAGTTCTGCGTGGACATCGTCGTCAAAGGCCGCAAGACCGAGGTGCCCGAGCGGTTCCGCAAGCACGTGGCCGAGAAGCTGAAGCTGGAGAAGATCCAGAGGCTCGATGCCAAGGTGATCAGCCTCGACGTCGAGGTGTCCAAGGAGCCGAACCCCCGTCAGGCCGACCGCTGTGACCGAGTGGAGATCACGCTCCGCTCCCGCGGTCCGGTGATCCGGGCGGAGGCAGCGGCCAGCGACCCGTACGCGGCACTCGACCTGGCGGCGGAGAAGCTGGACGCCCGGCTGCGCAAGCAGCACGACAAGCGGTTCTCGCGCCGTGGCGCGCGCCGGATCTCGGCGGCGGAGGTCCCCGACCACGTCCCGGGCGCGGCGACCCTGAACGGCAACGGCCTCCCCGTCCAGGAGGAGGAGACGGACGGAGTGCCGACCAAGAAGATCGGCTCGTTGGAGGTCAAGGGCGAAGGCCCCCTGGTCGTCCGCGAGAAGACCCACGTCGCCTCCCCGATGAGCCTCGACCAGGCCCTGTACGAGATGGAACTGGTCGGCCACGACTTCTACTTGTTCGTCGACTCCGAGACGAAGGAACCGAGCGTCGTCTACCGGCGACACGCCTACGACTACGGCGTGATCCATCTCAGCACGGACCCGATGGTCGCCGAGGCGCAGAACCCCGCGGCGGGTGGCACGCTGGGCGGCTGACCCACCCGGCTGAAGCTGAGCCGGTGCCCCTGGAGCGTGTGTGCGCCCCCAGGGGCACCGGTGTGCGACCACTTCGCGCCCCGCACGTCACCCCGGTGCCGTCCAGGCATGAAATCATGGCCGCACCGGCCCAACCGGTGGGCCGCTGCCTTGGGTTGGCGATGGCACAGGACCACAGGCCACAGCCTTCAGGGGGAGGAACGATGGCGGACACCTTCGGACCGATGCGGGACGGGGACGCCGACGACGATGTCATCGGCATGGGCCCGGATGCGGGCCCGTCACGCAAGGAGCCGATCAGAGTCCTGGTCGTGGACGACCATGCCCTCTTCCGGCGCGGCCTGGAGATCGTGCTCGCGGCCGAGGAGGACATCCAGGTCGTCGGCGAGGCGGGCGACGGGGCCGAGGCCGTCGACAAGGCCGCCGACCTGCTGCCCGACATCGTGCTGATGGACGTCCGCATGCCCAAGCGCGGTGGCATCGAGGCCTGCACCTCCATCAAGGAGGTCGCCCCCAGCGCGAAGATCATCATGCTGACGATCAGCGACGAGGAGGCCGACCTCTACGACGCGATCAAGGCGGGCGCGACCGGATACCTCCTCAAGGAGATCTCGACCGACGAGGTGGCCACCGCCATTCGCGCGGTGGCCGACGGGCAGTCGCAGATCAGCCCGTCGATGGCGTCGAAGCTCCTCACCGAGTTCAAGTCGATGATCCAGCGGACCGACGAGCGCCGGCTGGTGCCCGCGCCCCGGCTGACCGACCGGGAGCTGGAGGTCCTCAAACTCGTCGCCACGGGCATGAACAACCGGGACATCGCCAAGGAGTTGTTCATCTCCGAGAACACCGTGAAGAACCACGTCCGCAACATCCTGGAGAAACTGCAGCTGCACTCCCGGATGGAGGCCGTGGTCTACGCGATGCGCGAGAAGATCCTGGAGATCCGCTAGCGAGACCCGCCGGCGAGACGCGTCGGCGGCTAGCCGAGAAGGCCGGCGAGTTCCCTGGTGAGGGGCTCGCGCAGCTCGGGGGCGTCCACGCGCTCCACGCGGACGTTCGTGCAGTTCACCCAGGTCGCCGCCTCGACCAGGGCCTGGGCGACCGCCGGGACCGCCTTCGGGCCGTCCAGGGTGACCTGCTTGGCCACCAGCGTGCGTCCCTCCCGGGCCGGGTCGACACGCCCGACCAGCCGACCGCCCGCGAGCACCGGCATCGCGAAGTACCCGTGGATCCGCTTGGGCTTCGGGACGTACGCCTCCAGCCGGTGGGTGAAGCCGAAGATCCGTTCCGTGCGCGCCCGCTCCCAGATCAGCGAGTCGAACGGCGACAGCAGCGTGGTGCGGTGCCGTCCCCGCGGCGGCGTCGCCAGGGCCGCCGGGTCCGCCCAGGCCGGCTTGCCCCAGCCCTCGACCTCGACCGGCACCAGACCCGAGTCCGCGATCACCGCGTCGACCTGCTCGCCCTTGAGACGGTGGTAGTCGGCGATGTCCGCGCGCGTGCCGACCCCGAGCGACTCGCCCGCCAGCCGGACCAGACGGCGCAGGCACTCGGTGTCGTCCAACTCGTCGTGCAGCAGCGCGTCCGGGACCGCGCGCTCGGCGAGGTCGTACACCCGCTTCCAGCCGCGCCGCTCCACGCACACCACCTCGCCGTACATCAGCGCCCGCTCCACGGCGACCTTCGTGTTCGACCAGTCCCACCAGTCGTTCGTCTTCTTCGCGCCGCCCAGCTCCGTGGCGGTCAGCGGGCCCTCCGCGCGGAGCTGCTTGATGACCTGGTCGTAGGCGCCGTCGGGGAGCTCGTGGTGCCAGTGCGGGCGGGCGCGGTAGGCGCGGCGGCGGAAGGCGAAGTGCGGCCACTCCTCGATGGGGAGGATGCAGGCCGCGTGCGACCAGTACTCGAAGGCGTGGACGTCCGTCCAGTACGCGGCCTCCACGGTCTGGCGGCCGACCGCGCCCAGCCGGGCGTACGGCACCAGTTCGTGGGAGCGGGCGAGGACCGAGATCGTGTCGAGCTGGACGGCTCCGAGGTGGCGCAGCACGCCGCGGACACCCGCGCGCCGGTCGGGTGCGCCGAGCAGGCCCTGGGCCCGCAGGGCGATACGGCGGGCGTCGTCCGCGGTCAGTGTGGTCGTGGGGCGCGGCAGGGTCGTCATGCCTCGGACGATAGAGGGTGCCACTGACAGGCCGCGGCGACCTGCGCGTTCACGGGGACTCCGGGACGGCGTCCGGGAGGACGGGCTCAGGAACGCGCGGGCAGGTACGGGGCCGTGGAGGGCAGGCCCAGGTCCGAGGGGAGCAGGGAGCCGACCCAGCAGTCGCGGCGCACCCCCTTGTTGTTGATGGCGGAACGCAGCGTGCCCTCGACGGTGAACCCCGCGCGCTCCGCCACTGCGCGGGAGGCGTGGTTGCCGACCTCGGCCCGCCATTCGACACGGTCGACCCCGACCTCGGTGAACACCCACCGGCAGGCGGCGAGGGCGGCCTCCCCGACATACCCGCGGCCGCGGTGCTCCTTGGCCGCCCAGAAGCCGATCTCGGCCGTGCCCAGCGAGCGCATCGTCAGGGCGAGCATGCCGGCCAGCTCCCCGCCGGTCAGGAAGACGCCGAAGGTGAACATCGACCCCTGCGCCCAGCCCTCGGGGACGATCTGCTCCGTGAAGGAGATCGCGTGTTCCGGCAGATAAGGGGAGGGGATCGTCGTCCAGCGCTGGATGTCGGGGTCCTGTGCGGCCTGGTACACCGCGTCCGTGTCGGCGGGGCCTACCGGGCGCAGCAGGAGACGGTCCGTGGTGAGCGTGACGGGTTCCATCGCCCGATTCTGCTCGGGACACTCGTCCGGAGCCATGCATTTTCGCGCTGTGTGAGCGAGTGATCGCATTTCGCGTAATTCCCTGCTTCGATGCGGCACTATCCGGATGCCCCGTCCGTTGTCCTGGATGAAGCAGCCGTCGGGCCGCCAGGCCTCCCGGCGCAGCCGGGTCCTCGCATACGATGGCCGTTGCTCAGTACGTCAGAAGGAAAACCGACCGTCCCAGGCCCGACCGGCAAGGAGACCAGCCCCCGTGTCCGTCCTCTCGAAGATCATGCGTGCAGGCGAAGGCAAGATCCTGCGCAAGCTGCACCGCATCGCGGACCAGGTCAACTCCATCGAAGAGGACTTCGTCGACCTCTCCGACGCCGAGCTGCGGGCCCTCACCGCGGAGTACAAGCAGCGGTACACCGACGGTGAGAGCCTGGACGACCTGCTCCCCGAGGCGTTCGCCACGGTGCGCGAGGCCGCCAAGCGCGTCCTCGGCCAGCGGCACTACGACGTGCAGCTGATGGGCGGCGCCGCCCTCCACCTCGGCTATGTGGCCGAGATGAAGACCGGTGAGGGCAAGACCCTCGTCGGCACGCTGCCCGCGTATCTGAACGCCCTGTCCGGCGACGGCGTCCACCTCATCACGGTCAACGACTACCTGGCCGAGCGCGACTCCGAGATGATGGGCCGCGTCCACAAGTTCCTGGGCCTGAGCGTCGGCTGCATCCTGGCCAACATGACGCCGGCCCAGCGCCGCGAGCAGTACGCGTGCGACATCACCTACGGCACGAACAACGAGTTCGGCTTCGACTACCTGCGCGACAACATGGCGTGGTCGAAGGACGAACTGGTGCAGCGCGGCCACAACTTCGCCATCGTGGACGAGGTCGACTCCATCCTCATCGACGAGGCCCGTACGCCGCTGATCATCTCCGGCCCGGCCGACCAGGCCACCAAGTGGTACGGCGACTTCGCCAAGCTGGTCACGCGCCTCAAGCGCGGCGAGGCCGGCAACCCGCTCAAGGGCATCGAGGAGACCGGCGACTACGACGTCGACGAGAAGAAGCGCACGGTCGCCATCCACGAGTCCGGCGTCAGCAAGGTCGAGGACTGGCTGGGCATCGACAACCTCTACGAGTCGGTGAACACCCCCCTCGTCGGCTACCTGAACAACGCCATCAAGGCCAAGGAACTGTTCAAGCGCGACAAGGACTACGTCGTCATCGACGGCGAGGTCATGATCGTCGACGAGCACACCGGCCGTATCCTCGCCGGCCGCCGCTACAACGAGGGCATGCACCAGGCGATCGAGGCGAAGGAAGGGGTGGACATCAAGGACGAGAACCAGACGCTCGCCACGATCACCCTGCAGAACTTCTTCCGCCTCTACAAGAAGCTCTCCGGCATGACCGGTACGGCGATGACCGAGGCCGCCGAGTTCCACCAGATCTACAAGCTCGGCGTGGTCCCGATCCCGACCAACAAGCCGATGATCCGCAAGGACCAGTCGGACCTGATCTACCGCACCGAGGTGGCCAAGTTCGAGGCGGTCGTGGACGACATCGCCGAGAAGCACGAGAAGGGCCAGCCGATCCTCGTCGGCACGACCTCCGTCGAGAAGTCGGAGTACCTCTCGCAGCAGCTCAGCAAGCGCGGCATCCAGCACGAGGTGCTGAACGCCAAGCACCACGAGCGCGAGGCGCAGATCGTCGCCCAGGCCGGCCGCAAGGGCGCCGTGACGGTGGCCACCAACATGGCCGGCCGTGGTACGGACATCAAGCTCGGCGGCAACCCCGAGGACCTCGCCGAGGCGGAGCTGCGCCAGCGCGGCCTCGACCCCGAGGAGCACATCGAGGAGTGGGCCGCGGCCCTGCCCGCCGCCCTGGAGAAGGCCGAGCAGGCCGTCAAGGCGGAGAAGGAGGAGGTCGAGCGGCTCGGCGGCCTCTACGTCCTGGGCACCGAGCGGCACGAGTCGCGGCGGATCGACAACCAGCTGCGCGGCCGTTCCGGCCGTCAGGGCGACCCGGGCGAGTCCCGCTTCTACCTCTCCCTCGGCGACGACCTGATGCGCCTGTTCAAGGCCCAGATGGTGGAGCGCGTGATGTCGATGGCCAACGTGCCCGACGACGTGCCGATCGAGAACAAGATGGTCACGCGCGCGATCGCGTCCGCGCAGTCGCAGGTCGAGACGCAGAACTTCGAGACCCGTAAGAACGTCCTGAAGTACGACGAGGTGCTCAACCGGCAGCGCGAGGTCATCTACGGCGAGCGCCGGCGCGTCCTGGAGGGCGAGGACCTGCACGAGCAGATCCGGCACTTCATGGACGACACGATCGAGGCGTACGTCGCCGCGGAGACCGCCGAGGGCTTCCCCGAGGACTGGGACCTGGACCGGCTGTGGGGCGCCTTCCGGCAGCTGTACCCGGTGAAGATCACCATCGAGGAGCTGGAGGAGGCGGCCGGCGACCGGGCCGGTCTGACCGCCGAGTTCATCGCGGAGTCCATCAAGGAGGACATCCACGAGCAGTACGAGGCCCGCGAGGCGCAGCTCGGCTCCGAGATCATGCGTGAGCTGGAGCGCCGGGTCGTGCTGTCGGTCCTGGACCGCAAGTGGCGCGAGCACCTCTACGAGATGGACTACCTCCAGGAGGGCATCGGCCTGCGCGCGATGGCGCAGAAGGACCCGCTGGTCGAGTACCAGCGCGAGGGCTTCGACATGTTCAGCGCCATGATGGACGGCATCAAGGAGGAGTCCGTCGGCTACCTGTTCAACCTGGAGGTCCAGGTCGAGCAGCAGGTCGAGGAGGTCCCGGTCGAGGAGGCCCAGCCGGTGGGCGAGGGCGTTCAGGACACGGTGCCCGCGCAGGCCGGCGCGCGTCCCGAGATCCGCGCGAAGGGACTGGACGTCCCGCAGCGGCGGGATCTGCACTTCTCCGCGCCGACGGTGGACGGTGAGGGCGGCATCGTCGAGCGCGACCTGGAGGACGAGGAGCCGGTGCGGTCCGAGTCGGACGGGTTGACGCGGGCCGAGCGGCGGCGGCAGGCCAAGGGCGGCCGGCGCCGGAAGAAGTAGGTCCAGCGCGTTCGGAGAAGGGCCGGGTTCCTTTGGGGAGCCCGGCCCTTGCCCGTGCCGCCCCGGCGGCACGACTGCCCGCAGCCGCGCGGCTGCG
>NZ_MUMF01000056.1 GCF_002155905.1 Streptomyces tricolor | reverse complement strand
CTCCTCCCCCGCGGCCGCGGGGGAGGAGCGCCCCGATGTCACCGATCGGCGGCCCGGGCTCCTCCCCGGCCGCGGTGGCCGCCCCGGGCGGACTCCGTTCCGGCGCGCCGGGCCCGGCGGGCTCCCGTGGAAAGCCGGCCGCAAGGCCGTACGCGCGACCTCCCCCCCCGCGGAGATGATCCGGCGGTCGGCCGATGAGTTCCGGAGCGTGCGGCGGTCGATACAGATGACCGCGTTCCACGCCCCAGGAGGAGCCCATGTCCACCGACGGATTCATCACGTGTCTCTGGTTCGACGGCCAGGCGGAGGAGGCCGCGCACCACTACGTGTCGATCTTCAAGAACTCCGGCATCGGGCGCGTCGTCCGGTGGACCGAGTCCGGGCCCGGTCCGGCCGGCTCGGTGCTGACCGTGGAGTTCACGGCCAACGGCCAGAAGTTCGTCGCGCTCAACGGCGGCCCCGAGTTCACGTTCAACGAGGCGGTCTCCTTCCAGATCCTCTGCGCCGACCAGCAGGAGATCGACCACTACTGGACGAAGCTCACCGAGGACGGCGGCGAGGGCGGCCCCTGCGGCTGGCTCAAGGACAAGTACGGCGTCTCCTGGCAGGTCGTCTACGCCCCGCTGCTCGACATGGTCGGTGACCCGGACCAGGAGAAGGCCGCGCGCGCCACCAAGGCCATGCTGGGCATGGGCAAGCTGGACGCCGCCGCGCTGGAGAAGGCGTACGCGGGCCGGTGACCGAGCGGCCCGGGCGCCGTCACCGCGCCCCGGCCTCCGCGAGGATCTCGGCGATCACGTGCCGGGAGTTCTCCGCCAGGGCCGGGTTGCTGTGCCAGTAGTACGGCAGCTGGATCAGCGAGATCGACAGGGCCCAGCCCCGGCCCCGCGCCCACTCCGCCTCCCCGGCGCCGACGGCCCGGCGGAAGGTGTCCCGGGCGGTTCCGGGCAGCAGGTTCCAGGCCACGATCAGGTCCACGGCCGGGTCACCGACCCCGGCACAGCCGAAGTCGATGACCGCGCTCAGCCGTCCGCCGCCGACCAGCACGTTCCCCGGGGACAGGTCCGCGTGCGCCCAGGCCGGCGGACCCGAGTGCGCCGGAGCCCGCAGCGCCTCCTCCCACGGGGCCGTCACGGCGGCGGTGTCGATCCGGCCGGTGAGCTGTGCGAGCGCGGCGCGGGTCGGCTCGTCCCGGGCGGAGAGCGGCACACCCCGGGCGGCGGCCGGCCCGCCGTGCGGGTCGATCCGGCGCAGCCGGGAGACGAACCCGCCGAGGTCCTCGGCGAGCCGCTCCGGCTCCGCGACGGCACCCGCGACCGGGTTCCGCCCGTCCAGCCAGCGGTACACCGACCACGGCCACGGGAAGCCCGCGTCCGGCTCGCCGAGCCCCAGCGGCTCCGGCGTCGCCACCGGCAGCAGCGGGCCGAGGCGGGGCAGCCAGCGCTGCTCGTGCGCCACGTCGGCGACGGCGCCGGGATGCCGGGGCAGCCGTACCACCAGCTCGGTGCCGAGCCGGAACATGGCGTTCTCCGTGCCGGTGGAGTCCAGGCGCCGTACCGGCAGCGCCGCCCACGCGGGAAACTGCCGGGCGATCAGCCGGCCGACCAGCGGCGGGTCGATGCCGACCTCGCCCTCACGCATCTCGACGGTGTTCATCGGGGCCATCACAGCGGAACGCGGGCCGCGCTGTCGACCGGATTCCCCGCCGGCTCGGCGCGCGGGCCGGACCCCGGATGACTAGCGTGAACAGACGGGACACACCACATCAGGAGGGCCGCCGGCATGGCCGTACAACCCGAAGGAACGCCCTGTTGGGCCGATGCGATGTTCAGTGACGTCGAGGGAGCCAAGCGGTTCTACGGTGACGTCCTCGGCTGGACGTTCGGCGAGACGTCGTCGGAGTACGGCAACTACACACAGGCCTACGCGGACGGCAAGGCCGTCGCGGCCGTCGTCCCGCCCATGCCCGGCCAGGAGGGCCAGTCGCAGTGGTGCCTGTACTTCGCCTCGCCCGACGTCGCGGCCACCGCGGAGAGGATCCGGGAGAACGGGGGCGAGGTACTGATGGAGCCGATGCAGGTCGGCGAGTTCGGCACCATGTGCCTGGCCCGGGAGCCCAGCGGAGCCGTGTTCGGCGTGTGGCAGGCGGGCACCCACGAGGGCTTCGAGGCGACGGCCACCCCCGGCGCCTACTGCTGGGCCGAGGTCTTCACCAGGGAGCCGGAACAGGCGGACGCCTTCCTCGCCGCCGTCTTCCCGTACCGGATGAAGGAGATCGAGGACGACGCGGTGGACTTCCGGATGTTCGACGTCGGCGAGGACACCGTGCTCGGCCGGATGCGGATGACCGACGACTTCCCGCCCGAGGTGCCGTCGTACATCAACGTCTACTTCACCGTCGACGACTGCGACGCGGCCGTCGACCGGGCCGTCAAGCTCGGCGGCGTCCTCCGCTTCGGCCCGATGAGCAGCCCCTTCGGCCGCTTCGCGGCGCTCAGCGACCCGCAGGGCGCGAACTTCTCGGTGATCGACATCACGACCACCGAGGGCGAGATGCCGAGGATCAAGGACGTCTGACCGTCCCGGAACGGCGCCGCCCGCGGCCATGGCATGATCGAGCACATGCGTGAACGTGTGGTGGCCGCGTGCGACGGGGCTTCGAAGGGAAACCCCGGACCGGCCGGATGGGCGTGGGTGGTCTCGGACGGCGACGAGCGGACCCCCGCCCGCTGGGCGGCGGGCCCGCTCGGCCGGGCCACCAACAACGTCGCCGAACTGACGGCCCTGGAGCGGCTGCTCACGGCCGTCGACCCGGACGTGCCGCTGGAGATCCGGATGGACTCCCAGTACGCGATGAAGGCCGTCACCACCTGGCTGCCCGGCTGGAAGCGCAACGGCTGGAAGACAGCCGCCGGCAAGCCCGTCGCCAACCAGGATCTCGTGGTCCGCATCGACGAACTCCTCGGCGGCCGGTCCGTCGAGTTCCGTTACGTGCCCGCCCACCAGGTCGACGGCGACCCGCTGAACGACTTCGCCGACCGTGCGGCCAGCCAGGCGGCCTCCGTCCAGGAGCCGGCCGGCAGCGAGCTCGGCTCCCCGGAACCGCCGCCGTCGCCCGACACCCCGGCGACGGCCGGGGCGCCGCGCCGGAAGGCGCCCCGCCGCACCGGCGGGGCCGCCTCCGCCCGCACCATCAAGGCGAAGTTCCCCGGCCGCTGCCTGTGCGGCCGGTCCTACGCGGCCGGCGAGAAGATCGCCAAGAACGCGCAGGGCTGGGGCCACCCGGAGTGCCGCACCGCCGAGGCCTGATCAGGCGTCGAACGTGTAGTGCGGGGTGTGGTCCAGCAGGTCCGCCGGGCGCACGGTGTTCCACGGCTTCATGGTGTCGTTCAGGTCCACCACGTCCGGCGTGCCGCCCGCCGGCACATAGGCGGAGTCCGGGTGCCGGCGCTGCCACTCCGCCCACAGCTTGTCGACGTAGGCGTGGTGCAGCCAGAACACCGGGTCGTTGGGGGAGACACCGGTGGCCATCTGCCCGCCGACCCAGACGTGCACCCTGTTGTGCAGGTTGACCCCGCGCCAGCCCTCCAGGTGGTTGCGGAACCCGTCCGAGGAGCTGTTGTACGGCGCCATGTCGTACGTCGCCATCGACAGCACCGACTCGACCTCGGCCCGCGTCGGCAGCTCGCGCACGCTGGTGCCGAGCAAGCGGCGCAAAAACGTGCGCCCGTCGACGCGCACGTTGATCGGCCAGTTGCCGGTGGACGCGGCGAACGGACCGTCCATCACCCGGCCGTCGGTGCTGCGCCCGGTGCCGCCGAGGAAGTCGGGCGCCCACAGCGAGGCCCGCACCGTGCGGTCGGTGCTCCAGTCCCAGTAGGGCAGCGCGACCGAGGAGTCCACCGACTGCAGGGCCTCCTCGAAGTCGAGCAGGAATCTGCGGTGCCAGGGCAGGAAGGAGGGGGAGCGGTGGCCGGTCCGCTCGCCGTTGTCGGTGTCCGACATGATGAACTCGTTGTGCGTGCGGACGAAGTCGTCGTAGCGCCCGCTGCGCTTGAGTTCGAGGACGGCGGCGACGAACCGCTTCTTCTCGTCGGCGGTCAGGGCGGCCTGGTTCTTGCGTACGGTCATGGTGCGCGGTGCTCCGGAAGTCCTTGCGGGGGCGGTCAGTTGGCGGGGAACGGCAGCAGCGGTGCGCCCTGCAGCTCGTCCACCGCGGCACGGGCGGCGGCGCGCGGGGTGGGCATCGGGTCGTAGTGACTGATGACGCTGATCCAGCTGCCGTCGGCGTTGCGCATCAGGTGCAGCTGCACGCCGTCGATGAACACCGCGTAGCCGCCCCCGTGTGCGTGGTGGTGTCCGCCGCCGCCCTCCGGGCGGCCCTGTATCCGGCGGCCCTTGTAGACCTCGTCGAAGGAATCGGGCGTGGCGGGCGCGTGGTGGCCGGCGGCCGACGCGGCGGGCGCGACGAGGGTGGCGGCCGAGGCCGTCGCGGCGACGGCGGCTGCCGCGGTGAGCGCGCGGCGCCGGGTGATGTCGGGCATGCGGGTCCTCCTGAAGAGTGATTCGGTGGTGACGACGCATGCCTATCGGGACGTCAGGGATCGGAAGAAATCGCCCGGAACGGGTTGGCTACGATCCGGACAATTAACCACATGTCATGCAGAGTTGAACTAAGATGATCTTGCTGTGGCCGTAGGCCGATCCGCCCCGGAACGGGGAATTCCTTGCCGGGGCGCCCTGCTTTCCGATGATCTTTTCCGGTCCCCGTCCGCCCGAGTGGCGCGGCTCACCGCGCCAAACTGACGCGATCGGGCGCGCCGCCGCCCTGCTACTCTCCGGTGCCGTTCGAGCACGTCGGGTGAGGGTGAGGGGTGCGGGTGAAGGTCGTCTGTGTGGGAGGCGGGCCCGCGGGCCTGTACCTCGCCATCCTGCTCAAACGGCAGGACCCGTCCCACGACGTCACCGTCCACGAACGCAACCCCGAGGGCCGCACGTACGGCTGGGGCGTGACGTACTGGCGCGGCCTCCTCGACAAGCTCCGCGCCTACGACCCCGAGACGGCGCGGGCGATCGAGGCGCACTCCGTCCGGTGGACCGACGGCGTCGCCCGCGTCCGCGGCCTGACCACCCGTCACCGCGGCGACGAGGGCTTCGGGATCGGCCGGCACCGGCTCCTCGACCTGCTCGCCGGGCGGGCCCGCGCCCTCGGCGTCCGCCTGGAGTTCGAGAGCGAGCCGACGGAGCCGCCCGCGGGCGCGGACCTCGTCGTCGCGGCCGACGGCGTGCACAGCGCCCTGCGCGGCGGCGCGGCCGACCGCTTCGGCACCCGTGTCACCACCGGCCGCAACCCGTACATCTGGCTCGGCACCACGAAGGTCTTCGACGCCTTCACCTTCGCCTTCACCGAGACCGAGCACGGCTGGATCTGGGCCTACGGCTACGCCTACAGCGGCGACCACAGCACCTGTGTCGTCGAGTGCTCCCCGGAGACCTGCGCCGGTCTCGGCCTGGACCGGGCCGGCGAGGGCGAGGGCCTCGCCCTGCTGGAGAAGCTCTTCGCCGACGTCCTCGACGGCCACCCCCTGATCGCCCGCTCCGGCGCCTCCTGGCAGCCCTTCCGCACCCTCACCAACCGCGCCTGGCACCACGGCAACCTGGTCCTGCTCGGCGACGCCGCCCACACCACCCACTACTCCATCGGCGCCGGCACCACTCTCGCCCTGGAGGACGCCATGTGCCTGGCCGACGCCCTGCGCGCGCACACCGGTCTGCCCGAGGCCCTCGCCGCCTACGAACGGCGGCGCCGGGCCGCGCTGCTGTCCGCGCAGAGCGCGGCCCGCTACAGCGCCCAGTGGTACGAGAACCTGCCCCGCTACATCCACCTCCCCCCGCACCGGATGTTCGCCCTGCTCGGCCAGCGCCACTCGCCGCTGCTGCCGTACGTCCCGCCGCAGCTGTACTACGGCCTGGACCGGGCTGCCGGGCGCCTGGAGGCGCTGCGCAGGCTCAAACGCTGGCTCGGCCCCCGGGCCGCCCGCGCCCTGCACGCCCGCGCCACCTCCCGGCGTTCCTAGCCGCCCCCGCACCCCCCACCGAAGGAGCCCCCGCATGGCCGTCCCCGTCGCGTTCGACCACACCTCCACCGGCTACAGCCTCCAGCGCGCCTACTGGCTGGCCCGCGCCGCCGAACTGGCCTACAGGGACCGGGCCGCCATCGAGGAGCAGGCCGCCCAGTGGGGCTTCGAGGAGGTGCGGCACCACCACACCCGGTTCACCCCGCCCTTCCCGCTCCAGGACACCCAGGCCTGCACCCTGGCGAGCGACCGGATGATCGTCACCGCCTTCCGCGGCACCGAGCCCGCCCAGATCAAGGACTGGCTCTCCGACGCCACCACCCCGCCCCGGCCCGGCCCCGGCGGCCACGGCTACGTCCACCACGGCTTCGCCGAGGCCCTGGAGTCCGTCTACCCGGCCGTGCACGACACGCTCGCCGAGCTGCGCACCGAAGGCCGGACCGTCTACTTCACCGGGCACAGCCTCGGCGGCGCGCTCGCCATGCTGGCCGGCGCCCGCCTGTACCTGGAGGAGCCGCACCTGGCCGCGGACGGCGTCTACACCTACGGTCAGCCCCGCACCTGCGACCGGCTGCTGGCCGAGGCCTTCCACAAGGGCTTCGGCGGCCGGATGTACCGCTTCGTCAACAACAACGACGTCGTTCCCCAGCTCCCGCCGGAGCCCGCCTTCACCCACGTCCGGTCGCTGCGCTACTTCGACGCCAAGGGCCGGCTGCACGAGTCGATGCCCCTGCTGTCCGCGCTCGGCGACCGGGCCAAGGGGCTGACCGCGGACCCGTTCGCCCCCGCCTCCGACGGCGTCCGCGACCACGCGATGCGCGCCTACCTGGCCGCTCTGGAGCAGAACCTGGCCTGAGCCGCGCGAGGGGAACAGCCCTACACCGTGTCCGTGCCGCCCGGGGCCGGCGCCCGGGCGGTGCGTCAGCGCAGCAGCCGGTCCAGGAAGGCGTTGCCGAACACCCGGTGCGGGTCGAGGCGGTCGAGGGTGGCGACCGCCCGGCGCCACACCTCGTGGCCGAAGGAGCCCGGTACGGCCGTGCCGAGCACCCGCTCGTCACGCCAGGCCGCGTCGGCGGTGTACGCCCAGCCCTTGGACCACTCCACGCGCGTGAGGGCGTACCCGCCGTCGAAGCGGCCGAGGAGGAAGTCCTCCAGCTCGCTCAGGAACGCCTCGGCGTACGGCGTGCCCGGCAGGGTCAGCACGTCCAGCCAGACCGCGGTGTCCCACTCGGGGTGCTCGGCGCTCGGCCGCAGCGCGGACAGCAGCGGGGCCCGCGCGCCCGGAACACCGGCGTCGGCGGGGTCGTCCAGGCCCGTCACCCGGATCTCCACCGAGCCGTTCACCGGGAAGCGGCCCCGTGCCGCGTGGACGGCGAGCCGCTCGCGGTAGAACCGGGTGAACTCGTGCACCACCCGCTGCACCCCGGTCCGCGCGGTGAGCACCGCGTACCCGTTCGCCGTCACCCGCAGCGTGGTCGGCCGCAGGTACAGCAGCGTGTTCTTCGACGGCCCCCACAGATCGGCCGACGCCGTCGCGGCGAGCCCCAGGGAGGCCACCTGGAGCTGCGCCGCGCCGAGCACCGGCGCCAGATACCAGGCCGCGCCGGCGACGAGCCGCCCCACCAGATCGGCGACCGGCTCCGGAAGCCGGTCGGAGAAGGGGTAGTTGTACGGCGAGGTGACGTGCCGGGAGCCGGCCGGCCGGACCGGGGCCACGCTCCACTCCTTCAGCCACGGGAACTCGGTGAAGGCGAACCAGATCGCCTCCACCCGGCCCGAGCGGCGCAGGAAGGACTCCAGCGTGCGCCCGCCGGAGCCGGGCGCCGCGAACAGTTCGCGGGCCGGGACGTCGGTACGGCTGACGCAGCGCAGAGTGCTGTCCGGGCCCACCCGCAGCACCGCCTCGGTGACGAAGGACCGGCCGAGATGGGTCAGCAGCGCGGCGCAGTCCGCCTCGTCCCGGCGGAAGGTACGCAGCACATAGGCCCCGCGGTCCGCGTCCCACACCACCGCCGTCAGCTCCAGCACCCGGTTGCTGAGCGAGCCGTACGTGCCGCCGGGCGGCCGACGTTCGCCGTCGGCCGGTACGGCGGTGCCGTGCGCGTCGATCGCCAGGGCGCCGCCGAGACTCAGATCGCCGGGCGCGGGGGTCGCGGTGAGCCCCAGGCCGTGCCCCTCCAGGAAGGTGAGCAGGGCCTCCAGGGTGACACCGGCGCCGGCCCGGACCGCCGTGGCGGACTCCAGCGCCAGGCCGGTCAGATGGCGCGTGGTGTCGACGAGCAGGACCCGGGCGGCGGCGGTCGTCCCCTCGGTGACCGTGAGCGGAGACCAGCCGTGCGAGCAGCCCCGGGCGCGGACCCGCCGGCCGTGCCGCCACGCCCAGTTCACGACGGCGAGCACCTGCTCGGGGCCGGTCGGGGCGCAGGCCCACAGCCCCTCGGCGGTGATCTCGCCCGCCCAGTTGCGGTAGGCCGAGCGGTAGAGCGTCACCCCGCGCGGAAATCCGGGGAGTTCGGCCGCGGCCGCCGCCGGGTCGGCCGCCACGAGCACCGGGGCGGCGGCCAGCGCGGCGGCCGTGCGCAGCAGGGCGCGGCGGTTCACGGAACGATCTTTCACGCCGTCACGCTAGGGGCCGCCCGAGCCACGTCCACGGCCCGCCGACGAGTATCACCCGTTCGGGTGAAGTGCGCGGGCGGAGCCGTCCGCTCCGCGGGGTGCCGTACCGGATGACACACTGACGCCATGGACGAACGCGTAATCGGCAGGTCGGGTCAGTGGGCATCGGTGGTCGGCCTCGGCACATGGCAGCTGGGCGCCGACTGGGGCGACGTGGACGACAAGGAGGCGCTGTCCGTCCTGGAGGCGGCGGCCGAGGCCGGGGTCACCTTCTTCGACACGGCCGACGTCTACGGCGACGGGCGCAGCGAGGGGACCATCGCCTCGTTCCTGCGCGGGCGGCCGGATCTGCACGTGCTCGTGGCCACCAAGATGGGCCGCCGGGTGGAGCAGATCCCCGAGAACTACGTCCTGGACAACTTCCGCGCCTGGAACGACCGCTCGCGCCGCAACCTCGGCGTCGACCGGATCGACCTGGTGCAGCTGCACTGCCCGCCCACCCCGGTCTACTCCTCGGACGCGGTGTTCGACGCCCTGGACACCCTGGTCGAGGAGGAGCGCGTCGCCGCGTACGGGGTGAGCGTGGAGACCTGCGCCGAGGCGCTCACCGCGATCGCCCGGCCGAACGTGGCGAGCGTGCAGATCATCCTCAACCCGTTCCGCATGAAGCCCCTGTACGAGGTGCTGCCCGCCGCCCGCGCGGCCGGCGTCGGCATCATCGCGCGCGTGCCGCTCGCCTCCGGGCTGCTGTCCGGCAAATACACCAGGGACACCGTGTTCGCGGCCAACGACCACCGCACCTTCAACCGGCACGGCGAGGCCTTCGACCAGGGCGAGACCTTCTCCGGCGTCGACTACGGCACGGGCGTCGAGGCCGCCGCCGAGTTCGCCGCGCTCGCCCCCGAGGGGTACACCCCGGCCCAGCTGGCGCTGCGCTGGATCATCGAACAGGACGGGGTGACCACGGTGATCCCCGGCGCCCGCAACCCGGAGCAGGCCCGCGCCAATGCCGCCGCGGCCAAGCTGCCGCCGCTGCCGCCGGAGACGTTCACCGCGATCCGCGAGCTGTACGACCGACGGATCAAGGACCAGGTCGAGTCCCGCTGGTGAGCGGGCGGGGGACGGGTGTGGGACAGTCGACCGTTTGAACGAACGGCCGGACGGTTACACGCATCGCATGACGGCGCAAGAGCAGCGCAGGGGGCGCGACGAGACCGAGGAAGAGCGGGCCGACCGGATGTGGGGTGAACTCATCCAGGAGGTCCGGGTGGCCCAGACCGGCGTGCAGATCCTCTTCGGCTTCCTGATGACGGTGGTCTTCCAGCCGAAGTACAGCACCCTGGCCACCACCGACCAGGTGATCTACATCGTGACCGTCGTCCTGGGCGCCTGCGCCACCGGCGCCCTCATCGGACCGGTCTCCCTGCACCGCCTGGTCTCCGGCCACCGGGTCAAACCGCAGGCGGTACGGCTGGCCTCCCGGCTGACCCTGATCGGCCTGGTCCTGCTGCTCGTCACGATGACGTCGTCGCTGCTGCTGATCCTCCGGGTGGCCACGCACGACGGCTATGTGCCCTACCTGGTGGCGGCCGTCGTCGCCTGGTACCTGGTGGGCTGGTACGGCCTGCCCCTGTGGGCCCGCCGCAGGTACTCCTCCCGGTCGGACGACTAGGGCCTGCCGCGCGGGCCGCCCCGGGAGCGGATCAGCCGGTCGGCAGGCCCAGCCCGTAGTACCTGACGTGGTAACCGTCCACGTACTCGGCTTCGCCGCCGATGACCAGGCCGGCCGGCTCGCGCACCCCCGCCGCCCGGGCCGTCGCCACGAGCAGCTCCGCGAGCGCGCGGCCCTTCGGTTCGCCGGGGCCGCCCGCGTCCACGCGCCAGACGGGATCGTCGTCGCTCCAGACCGAGGCCGTGCCCGGGTGCTCGGCGACGGTGCCCCAGCCGAGTGCCGCCGGATCCACTCCGTCCGGGGCGAAGCAGCCGATGGCCAGCCGCTCGCCGCACGCCACGTCGAACAGGAGGGGCGCGCCGGAGCCGGTGCGCCCGTAGAACGGCATCCCGAAGCCGATGCCCAGGGCGGTGGCCTCGGCGGGCAGCGCCCCCAGGAAGTCGCCCAGCGACCGGGTGACCGTCTCCCAGCTGCGGGCGGTCCACCCGCCGGGGAAGCCGAGGCCGGCATTGGCCCGGTCACGGTTGCCGCCGAAGAAGCCGCTCAGGGAGTGCTCCTCGCCGGTGCCCTGGCGCCAGAACCAGTTCTCCGCCGGGTCCGTGGGCCGCAGCACCAGCTCCGGCCCCGACGTCCCGGCCCGCAGCTCCAGGGTGTCCGGCCTGCCGCGCCAGCGCACGAAGGGGGCTCCCCACAGCGGCCCGCTGTCGTAGAACGGGCCCATGTCGCCGTACGAACCCAGGACGGACGGTGTACCCAGCGCCGTGGTCAGCTCCTCCCGGGCGGCGCGGAAGGCGGCGGCCTGCGCCGCGGCGTCCGGTGCGGCGGACGCCAACGGGACCGCCAGCTCCACGTACGACTCGCCGTCGACGTACCGTTCCTCACCGGTGCCGACCGGGCGCAGGCGGGCGGCGCCCGAGGGCCGGCCCGTGAGCAGGACCGGACGGTCCGGCGTGCCGTCCCAGGTCCAGCCGAGCCGGTCCGCCACGGCCCGCATCCCGTCCGGCGTCCAGCCGCCGGTGTCCGCCGCGCGGAGTCGCCGGGCGAGATCCGCGGCGCCTTGTTCTCCGGTGCTTCCCCGTTGTTCGATCATGCGCTCATCGTGCCGCATCCCGGACGGGACCGGTGCACCGGCGCCCGCGGCGGCTAGGGACGGACGTAAGGGCGGGTCATGATCTCCATGTTGTGGCCGGACGGGTCGGTGAAGTAGGCGCCGCGGCCCCCGAAGAGGCGGTTGATCCGGCCGGGGTCGCTGTGGTGCGGGTCGGCGTAGTAGGTGACGCCGAGGGCCTCCAGACGGGCGAGCGCGGTGTCGAACCGCTCCTCGGGCACGAGGAACGCGTAGTGCTGCGACTGGATCGGCTGCTCGCGCTCCTCGTAGTAGTCGAGGGTCACGCCGTTGCCGAGGTCGACGGGCAGGAACGGCCCGAACGGGGCGCCGACCGCCAGGCCGAGGACGGCGGCGAGGAATTCCGCCGACAGCCGCCGGTCCCGGGCGAGGACGGCGGTGTGGTCGAGCCGGACGGCGGTCGTCGGGGCGTGCGCAGGGGTGGTGGACTGCATCGGGTGGGTGTGTCCTTCGGTTCGTGAGGTCCGCGGGAAGGGGCGCCTTCGCGGGCGCCGGGGGAGGGAACGCGGAACCGGCGGCGGGCCTCTCGCCCGCCTCGCGCTCACGCCGAGGCCGGGAACCTCACTCGTGCGTGGCCCATGGCCGACCCGGCAGTCACCCGGCCGACTCTACCGACCGACGCGGGCCGGGGGCAACGGCCGTCAGCGTGCGCAGCTGACGGTCGTGCACCCTGCTGAGCAGCAGCAGGGACAGCACGGCGCCGATCAGCGCGCAGCACATGTCCCACTGGGTGTCCCACACATCGCCCTGGGTGGCGAGGAACGCGTCCGCGCCGTGCCCGCCGATCTCCGCCGCCAGCCACTCCAGCAGCTCGAAGCAGGCGCTGAAGGCCAGACAGGCGCACACGGTGAGCGGCGCCAGCCAGCGGCTGCCGCGCAACGGCGAGGTCCGGCTGAGCAGTTCCCGCACCAGCACGGCCGGGACGAAGCCCTGCATCAGATGCCCGAAGCGGTCGTACGGATTGCGCTCCAGGCCGAAGGTGTCGCGCACCCAGTCGCCCACCGGGACCTCGGCATAGGTGTAGTGCCCGCCGAGCGCGAGCACCAGCGCGTGCGCGGTCAGCAGCCCGCACAGCAGCCCCGTCAGCGGGAAGCGCCGCCGGGCCAGCACCGCCAGGGGCAGCCCCACCAGCACCCACACCGTCTCCAGGAACCAGGTGACGCGGTCGCGGGCGCCCCACGCCGACACGGCCAGCCCCACGGCGACCACGCCGGCGAAGAGGGCGGGCGGCACGCGACGCGGCGCGCGGAGCGGAACGGGGTGCACTGCGGTCACGGCGGGCTCCTTGCCTCGGGGCGGCCTCGGGGATGCCGAAGGAGCCCCATCGTGGCGCCGGGCCCGGGCCGCGGGCATGATTACGGCTACTCAGCCGTGGAGAGGATCTCCGCCAGCAGCTCGTCCATCGGCAGGCGTTCCCGCCCCGGCGGCACCACCTGGTCGGTCTCGCGCAGGAACGCGGCGACCGCGGGGGCCCAGGCGAGCACCACCGCGTGGTGCCGGCCGCCGTCCGGCCGGGGGTCGCCGAGGAACTCCAGGCGCAGTTCGTGCCAGGGGCCGGCGGTCTCCGGCCGCATCCGCACGTCCCCGACGCCGACCGGCCCGGCCAGGCCGTCGCGGAGCATCTGCCGGTCCAGCCGCCAGCAGGCCAGCACCCGGCCGTCGTGGGCGAAGACGGCGGTGACGGCGAACGGGTCGTCGGCGTCGTAGCTGAGATGGGCCAGCACCGGGCACCGTCCGGTGCCGTGGGCGAGGAGCTGCACCACCAGGGTCTTGTGCACGAACGAGTTCACGCGAGGGCCTCCGGGGACAATCGGCGTAGGGCCCTCTAGTACCCCCGAAGCGCCCGGGATGCTCACCCGTCAGACTGATTCCTCTCGCTCCCGCGTGCTCCGCGCTACGGGGCCGGACAGCAGCCGACGGTCTGTTGCCGTTCCTCCAGGCGCTGGGCCATGTCGTCCTCGCAGAAGTCCCAGCCCGTGCCGGCCCAGGGGGCACATCTGCGGGGGTCCGCGTCAGGCGAACGCCTCCCGCAGCGCCGGCAGCAGGGTCTTCGCCGACCAGTCCAGGAACTCCGGCTGCGCGTCGCCGCCGATCTGCACCAGGGCGACCTCCCCGAACCCGGCCTCCACGTAGGGGCGTACGGCCTCCACGAAGGCGTCGGGGTCGTCACCGCACGGGATGGCGGAGGCGACGTCGTCCTCGGTGACGAACTGGGTCGCGGCCTCGAAGGAGTCGGGGTGCGGCAGTTCGGCGTTCACCTTCCAGCCCAGGCCGAACCAGCGGAACTGGGAGTGGGCGCGCTTGACCGCCGTGTCCCGGTCGGGGTCGTAGCTCACCGGCAGCTGGCCCACCCGGGGTTTGCCGCTGCCGCCGTGCCGGTCGAAGGCCTCCAGCAGCCCGGCCTTCGGCTCGGTCGCGATCACCAGGTCGGCGAGCTGCCCGGCGAGCTTGCAGGACTGGTCGCCGGAGACGGCGATGCCGATCGGCGGCGCCTCCTCCGGCAGGTCCCACAGCCGGGCCGACTCCACGTCGTAGTGCTGCCCGTGATGGGTGACATGGCCGCCCTCGAACAGCGCGCGGATGATGCCCACCGCCTCTTCGAGCATCTCGTGACGGACGTCCACCGGTGGCCAGCCGCCGCCCACGACATGCTCGTTGAGGTTCTCGCCGGCACCGAGGCCGAGCCGGAACCTGCCCTCCGACAGCAGCTGCACGGTCGCCGCCTTCTGCGCCACGATCGCCGGGTGGTAGCGCAGGATGGGGCAGGTGACATAGGTCATCAGCGGGATCCGCGAGGTGGCCTGGGCGGCGGCGCCCAGCACGCTCCACGCGTACGAGGAGTGTCCTTGCGAGCGCAGCCACGGGAAGTAGTGGTCGGAGATCACCGAGAAGTCGAAACCGACGTCCTCGGCCCGCACCACGTGCTCCACCAGGTCCCGGGGACCCGTCTGCTCGGTCATCATCGTGTATCCGATTTGCACCATAACGAGCGAGTCCCCGGCTCGGCGGCCGGAAAACGGACGACCGGCGGCCGTCAGTCCTCAGGGGTGCGGAACGTCCGCAGGAACGTCTTCAGGGCCAGCCGGCTGGCCGCGTCGTCCCAGGCCGCGGCCGGGGTGGTGAAGCGCAGCGAGAAGCCGCGTGTCCCGCCCAGCAGGAAGCCCCGCCCGAGGGTGTGCGTCCGCGCGTCCCCGGTGCCCGCGAGCCACTCCAGGTCGGCGGCCGCGCGGCCCTGGTAGGTGGTGGCGCGCACGGCGCCGAGCCGGCGATAGCCGGGCAGCCGCGCCAGCCCGGGCTCGACGTCGTCCCGCCAGACGGCGACCGGGTCGGGGCCGACCCGCTCGCTGTAGGTGACGGCGAGCGTCGGCGCGTCGCCGCCCCGGCCGAAGGTGACGCGGTAGGCGAGGCCGCCCACCCGGGAGGTGGCCAGCCGCTTCCAGCCGTCGGGCAGCGCCACCGAGAACCCCTCGGGCGCGCTGTACCGG
>NZ_MUMF01000557.1 GCF_002155905.1 Streptomyces tricolor | reverse complement strand
TCATGCAACTGACGGCGGACACCGTGGAGTACCACGCGCACGCCGGGCCCGCCGCGGTCCCGCAGGACCGGGGCGCCGGCTGGAAGGGGGCCTGAGGGCGATGGCGGCCGTGCAGGTCCTCCGGTCCGAATGGACCAAGATCCGGTCGGTGGCGTCCACGGCGTGGACGCTGTCGCTGGCCGTGGTGGTCACCGTCGCCCTCGGCATGCTGATCTCCGCGCTGTCGAACAGCCAGTACGAGAACATGCCCGTGCGGCAACGGCTCTCCTTCGACCCCACGGTGATCAGTTTCGCGGGCATGACCCTGGGCCAGCTCGCGATGATCGTGTTCGGGGTGCTGGTCGTCTCCACCGAGTACAGCACCGGCACGATCCGGGTCTCGCTGGCCGCCGTGCCGCGGCGCGGCGCCTTCCTGTGCGGCAAGGTCGCGGTCGCCACGGCCCTCGCGCTCGCCGTCGGCATGGTGACGAGCTTCGCCGCGTTCTTCCTGGGCCAGGCGATGCTCGGCCCCCACCGGGCCGCCCTCGGCGACCCCGGGGTGCTGCGGGCGGTCATCGGCGGCGGGCTGTACATGACGCTGATCGCGATGTTCTCCATGGGCGTCGCCGCGATGCTGCGCTCGCCGCTGCTGTCCCTCGGCATCCTGATGCCGTTCTTCTTCCTGATCTCGAACGTCCTCGGCAACGTCGACGCCACCAAGAGGATCGGCCGCTTCCTGCCCGACCAGGCCGGCAGCCGGATCATGCAGGTGGTCCCCCGGGTGGGTGACGACACCCCCTACGGCCCCTGGGCCGGGCTCGGGATCATGGCGCTGTGGGTGACCGCCGCGCTGGCGGGCGGCTACCTCCTGCTCCGGCGCCGGGACGCCCAGTAGACCCGGCGTTCACCCGGCGTAATGCTCTGGCTTTACTTTCTTTTGGGCGGAACCGTCAGCGCCTGGATATCCTCCTAACCCTTACGGGGGCGTGTGCCCCGCTGTCCTGAACCTTTCGATGGGTGCGGAGCATGATCGAGGCTGTCGGCCTGACCAAGCGCTACGGCGACAAGACCGCCGTGTACAACCTTTCCTTCCAGGTGCGGCCGGGGGCCGTGACCGGCTTCCTCGGGCCGAACGGCTCGGGCAAGTCCACGACGATGCGGATGATCCTCGGCCTGGACAACCCCACGTCCGGGTCGGTCACCATCGGCGGCTACCCCTACGGCAAGCTGCCCAACGCCCCCCGGCAGGTCGGCGCGCTGCTGGACGCCAAGGCCGTGCACGGCGGCCGGACCGCCTACCACCACCTCCTCTGGCTCGCGCAGAGCAACGGCATCCCGAGCCGCCGGGTGGCCGAGGTGCTGGAGACCGTCGGGCTCACCGCCGTGGCGCGCAAGAAGGCCAAGGGGTTCTCGTACGGCATGGGGCAGCGGCTCGGGATCGCCGCCGCGCTGCTCGGGGACCCGCGGATCGTGATGTTCGACGAGCCGGTGAACGGGCTGGACCCCGAGGGCATCCACTGGATCCGGAACCTGATGAAGGCGCTGGCCGCGCAGGGCCGGACGGTGTTCGTGTCGAGCCATCTGATGAGCGAGATGGCCCTGACGGCCGATCATCTGGTGGTCATCGGGCGGGGGCGGCTGCTCACGGACACCTCGATGGCCGATTTCATCCGGGCCAACGCGCGGTCGTACGTGCGGATCCGCTCCCCGCAGCGCGAGCGGCTGCTCGATGTGCTGCACCAGGCGGGGATCACCGTCGTGGAGGCCGGCGGCGGGGCGCTGGAGGTGGCGGGCGGCAAGGCCGAGCGGATCGGTGAGCTGGCCGCGCGCCACGGGCTGGTGCTGCACGAGCTGAGCCCGCGGCAGGCCTCGCTGGAGGAGGCGT
>NZ_MUMF01000556.1 GCF_002155905.1 Streptomyces tricolor | reverse complement strand
GGCGCGGAGGCGTGCCCGCCGGACGTGCGGGCGTTCTGGTCGGCGGGGCGGCTGATGGTCAACGCCTACGGTCCGACCGAGGCGACCGTGGACTCCTGCTTCGCGGTCTGCGGCCCGGAGCTGGGGACGGGCCCGGCGCCGATCGGCCGTCCGGTCTTCAACACGCGGGTGTACGTGCTGGACGAGGCGCTGCGCCCGGTGCCCGTGGGCACGCCGGGCGAGCTGTACGTCGCCGGTGCGCGGCTGGCGCGGGGTTACCTGGGCCGCCCGGACCTGACCGCGGGCCGGTTCGTCGCCGACCCCTTCGGCAACCCCGGCGACCGCATGTACCGCACCGGCGACCTCGCCACATGGCGACGCGACGGACAACTCGAATTCCTCGGCCGCGCCGACCACCAGGTCAAGGTCCGCGGCTACCGCATCGAACTCGGCGAGATCGAGAACGTCCTCACCACCCACCCCGACATCGCCCGCACCGCCGTCATCGTCCGCGAGGACCGCCCCGGCGACCAGCGCATCGTCGCCTACGTCGTCCCCGCCGACGGCGTGGACGGGCCGGACATGGCGGAGCTGCGGGAGCTGGCGGCGCGCCGTCTTCCTTCTTTCATGGTTCCGTCGGCGTTCGTGCGGCTGGAGGCGCTGCCGCTGACGGCGCACGAGAAGCTGGACCACAAGGCCCTGCCCGCGCCCGGCTACGCCGGCGGCGAGGCGGGCCGGCCGCCGCGCGACGCCCGCGAGGAGGTGCTGTGCGCCCTCTTCGCCGAGGTCCTCGGGGTGGAGCGCGTCGGCATCGACGACAGCTTCTTCGACCTCGGCGGGCACTCGCTGCTCGGTATCCAGCTGATCAGCCGGGTCCGTACCGCCTTCGGTGTGGAGCTGTCGGTGCGGGACCTGTTCGAGGCGCCGACGGTCGCCGGGGTCGCGGCGCGTCTGGGTGACGCGGCCGGGGCGCGGGCGGCGCTGGTGCCGATGGCGCGCCCCGAGCGGCTGCCGCTGTCCTTCGCGCAGCAGCGCCTGTGGTTCCTGCACCGGCTGGAGGGACCCAGCGCCACCTACAACGTGCCGATGCGGCTGCGGCTGCCGGGCGCGCCTGACGTGGCGGCGCTGCGGGCGGCCCTCGGGGACCTGGTGCAGCGGCACGAGAGCCTGCGGACCGTGTTCCCCGAGGCGGACGGCACGCCGTACCAGCACATCCTGGAGGGCGAGGCGGCCCGGCCGGTGCTGGACACGGTGGCGTCCGCTCCGGAGCGGATCGACGGGGACGTGGCCGAGGCCGCACGGCACGCCTTCGACCTGACAGCGGAACTGCCGCTGCGGGCCACCTTGTTCACGGCCGGTCCGGACGAGCACGTCCTGCTGCTGCTCATGCACCACATCGCCGGTGACGGCTGGTCCATGGGCCCGCTGGCCCGCGACCTGTCCCTCGCCTACGCGGCGCGCCGGGCCGGCCGTGCCCCCGAGTGGGAGCCCCTGCCGGTGCAGTACGCGGACTACACGCTGTGGCAGCGGGAGGTGCTCGGCGAGGAGTCCGCCGCGGACAGCGTGCTCTCGCGGCAGATCGAGCACTGGCGTACGGCGCTGGCGGGACTGCCGGAGCGGCTGGAGCTGCCGCTGGACCGGCCCCGCCCCGAGGTGGCGGCGTACCGGGGGCGCAGTGTCGACTTCGCCTTCGACGCCGGGCTGCACCGGGACATCACCCGGCTGGCGCGGGAGCGGCAGGCCAGTGTGTTCATGGTGGTCCAGGCCGCGCTCGCGGCATTGCTGACCCGGCTCGGCGCGGGCACGGACATCCCGATCGGCACGCCGGTCGCGGGCCGTGGTGATGATGCGCTGGAGGACCTGGTCGGGTTCTTCGTCAACACCCTGGTGCTGCGCACCGACACCTCCGGCGGCCCGTCCTTCGCGGAGCTGCTGGACCGTGTCCGCGAGACGAACCTCGCCGCCTACGCCCACCAGGACGTGCCCTTCGAACGGCTCGTCGAGATCGTCAACCCCACCCGGTCACTCGCCCATCACCCCCTCTTCCAGGTGATGCTG
>NZ_MUMF01000555.1 GCF_002155905.1 Streptomyces tricolor | reverse complement strand
ACCGCACCGACCTGTTCGACCCCGCCACGGCCGAGCGGCTGGCCGGACAGCTGCTGCGCCTGCTGGAGGGCGCCGTCGACGCCCCGGACCGCCCGCTGGGCAGCCTGCCCCTGCTGTCCGGCGACGAGATACGGCGTGTCGTCCACGACTGGAGCGCCGGGCCGCGGCTCCCCGAGGACGACTGCGTGTACCCGGAGATCTTCGAGCGCCGCGCGGCCCGCACGCCCGACGCCCTCGCTCTCGTCGCGGGCGGCGAACGGCTGGACTACGCCACGCTCAACGCCCGCGCCAACCGGCTCGCCCACCACCTCATCGCGCTCGGCGCCGGCCCCGAGCGGCTGGTGGCGCTGCGGCTCCCGCGCACGGCGGACATGATCGTCGCGATCCTCGCCGTCTGGAAGTCCGGCGCCGGCTACCTGCCACTGGACCCGGCCCTGCCCGCCGAACGCGTCCGGTACCTGCTGGACGACGCCCGCCCGGCCCTCGTCCTGGACGAGGCCGCCCTGCGCGCCGTACCCGCGACCGCCCCGGACACCGACCCCACCGACGCCGACCGGCGCGCCCCGCTGCACCCCGAGCACACCGCGTACGTCATCCACACCTCCGGCTCCACCGGCCGCCCCAAGGGCGTCGCCGTGTCCCACCGTGCGGCGGCGCACCTGCTGGCCGCGCACCGGGCCGGGTTCGTCGCCGAGGCGGGCGGCGGCCCGCTGCGCGTCGCGCTCACCGCGTCCTTCTCCTTCGACACCTCCCTTGAAGGCGTGCTCCTGATGGCCGACGGCCACCCGCTGCACCTGGTCGACGAGACGACCCGGATGGACCCGGCCGCCCTGGTGGAGTACGTCGTCGCGCACCGCGTCGACTTCCTCGACGTCACCCCCTCCTACCTGCGGCAACTGCTGCCTGCCGGACTGCTCACCGACCCCCGGCACCGCCCCCGGGTGCTCATGCTCGGCGGCGAGGCGGTCGGGCCCGCGCTCTGGCGCGAACTGGCCGCCCACCCCGAGGTGACCGCCCACAACTTCTACGGCCCCACCGAGTGCTCGGTCGACGCGCTGTCCTGCCGTATCGACGGCGGCGACCGCCCGCTGGTGGGCCGCCCCCTGCCGGGCGTGCGGGCCTATGTGCTGGACGACCGGCTCCAGCCGGTGCCGCCCGGCGTCGGCGGCGAGCTGTACCTCGCGGGCGCCCAGCTGGCCCGCGGCTACACCGGCCGCCCCGGCCTGACCGCCGCCCGCTTCCTCGCCGACCCCTACGGGCCGCCCGGCACCCGCATGTACCGCACCGGCGACCTGGCCCGCTGGACCTCCGACGGCCGCCTCGACTACCTCGGCCGCGCCGACGACCAGGTCAAGGTGCGCGGCCACCGCATCGAACCCGGCGAGATCGAGGCCGCCCTGCTCGACCAGCCCGGCCTCACCGCCGCCGCGGTCGTCGCCGTACCCGACGCACACGGCCACACCCGCCTCGCCGCCTATGTCGTCCCCGCGCCCGGCGCGGCCCGGCCCGACCCCGCCGAGCTGCGCGCGGCCCTGCGCCGCACCCTGCCGGACGCCTGGGTGCCCGCCTCCTTCACCCCGCTGGCCGCGCTCCCGCTGACCAGCAGCGGCAAACTGGACCGCCGCGCCCTGCCCGCGCCCGAGAGCCCCGCGCGGGAGCGGGAGTTCACGGCCCCGCGCACCCCCGAGGAGGAGACGCTCGCCGCCATCTGGGCCGAGGTGCTCGGCGTGGACCGGGTGGGCGTCACGGACAACTTCTTCGAGCTGGGCGGCGACTCGATCCTGAGCATCCAGGCCGTCTCCCGGGCCCGCGCCGCCGGTCTGCGGATCGGCTCCCAGGACGTCTTCCGGCACCAGACGGTCGCCGACCTGGCCGCCGCCGCGGCCCACCGCACCACCGCGCCGGCCGCGCCCCGGCGCCCGCACGAGGACGGGCCCGCCCCGCTCACCCCGGTGCAGGAGTGGTTCCTCGCCACACACGGCCCGCTGCGGCACTTCAGCATGTCGATGCTGCTCGACCTGCCGCACGACCTCGACGAGCGGGCGCTGGAACGGGCGCTGGAGGCCCTGGTGGCCCGGCATCCGGCACTGCGCACCCGCTTCACCCGCACCGCCGGCACCTGGCGGCAGCACCCCGGCACCGGCCCGGCCACCGGACTGCTCACCCGCCACGGCCCCGGCACCGCACCCGACGAGGCCGCCGAGGCCGCCCGCGCGGCCCTGGACCCGGCCACCGGCGCGTTGTTCCGCGCCGCCCTGCTCACCGGCGGACAGCGCCCGCAACTGTTCCTGACCGCCCACCACCTGGCGGTCGACAGCGTGTCCTGGCGGGTGCTG
>NZ_MUMF01000554.1 GCF_002155905.1 Streptomyces tricolor | reverse complement strand
GCCGAACGCGCCGGCACCCCCGTCGGCCCCTTACAGGCCGTACTTCTCGCGGGCCTCCTTGACGGCCGTGGCCTTCACCTCGCCGCGCTTGGCGAGCTGGGCCAGGGCCGCGACGACGATCGACTGGGCGTCGACGCCGAAGTGGCGGCGGGCGGCCTCACGGGTGTCCGACAGACCGAAGCCGTCCGCGCCCAGCGAGGAGTAGTCCTGCTCGACCCACTGCGCGATCTGGTCCGGGACCTGGCGCATGTAGTCGGAGACCGCCAGCACCGGACCCTCGGCGCCCTGCAGCGCCTGGCGGACGTACGGCACCCGCTCCTCGCCGCGCAGCAGCGCCGCGTCGGCCTCCATGGCGTCNNCCAGGAGGTCGCGGACCACACGTCGGCGGCCACGCCCCACTCCTCGGCCAGCATCTTCTGCGCGTCGAGGGCCCAGTGGATCGCCGTACCGGAGCCCAGCAGCTGGATGCGCGGGGCGTTCGCCGGGGCGGACACGCCCGCCGACTCCGCCGTGTTGAAGCGGTACAGACCCTTGACGATGCCCTCGTCGATGCCGAGGCCCTGCGGCTTCGCCGGCTGCGGCAGCGGCTCGTTGTAGACCGTCAGGTAGTAGAAGACGTTCTGGTCCTCGCCCGGCTTGGCCTCGCCGTACATCCGGCGCAGACCCTCACGGACGATCACCGCGATCTCGTAGGCGAACGCGGGGTCGTACGTCAGCGCGGCCGGGTTGGTGGCGGCGATGACCGGGGAGTGGCCGTCGGCGTGCTGCAGGCCCTCGCCCGTCAGGGTCGTACGGCCCGCCGTCGCGCCGATGAGGAAGCCGCGGCCGAGCTGGTCGCCGAGCTGCCACATCTGGTCGGCCGTGCGCTGCCAGCCGAACATCGAGTAGAAGATGTAGAACGGGATCATCGCCTCGCCGTGCGTCGCGTACGACGTCGAAGCGGCGATGAAGTCGGCCATCGAACCGGCCTCGGTGATCCCCTCGTTGAGGATCTGGCCGTTCTTGGCCTCCTTGTAGTACATCAGCTGGTCGCGGTCGACCGGCTCGTACGTCTGGCCCTTCGGCGAGTAGATGCCGAGGGAGGGGAACAGGCTCTCCATGCCGAAGGTGCGCGCCTCATCGGGGACGATCGGCACCCAGCGCTTGCCCGTCTCCTTGTCGCGGACGAGGTCCTTGACCAGGCGGACGAAGGCCATGGTGGTGGCCACGTTCTGGGAGCCGGAGCCCTTGTCGAAGGAGGCGAAGGCCTTCTCGGCCGGGGCCGGCAGCGGGGCCAGGGCGTGGGTACGGCGGGCCGGGGCCGGGCCGCCGAGGGCCGCGCGGCGCTCCTGGAGGTAGCGGACCTCGGGGGAGTCGGCGCCCGGGTGGCCGTAGGGCACCACGCCGTCCACGAAGTCGCTGTCCTTGATCGGCAGCTCCAGCAGGTCCCGCATCGTCTTGAACTCGTCCACCGTCAGCTTCTTCATCTGGTGGTTGGCGTTCTTCGACGCGAAGCCCTCGCCGAGGGTGTGGCCCTTGACCGTCTGGGCCAGGATCACGGTCGGCGCGCCCTTGTGCTCGACGGCGGCCTTGTACGCGGCGTAGACCTTGCGGGCCTCGTGACCGCCGCGGGACAGGTGGAAGCACTCGAGGATCTTGTCGTCGCTCAGCAGCTTCGCCATCTCCGCGAGCGCCGGGTCCTTGCCGAAGAAGTCGGCGCGGATGTAGGCGGCGTCGCGGGTCTGGTACGTCTGGATCTGCGCGTCCGGTACCTCGCGCAGGCGGCGTACCAGCGCGCCCGTGGTGTCGAGGGCGAACAGCTCGTCCCAGGCGGAACCCCACAGCGTCTTGATGACGTTCCAGCCGGCGCCGCGGAACTGGGCCTCCAGCTCCTGCACGATCTTGAAGTTGGCGCGGACCGGGCCGTCCAGGCGCTGCAGGTTGCAGTTGATGACGAAGGTGAGGTTGTCCAGCTCCTCGCGCGCGGCCAGCGCGAGGGCCGCCGTCGACTCCGGCTCGTCCATCTCGCCGTCGCCGAGGAAGGCCCAGACGTGGGACGCCGAGACGTCCTTGATGCCGCGGTTGGTGAGGTAGCGGTTGAAGCGCGCCTGGTAGATGGCGGAGAGCGGGCCGAGGCCCATCGACACCGTCGGGAACTCCCACAGCCAGGGCAGGCGGCGCGGGTGCGGGTACGACGGCAGGCCGTTGCCGCCGGCCTCCTGGCGGAAGTTGTCGAGGTGCGCCTCGTTCAGGCGGCCGTCGAGGAAGGCGCGGGCGTAGATGCCGGGGGAGGCGTGGCCCTGGATGTAGAGCTGGTCGCCCGAGCCGTCGCCCTCCTTGCCCTTGAAGAAGTGGTTGAAGCCGGTCTCGTACAGCCAGGCCGCGGAGGCGAAGGTGGCGATGTGGCCGCCGACGCCGTACTTGCTGCCGCGGGTCACCATCGCCGCCGCGTTCCAGCGGTTCCACGCGGTGATCCGGGCTTCCATCTCCGGGTCGCCGGGCACGGCCGGCTCGGCGGCGGTCGGGATGGTGTTGACGTAGTCGGTCTCGAGGAGCTTCGGCAGCGCGATGCCGCCCGCCTCGGCGCGCTCCAGCGTGCGGCGCATCAGGTACGCGGCGCGGTGCGGCCCGGCCTCCCTGGCGACGGCGTCCAGGGAGGCCTGCCACTCGGCGGTCTCCTCCGGGTCACGGTCCGGGAGCTGGTCGAGCGCGCTCGGCTGGATGGCGTTGGGGTCGGTCATGTCGCCGCCTTCCTCAGTCGAAGGGGGTTCCCTCATCGGTAAGGGTTCGGGGGTGCCCTTGGTCTTTGGCAGGACAGGGCAGGGACTTCGGTGGAAGTCCGTCGGCGACTGTAACCCCCTGATCGATGATCGATCAAAGGGTTGAGGGCGAAAAGGCCTCGAATCCGAGAAAGTAGGCACCGGGTGCCTTGGAAATGGGCACCGGGTGCCGTGTCCGAGGCGGGTTTTCGCAGGTGAGCGTGGGTGTGCTCGCGTGCGTCAGGCGCGCGGCGCGCAGCCGAGAACGTGCGCCTTCACCAGGTCCGCGATACGCGGATCACGGCGCTTGAAGGCCTGCACCAGCTCCTCGTGCTCCTCCGCGTACGACTGCTGCACCGTGCCCAGCCAGCGGATCGACAGCGCCGTGAAGACCTCGATGCCGAGCCCTTCCCAGGTGTGCAGCAGCACCGAGTTGTGGGCCGCGCGGACCAGTTCGCGGTGAAAGCCCACCGTGTGGCGCACCTGGGCCGTGCCGTCCGCCTTCCGGTCGGCCTCGTACAGGGCCAGGACGTGCGGCTCCAGCGCCGAGCAGTCCTCCGCGAGGCGCTCCGCGGCCAGCTCCGCCGCGATGGCCTCCAGGCCGGCCCGGACCGGGTAGCTCTCCTCCAGATCGGCGGCGGTGAGATTGCGGACGCGTACGCCCTTGTTGGGGGCCGACTCGATCAGCCGGAGCGACTCCAGCTCGCGCAGCGCCTCACGGACCGGGGTCTGGCTGACCTCCAGCTCGGTGGCGATCCGCCGCTCCACGATCCGCTCACCCGGCTGCCAGCGCCCGCTGACGATCCCCTCCACGATGTGCTCGCGGATCTGCTCGCGCAGCGAGTGGACGACGGGCGCGGTCATGAGGGCTCCTTAGGCAGGGCTTTGACGTTTAGACAATACGGCCGGTTCGCTCCGCGGGTAGGGCGCGTGGGGGCGCTTTGGTGCAGGTGAGACGAGGCTTACACGGCGTACACAGGGGCAAAGGCGCCTGACGGTCCGGTTCGGTCCGCTGACGGGCGGCTTGTGGTGGTCGGTGGCCGCTCGCGCGGTTTCCCGCACCCCCTAAACGTCGGTGCCCTTGCCCGGAACGTCCAGGCAAGGGCACCGATGTGTGACCGGCTGACCGGCGATTACAGGCCCAGCTCGACCTCGAACTCGCCCGCCTCCAGGATCGCCTTGACCGCCGTCAGGTAGCGGGCCGCGTCGGCGCCGTCGACCAGGCGGTGGTCGTAGGAGAGGGTCAGGTAGGTCATGTCGCGGACGCCGATGACCGTGCCCTCCTCGGTCTCGATGACGGCCGGACGCTTGACCGTGGCACCGATGCCGAGGATCGCGACCTGGCCCGGCGGCACGATGATCGTGTCGAACAGGGCACCGCGCGAACCGGTGTTGGAGATGGTGAAGGTCGCACCGGCCAGCTCGTCCGGCGTGATCTTGTTGCCGCGGACCTTGGCCGCCAGGTCGGCGGTGGCCTTGGCGATGCCCGCGATGTTGAGGTCGCCGGCGTTCTTGATGACCGGGGTCATCAGGCCCTTCTCGGAGTCCACCGCGATACCGATGTTCTCGGAGTCGAAGTAGGTGATGGTCCCCTCGGCCTCGTTGATCTTGGCGTTGATGACCGGGTGGGCCTTCAGCGCCTGCGCGGCGGCCTTGACGAAGAACGGCATCGGGGAGAGCTTGACGCCCTCGCGGGCCGCGAAGGAGTCCTTCGCCTTGGCGCGCAGCTTCATCAGGCGCGTGACGTCGACCTCGACGACCGACGACAGCTGGGCCTGCTCGTGCAGCGCCTTGACCATGTTGTCGCCGATGACCTTGCGGATGCGGGGCATCTTGACGGTCTGGCCGCGGAGGGGGGAGACCTCCAGCGCCGGCGCCTTCTTGGCGGCCGGAGCGGCGGCAGCGGCCGGGGCC
>NZ_MUMF01000553.1:369-1741 GCF_002155905.1 Streptomyces tricolor | reverse complement strand
GCTGCGCCGGCTGCTGGACGGCACGGCGGACGACCCCGCGACGGCCGCCGCCCGCCTGGGCGTCACCGGTCCGGCCCGGGTGGCGGCCTTCGCCCCGGACGCCGCCGCGAGCGTCCCGGACGCCGAACGCACCGCGCTGCGCCTGCTGGACGTCGTACGCCTGCAGTGCGAGGCGCGCTACGGCCGGCAGGCGTGCGTGCTGCTGGCGGGGGTGGTGTACGCGGTGCTGCCGGGCCCCGGCGAGCGGCACCGGAGCCTCGCCGAGGACATCGCGGCGCGGGCCGGGCAGGCGCTCAGGGTGCCGGTGCGGGCGGCACTGGGCGAGGTGGTGCCGGACCCGGCCGGGCTCGCGGACTCGCGGGCGGACGCGGATCTGGTGCTGCGGGTGCTGGACGCGGACCGGCCGGTGGCCTCGGCGGACGAGGTACGGGCCCGGGTGGCCCTGCTGCGCCTGGCCGAACTGATGGCGGAGCACCGGGAGTTGACCGCAGGCTCCTGGCAGCGGGTACTGGCGTACGACGCCGAGCACGGCACCGCGTACGCGCGCACCCTGGTCTGCTGGTTCGACGCGGGCTGCGACATGGCGGGCGCGGCCAGGCTGCTCGCCGTGCACCCCAACACCTGCCGCTACCGCCTCCGGCAGCTCCAGCGGCACACCGGGGTGGACCTGGACGACCCCGACGAACGGCTGGTGCTGTGGCTCCAGCTGCGGACGCTGGCGGGGCTCAGCGCAGCCACGCCCTGAGCCGGGCCTCGCAGCGCCGCAGGTGCGCCACGGGGACGTACTCCCCCGCCGTGTGCGCGAGGGAGGGGTCCCCGGGGCCGTAGTTGAGCGCGGGCACGCCCAGCGCGGCGAACCGGGCGACGTCGGTCCAGCCCAGCTTGGCGCGGGGCTCGGCCCCGAGGGCGGTGCGGAGCGAGCCGATCCGGTCGAGGTGCGGCAGGGCACCGCCGACGACCTCGGTGACCCGCACCTCGTACTCCGGGAACAGCCCGCGCACGTACGCCTCCGCCTCCTCCGCCGAACGGCTCGGCGCGAAGCGGCAGTCGACGGTGACGACGCATTCGTCCGGTACGACGTTCCCGGCGACCCCGGCGCGTACGGCGACGGCGCTGAGCCCCTCCCGGTACTCCAGCCCGTCGATCAGGACCCGCTCGGGAACGTGCGCGTCGAGCCGTGCGAGCACGTGCCCCGCCTTGTGCGCGGCGTTGCTGCCCTGCCAGGCGCGGGCGGTGTGCGCGCGGGCGCCCTTCACCACGATGTCGGCGGTGAGGATGCCCTGGCAGCCGGCCTCGACACCGGCGTCGGAGGGCTCCATGAGGATCGCGAGCCCGGCCTCCTCCAGCAGCCCCGGCCGGGCGGCGGCGATCC
>NZ_MUMF01000553.1:0-345 GCF_002155905.1 Streptomyces tricolor | reverse complement strand
GTCACAGGCCCCGAGCCCGTGCACTCGCCCGTCGACCAGCCGGGAGGGCAGGTTCCCGGCGGCCGGCACGGTGTCCAGGTGCCCGGCGACCAGGGCACGCTCGGCCCGCCCGAGCCCGGTACGCGCGATGACGGAGTTGCCGACCCGGTCCACGGCGAGATGCGGCAGCCGACGGAGGGCCCGCTCCACGGCATCCGCGAGAGGCCCCTCCTGCCCGCTCTCGGAGGGCAGGTCGACGAGCGCGCGGGTGAGGGTGACGACATCGGCGGTGAGATCGAGGTCAGACATGCCCTCGATCATGCGGAGCGGAGAGAGCCTGCGGGTGTGCCGATGGGCCAAAGGGCT
>NZ_MUMF01000552.1 GCF_002155905.1 Streptomyces tricolor | reverse complement strand
GTCGAGAAGGAGCTGGGCTTCTCCGGCAAGAAGGACATCGAGGCGTACGGCATCGCCGAGTTCAACGCCAAGTGCCGCGAGTCCGTGCTCCGCCACACCGACGCCTTCTCCGACCTGACGACCCGCATGGGCTACTGGGTCGACCTCGACGACGCCTACGTCACGATGGACCCCGAGTACATCGAGTCGGTCTGGTGGTCGCTGAAGGAGATCTTCAACAAGGGCCTGCTGGTCCAGGACCACCGCGTCGCCCCCTGGTGCCCGCGCTGCGGCACCGGCCTGTCCGACCACGAGCTGGCGCAGGGCTACGAGACGGTCGTGGACCCGTCCGTGTACGTCCGTTTCCCGCTCACCTCCGGTCCGCTCGCCGGCCAGGCCGCGCTCCTCGTGTGGACGACGACCCCCTGGACCCTGGTGTCCAACACGGCGGTCGCCGCGCACCCGGAGGTCACCTACGTCGTCGCGACCGACGGCGAGGAGAAGCTCGTCGTCGCCGAGCCGCTCGTCGCCAAGGCGCTCGGCGAGGGCTGGGAGACCACCGGCCAGAGCTTCACCGGCGCCGAGATGGAGCGCTGGACATACCAACGTCCGTTCGAGCTGGTGGAGTTCCCGGAGCCGGCGCACTTCGTGGTGAACGCCGACTACGTGACCACCGAGGACGGTACGGGTCTGGTCCACCAGTCCCCGGCCTTCGGTGAGGACGACCTCAAGGTCTGCCGCTCCTACGGCCTGCCCGTGGTCAACCCGGTCCGCCCGGACGGCACCTTCGAGGAGGACGTCCCGCTGGTCGGGGGCGTCTTCTTCAAGAAGGCGGACGAAAAGCTCACCGAGGACCTGAACCAGCGCGGCCTCCTCTTCAAGCACCTGCCGTACGAACACAGCTACCCGCACTGCTGGCGCTGCCACACCGCGCTGCTCTACTACGCGCAGCCCTCCTGGTACATCCGCACGACCGCCGTCAAGGACCGGCTCATCCAGGAGAACGAGAAGACCAACTGGTTCCCGGAGACGGTCAAGCACGGCCGGTACGGCGACTGGCTGAACAACAACATCGACTGGGCGCTGTCCCGCAACCGCTACTGGGGCACCCCGCTGCCGATCTGGCGCTGCGCGGACGACCACCTCACCTGCGTCGGCTCCCGCGCGGAGCTGACCGAGCTGACCGGCACCGACCAGTCGGGCCTTGACCCGCACCGCCCGTACATCGACGAGGTCACCTTCGCCTGCCCGCACGAGGGCTGCGGCGAGACGGCCACGCGCGTGCCGGAGGTCATCGACGCCTGGTACGACTCGGGCTCGATGCCGTTCGCGCAGTGGGGCTACCCGTACAAGAACAAGGAGCTGTTCGAGAGCCGGTACCCGGCGCAGTTCATCTCCGAGGCGATCGACCAGACCCGTGGCTGGTTCTACACGCTGATGGCCGTCGGCACCCTCGTCTTCGACAAGTCGTCGTACGAGAACGTCGTCTGCCTCGGCCACATCCTGGCCGAGGACGGCCGCAAGATGTCCAAGCACCTGGGCAACATCCTGCAGCCCATCCCGCTCATGGACCAGCACGGCGCGGACGCGGTGCGCTGGTTCATGGCGGCCGGCGGCTCCCCGTGGGCCGCGCGCCGGGTCGGCCACGGCACCATCCAGGAGGTCGTCCGCAAGACGCTGCTGACGTACTGGAACACGGTCGCCTTCCAGGCGCTGTACGCGCGCACGTCGAACTGGGCGCCGTCCGCCGCGGACCCGGCCCCGGCCGACCGCCCGGTGCTGGACCGCTGGCTGCTGTCCGAGCTGCACGCGCTGACCGACCAGGTCACCCAGGCGCTGGAGGCGTACGACACCCAGCGCGCCGGCAAGCTGCTGTCCGCGTTCGTGGACGACCTGTCGAACTGGTACGTCCGCCGTTCCCGCCGCCGCTTCTGGCAGGGCGACAAGGCCGCGCTGCGCACGCTGCACGAGGTGCTGGAGACGGTCACGAAGCTGATGGCGCCGATCACCCCGTTCATCACCGAGCGGGTGTGGCAGGACCTGATCGTTCCGGTCACCCCGGGCGCGCCGGAGTCCGTGCACCTGGCCGGCTGGCCGGAGGCGGACCTGTCGGCGATCGACCCGGAGCTGTCGAAGCAGATGGTCCTGGTCCGCCGGCTGGTGGAGCTGGGCCGCGCCACGCGCGCGGAGTCCGGTGTCAAGACGCGTCAGCCGCTGTCCCGGGCGCTCGTCGCGGCGACCGGGTTCGAGGCCCTGGACCGGGAACTGCACACGCAGATCACCGAGGAGCTGAATGTCGAGGCTCTGGCCTCGCTCAGCGAGGTGGGCGGCAGCCTGGTCGACACCACGGCCAAGGCCAACTTCCGGGCGCTGGGCAAGCGGTTCGGCAAGCGGGTGCAGGACGTGGCGAAGGCGATCGCCGCCGCCGACGCCGCCGCGCTGTCCCTGGCCCTGCGCGAGGGCACGGCGTCCGTGGAGGTCGACGGAGAGACGGTCACCCTCGCTCCGGACGAGGTGATCATCACGGAGACCCCGCGCGAGGGCTGGTCGGTGGCCTCCGACTCCGGTGCCACGGTGGCGCTGGACCTGGAGATCACCGAGGAGCTGCGGCAGGCGGGTCTGGCCCGGGACGCGATCCGGCTGATCCAGGAGGCCCGCAAGAACAGCGGTCTGGACGTGGCCGACCGGATCGCGCTGCGCTGGGCGTCGACCGACCCGGCGGTGGTCGCCGCGCTGGCCGAGCACAGCGAGTTGATCGCCGACGAGGTTCTGGCCACCGACTTCGGACAGGGTGACGGAGACGACAGCTTCGGTGAGCCGTTCACCGATGAGGGGCTGTCCCTCACGTTCCGGCTGCGGAAGGCGTAAGCGCCGGGCGGATCGAGAAGGGCCCGGTCTCCGTGGGGAGGCCGGGCCCTTCTTTCCTGAGTGCCGTCGGATCGCGTGCGCGGTTGCCCGCGCCCCTGAGCGACCCCGCGCAACTCGCGTAAAAAGGGCGGGCCCCCAGGACCGAAGTCCAGGGGGCCCGCCCTATCAGACGCTGCCGACGCCGTTGTCGTACCGGTCTCAGTGACCCGTCAGTTGTCGTCCTCGTCGATCAGGAACCCACGCATCGGCGAGGGGGCCTGGCCCATCGGGGACGGACCCTGCGGCCGGACCGGAGCCATGGGCTGGGTCATGGCCGGGGTCATCTGCTGCTGACCGCCGTAGGACGGGGCGGACGGAGCGGGCGAGCCGCCCATCGTCTGGTTGCCGCCGTAGGACGGGGCACTCGCGCCGGCCGGGGCCATCGAGGGCGCCGGGGACGGCGGCAGAGACGCGGTGGCCGGGGTGCGCGGCGGGGCCAGGGAGTCGTCGGCCTGGGTCTCCAGCTGACGGAGCTGCGACTCCAGGTACGACTTCAGCCGCGTGCGGTACTCGCGCTCGAAGCCGCGCAGGTCCTCGACCTTGCGCTCCAGCGTGGCGCGCGCGGACTCCAGGGAGCCCATGGCCACGCGGTGCTTCTCCTGCGCGTCCCGCTCCAGGGCGTCGGCCTTGGCACGGGCGTCACGCTCAAGACCCTCGGCGCGGCTGCGGGCCTCGCCGACGATCTTGTTGGCCTCGGAGCGGGCCTCGGCGATCGCCTGGTCGGCGGTCTGCTGGGCCAGCGAGAGGACACGGGCGGCGCTGTCGCCACCGGGGCCCTGACCGGGGCCGCCCATCGGACCGCCCATGGGGCCGCCCATCGGACCGCCCATCTGCTGCTGCATGGGCGGCTGGCCGCCCATCGGGCCCTGACCCATCGGACCCTGGCCCATCGGGCCGGGGCCCTGCGGGCCGCCCTGACCGCCGGGACCGGCGGGCAGCTGTGGGGCACCGCTCGGCAGCTGGGGCGGACCACCCATGGGGCCACCCATCTGCTGCTGCGGCGGGCCCGATATGCCGGCGGGCACCGGAGCGCCGGGACCTCGCATGCCCTGCTGCTGCTGGTGCTGCTGCTGGTCCTGCTCCGGGGGCTTGCGCATGTTCTGCTGGTTCTGCGCAGCCGCTCGCGTGGCCGCGGCCAGCTTGGCGCGCAGGTCCTCGTTCTCGCGGAGCAGACGGGTCAGTTCGGCTTCGACCTCGTCGAGGAAGGCATCGACCTCGTCCTCGTCATAGCCTTCTCGGAGGCGGACGGTCGTGAACTGCTTGTTCCGCACGTCCTCGGGGGTCAACGGCATCTCTTCACCTCAACGTAGTCATCGGCAGTCGGCAAGACCGGATCGTCCCCCACCCTCATCTCACAAAGCTCTGCGCGATGGAGATGAGAATGTAGACGATGATCATCAGTACGAAGAAGGACAGGTCGAGCGCCACGCCCCCGAGACGCAGCGGCGGGATGAACCGCCGCAGAAGCTTCAGCGGTGGATCGGTGACAGTGTAGGTGGCCTCCAGTACGACCACCATCGCCTTGCCGGGTTGCCACGAGCGGGCGAACTGGAAGACGTAGTCCATGACCAGCCGGAAGATGAGCACGACGAGGAACACCATCAGCGCGATGTAGATCACCTGCGCGAACACGCTCATGGCCTCTGGTTCCCTCTCCCCTGTTCCGTGCTCTTCCGTGCTTCGATCCGGTCGTACGTCTCAGCTCTGGTTGAAGAACCCGCCCTCTGCGATGCGGGCCTTGTCCTCCGCCGTGACATCGACGTTAGCAGGAGACAACAGGAACACCTTCTGCGTCACCCGCTCGATGCTGCCGTGAAGACCAAACACCAAACCGGCCGCAAAGTCGACAAGTCGCTTCGCGTCTGTGTCATCCATCTCAGTCAGATTCATGATCACCGGGGTGCCCTCACGGAAGTGTTCCCCGATGGTACGGGCCTCGTTGTAGGTCCGCGGGTGAAGCGTGGTGATCCGGTACGGCTCTCGTTCGGACACGACCTTGGGCATGATCACCGGTGCGTTCTTCTCCAGGGACTGACGTTCTTGTGTGATGGATGCCACGGGCGCGATGCGCGCCGGACGCCCGGATTCCGCGGCGAGCGAAGTCGAACGGGCCACCGGCTCGCGAGGCGCGGGCGGTTGCACGATTCGCACCTCTTCGTCCCTTTGGGACTGATGTGCGCTGTGCGACTGATGTGACGATTCGTGCCGTCGGTGGTCCCGCTCGGGCTCGGGGTCCAACTCGGGCTCGAAGTCGTCGTCGGGGTCGAATCCGCGGCCGTCGTACCCATCGTCCTCCACGAGGCCGAGGTAGACCGCCATCTTGCGCATCGCGCCGGCCATGCTCTGAGTCCTCCGCTCTGTGGTGGATCGACTGACGACTGCCAAGTGCCCGCGATCCACGTGGTCCTTGCGCCCGCCTTGGCGCGCATTGACCATATTTTCTGCTGTGGTCCGACTTCTTGGCGACGTTACCCGAGCCTGGGGCGGACTCCGAGTACCGCGGTGCCGACGCGCACATGTGTCGCCCCGGCGGCCACGGCCTGTTCGAGGTCCGCGCTCATCCCTGCCGACACCATGGTTGCAGCCGGATGACTTCGGCGCAGGTCGGTCGACAAATCCATGAGGCGCTCGAACGCCGCCTGTTCGCGTCCCGCGTACTCCCCGGTGAGCGGAGCGACGGTCATCAGTCCGTCGAGCCGCAGCCCGGGCGCGTCGGCGACGAGGTCGGCCAACTCTTCGATTCCGGCCGGGGCCACGCCACCGCGCCCGCCCGTCTCCCGCCACCGCCCCTCCGAGGAGCTTCGCGCCCCTCCTGATTCCCGCTCGCTCTCGCCGGCGTCCAGGGCGACCTGGATCAGGCAGCCCACCTCGCGCCCGGCGCGCACCGCCTCCTTCGACAGGGCGGCGACGAGCCGGGACCGGTCGACGGACTGCACGACATCGGCGTAACCGACCACGGAACGCACCTTGTTGGTCTGCAACTGACCGACGAAATGCCACTTCAGGGGCAGATCCGCACAGGCGGCGGCCTTCGGGGCCGCGTCCTGGTCGCGGTTCTCGGCGACATGGCGCACACCGAGTTCCGACAGGATCCGCACATCGCTCGCCGGGTAGGTCTTGGTGACCACGATCAGGGTCACCTCCTCCCGCTCGCGCCCGGCCGCCGCGCACGCGGCGGTGATGCGCTCCTCCACCTTCGCCAGATTCGCGGCGAGTTCGGTCTTACGGTCCGTCATGCCCCATCAGTCCAGCCAGACGTAGCCCGCGAGCCGCCCGGTGGCGCGGTCGCGGCGGTACGAGAAGTGGTCGTCCGACTCCAGCGTGCACACCGGCGCCTGCGCCCGGTCGCACACCCCGAGCCGGTCGAGCTGCGCGTGCACCCCGGCGCTCACATCGAGCGCCGGCGTGCCCCAGCTCGTTTCGGCGTGCGCCGCCGGCTCGACGGCGGCCACCTCGGCGCGCATCGCCTCCGGCACCTCGTAGCACCGGCCGCAGACGGCCGGTCCGGTGCGGGCGACGATCCGTTCCGGTGCGGCGCCGAGCGAGACCATGGCCCGTACGGCGGCGGGGACGACGCCCTTGACCATGCCGGGCCGGCCCGCGTGGGCGGCGGCGGCGACCCCGGCGACGGGGTCGGCCAGCAGCACCGGCACGCAGTCGGCGGTGAGGACGGCGAGGGCGAGTCCGCGCCGGGCGGTGACGACCGCGTCGACCTCCGGCACCGGCCGCTCGCCCCACGGCTCGTCCACCACGGCGACGTCGGCGCCGTGCACCTGGTTCATCCACACGACCAGAGCGGGGTCCAGGCCGAGCGACTTGGCCGCCAGTTCCCGGTTGTCCCGCACCGCCTCGGGCGCGTCGCCGACGGCGCCGCCGAGGTTCAGCTCCTCATACGGAGCGGCGCTCACCCCGCCCCACCGGTCGGTGAAGGCGAAGTGCGCGCCGCTCACGCTCTCGCGCTGTCCTATCACTTGAGGAAGTCCGGAACGTCCAGTTCCTCGGCCGCGCTGTCCGAGTAGGTCCGGGGCGCCGGGGTCACCGGCGGGGTGACCGGGATGTCGGCCACCGGCTCGGGCGCCGGCTCCGGCTCCTCCTTCGGCTTGACGCTGCCCAGCGAGCCGAAGGACGGACGGCTGGGCTCGCTCGGCCGGGCCGGAGCGGGCTCCTCGCGGCGGGCGGGGGCCGAGCCGGAGGCCGAGCCGAGGACGTTGTCCCGGCGGGCCGGGGGCTGGCCGCCGTCGAAGCCGGCCGCGATCACGGTGACCCGGACCTCGTCGCCGAGGGCGTCGTCGATGACCGCGCCGAAGATGATGTTGGCCTCGGGGTGGGCGGCCTCGCTGACCAGCTGGGCGGCCTCGTTGATCTCGAAGAGGCCGAGGTCGGAGCCGCCGGAGATGGAGAGCAGCACGCCCCGGGCGCCGTCGATGGACGCCTCCAGCAGCGGCGAGGAGATCGCCATCTCGGCCGCGGCCACCGCG
>NZ_MUMF01000551.1 GCF_002155905.1 Streptomyces tricolor | reverse complement strand
GCGGCTGCTGTACCTGCCGCCGGGCGGGGCGCCGGCCGGTCTCGCGGAGGCCACGGCGGAGTCGTACGACATGCTCCTCGCGGACGTCGTGGGCCGCCCCGACGCGGTCGCCCGGCTCCGCGCGGTCGGCTCGGTCGGCCCCACGACGGACGTGCTCGCCGTCCACCTGGACCACGACGTGCCGCCCGGCCCGGAGCTGCGCCGCCGGCTCGCGGCGGCCGGCGCGCGGGCGGTGCCGGACGGTACGACGCTCGTGGTGGGCGCGTACGAGGACGTGCCGGACGTGCCGCGCCGGACGCTGGTGCTGGGCGGGGCGCGCTCGGGCAAGTCGGTGGAGGCGGAACGGCGGCTGGAGACCTTTCCCGAGGTGCTGTACGTGGCGACGGGCGGCACCCGGGGCGGGGACACCGAGTGGGCGGCGCGGGTGGCCGCGCACCGGGAGCGGCGGCCGGGGTCGTGGCGTACGACGGAGACGACGGACCTGGTGCCGCTGCTGGCCGAGGCCGGGCCGCCGCTGCTGATCGACTGTCTGTCGCTGTGGCTGACGGACGCGATGGACTCCGTGGGGGCGTGGGACGACGCGGAGTGGGCGGGCGGCGGCGAGAAGGCGCTGCGCGAGCGGGTACGGGAGCTGACGTCCGCGGTGCGCGCCGCGCGGCGGACGGTGGTGGCCGTGTCCAACGAGGTCGGCTCGGGCATCGTCCCCGCGACCGCCTCCGGCCGCCGCTACCGCGACGAACTCGGCCGTCTGAACGCGGCGTTCGGGGCGGAGTGCGAGCAGGTGGTGCTGGTGGTGGCGGGTCAGGCGCTGGTGCTGCGGGGCTGAGGGCGAGCGCTCCGAGGGCCTACCCGGCGTCCTTCCGGGCCACGATCCGGTACGCGTTGGAGAAGCGGGTGCGGCGCAGGAGCGGGCCGAGTCCGTGGTCCAGTGCCGCGGCCAGGTCCATGAACGGGGTCGCCGCCAGCTGGACCAGGGGGTGGGCGTGGGCCAGAAGGAGGGCGACGGCCGCCGACAGGTCGTGGGGCACGTGCGGATCCCTGCGGTCCGTCACCAGGATCGCGCAGCCCAGGCGCTCCAGTTCCGCCCGCAGGTTGGCCAGGGGCAGCAGGTGCAGGTGGCGCGGCTGGCCGTAGGGCAGCCACCACCTGCCGAGCAGCAGGGCGAACACGCACCGGGGGTCGGGGACTTCGACGACCAGGTGGCCGCCGGTCCGCAGCACGGTGAGCGCGGCGCGCAGTTCGGCGCGCGGGTCGGGCGCGTGCGCCAGGTGGTGGAACATGGTGACGACGTCGTAGCGGGCGCGCAGCCGGGCCGCCGTCCCCGGCGTCGACAGATAGCCGCGGTGCGCCTCCTCGACCCGCCCCTCCAGCAGCGCCTGCTCGACCCGCGCCGTCGGATCCAGCCCGTCGAAGCTGGTGTAGGGGAAGAACTCCTTCGCCGCCTCGGGGAAGCGGGCGTGGCCGGTGCCGACGTCCAGCCAGCTCTCCGGTTCGCGCAAGGCCGACAGCCGCCGGGCGGTGGCGCGGTGCCGGCGCTGGACCGCCCGGGCGGACAGGACGCGGGCGGTGAACTCCTCCAGCTGTCTTTCGTAGAAGTCCCGGTGGAAGAAGGCGAGTCCCTCCGCGCTGAGCCGCGGGTTCTGGAAGGCATGGCCGCAGTCCCGGCAGGCGTCGAGGACGAAGGTGCCCGCCCGGTGCCGCAGCGGGTCGGGCGCGCGCAGCCGGGTGCGCAGCTTCCGCGAGCCGCACCAGGGGCAGTCCTCGCGGCGCGGCTCCTGCAAGGGGTCGAAGGGGGTGGTGATCTGCGGGGTGAGGGGCGAGGTCGGCATGGGCGGCTCCCTGTGCGACATTCCGCGGCAAACCGGAACGTATGGGATCGGGTTCCGCGGTGCAATGACGCCGTGCGGATGTGGTGGCGACGTGGCGCGGGAGCCCTCGTTCACTGGCGGTACTGTTCGGCGAATGAGCAGCCTTGAACTGGACGACTTCACCGATCTGATCGAGCGCCCGGACGGGGGCGTGCGCCGTGACGCCGAGGCCCGGCGGGAGCGCCGGATCGTGCCGCCGGGGGCGCTGGGCCGCCTCGACGAGCTGGGCGAGTGGCTGGCCGCCGCGCGGGGCACCGTACCGGTACGGCCGGTGGAACGGCCGCGGGTGGTGCTGTTCGCCGGTGATCACGGCGTCGCCGGGCTGGGCGTCTCGGCGCGGCCCGCGGGCGGGGCGGAGCAGCTGGTGCGGGCGGTGCTGGAGGGTGCGAGTCCGGTGTCCGTGCTCGCGCGCCGGCTGGAGGTGCCGGTACGGGTCGTGGACATGGCCCTGGACTGCGCGCCGGACGCCCTGCCGAAGGACGTGAGCCGGTACCGCGTGCGGCGGGGCAGCGGCCGTATCGACATCGAGGACGCGCTCACCCCGGAGGAGGCCGAGGCCGCCCTGCGCGCGGGGATCGCCGTCGCCGACGAGGAGGCCGACTCGGGCACCGATCTGGTGGTGCTCGGCGATGTCAGCGTGGGCGGGACCACCCCGGCGGCGGTGCTGATCGCCGCGCTGTGCGGGACCGACGCCTCCGTGGTGACCGGGCGGGGCGGGGTCGCCATCGACGACCTGGCGTGGATGCGCAAGTGCGCGGCGATCCGGGACGCGCTGCGCCGGGCCCGGCCGGTGCTCGGGGACCAGTTGCAGCTGCTGGCGACGGTGGGCGGGGCGGACCTCGCGGCGATGACCGGGTTCCTGCTCCAGTGCGCGGTGCGCAAGCTGCCGGTGATCCTCGACGGGGTCGTGGCCGCCGCGTGCGCGCTGGTCGCCCAGCGGGTCGCGTTCCGGGCGCCGGACTGGTGGCTGGCCGGACACGCCAGCGGGGAGCCGGGGCAGGCCAAGGCGCTGGACCGGATGGCCCTGGAGCCGCTGCTGGACCAGGGCGTGAAGGTCGGCGAGGGGGTCGGCGCGCTGCTGGCGCTGCCCCTGGTGCGGTCCGCCGCGGCGCTGGCCGCCGAGCTGCCGGAGAAGCCGGAGGAGCTGGCGGAGCCGGAGGAGCCGGAGACCGAGCAGGTCCCGGAGACGGAGGGAACGGAGCAGTTCCCCGAGTGACCCGTCCGCCGGCGACGGGCCGGCCGGGAAGCGGGGTCGGGGGAAGCGAGAGGGCGATGTCCTCGATGGTGTGAAAAGTGCGGTTCGCCAGAGCCGCGCCCATATGATCCTGCCCCATGGGAGATGCCCGAATTGCCGTGGAGCAGCGTGTCGAGGCGGCGCGGCCGGGTGAGCGGGTGCGGCGGTCCACGGGGGCTTCCCGGCGGGCCGCCGCGTTCGCCGTCTGGTACCTGCGGACCGTCGCCTTCATCAACTTCCTCAGCGCGGCATGGGTCTCGCTCGGCCAGGACGTGCGCCGGCACAACCAGGACGACTTCTTCACGCCGTACCTGCTGACGGCCGGCTTCGCCTCCGGTGTCTTCACCGCGTTCCTGGCGATCACCATGCGGCGCCGGAAACGGGCCGCGTGGATCCTCAACCTGGTGATGAGCGGCCTCTTCCTGGCCCTGTTCGCGTTCGCCATGGCGTTCCCGGAGATCCGGCGGTACGCGCAGAACTGGGTGTCCCTGGCGCTGACCGCCGCCTTCGTGGCCGCGCTGCTCGTCGGCCGCCGGGAGTTCTACGCCAAGGGCGACCGGTCCAACCCCCGGCTCGCGGCCACGGTGGCCGTCGGCGGCGGGCTGGTGGCGAGCCTGCTGGCCGGGCTGCTGGTGACGGTGACCGATCAGGCGCCGGACGCGGCCCGCGCGACGTTCCCGGAGCGCTGGCACTACGGCACCCTGCGGCTGGTGTCCGTGGCGGCCGAGGAGGCCCGCTTCCCCGGGATCGACCCGCCGAACTGGGCCAACGTGGCGATCAACGTGCTCAGTACGGCCCTCGTCCTGGCCGTCCTCTACGCCGCCTTCCGCTCCCGGCGGGCCGTCGACCCGCTCACCGAGGACGACGAGATGCGGCTGCGTGCACTGCTGGAGCGGCACGGCGAGCGCGACTCGCTCGGCTACTTCGCGCTGCGCCGGGAGAAGAGTGCCGTGTGGTCGCCGACGGGGAAGGCGGCCGTCGTCTACCGGGTGGTGGGCGGGGTGAGCCTGGCGTCCGGGGATCCGATCGGGGACCCCGAGGCGTGGCCGGGCGCGATCGGGCCGTGGCTCGCGCAGGCGCGGGCGCACGGCTGGATCCCGGCGGTGATGGGCGCGAGCGAGGAGGCCGGGACGGTCTACTCCCGGCACGGTCTGGACGCGCTCGAACTCGGTGACGAGGCGATCGTGGAGGTCGCCGAGTTCACGCTGGAGGGCCGGGCCATGCGGACCGTCCGGCAGGCGTACAACCGGGTGCGGCGGGCCGGGTACCAGGTGCGGATCCGGCGGCACGCGGACATCCCGCCGGACGAGACGGCGTTCCTCGTCGAGCGCGCCGACGACTGGCGCGACGGCGCCACCGAGCGCGGCTTCAGCATGGCGCTCGGCCGGCTCGGCGACCCCGGCGACGGCCGCTGCGTGATGCTGGAGTGCACGGACGCCGAGGGGCGGCTGCGGGCGCTGCTCTCCTTCGTGCCGTGGGGGCCGCACGGGCTGTCCCTGGACCTGATGCGGCGGGACCGGGACTCCGACAACGGGCTGATGGAGTTCATGGTCATCGAGCTGCTGCGGCGGGCCGGCGAGATCGGGATCACGCAGGTCTCACTCAACTTCGCGATGTTCCGGTCGGTCTTCGAACGTGGCGCGCGCCTCGGCGCCGGACCGGTGCTGAGGCTGTGGCGGTCGCTGCTCAGCTTCTTCTCCCGCTGGTGGCAGATCGAGTCGCTGTACCGCGCCAACGCCAAGTACCGGCCCATCTGGGAGCCGCGGTTCCTGCTCTTCGAGAAGAGCGCGGACCTGCCGCGCATCGGCCTCGCGTCGGCTCGCGCGGAGGGCTTCCTCGAAGCGCCGGGACTGCCGAAGTGGCTGCACCGCAGGCACCTGGACACGCACCGATGAGACACGCTCGACGGGGGAACGCTCGATGGCCGGAACGCTCGACGGCGGCACGTTCGACGAGGGACGCGGGGTGAGGGCGCTCGCCCGCTGGGCCCGGACCGAGTGGGGGCCGCTGCACGCCGCCGTGCGGACCCGCCTGCGCGACCGGGGTCCGGCGGCCGTACCGATGACGCTCGCGGCGGTGGGCCTGACGGCCTCGCTGCACTACGTGCAGAACCAGCCGTGGGGTTTCCGGCTGGTGCAGGACCTGGGTGCCGTACGGGCCGAGGACCCGCTGTGGCTGGCCCTGCTGCGCACCCCCCTGTCGCTGTACGTGCCCGCGCTGGACCTGCCGGTGTGGGGCGCGCTGGCGCAGATCCTGCTGGTGTTCGGCATCGCCGAGCTGTGCCTGGGCCGGTGGCGGACGCTGGCCCTCGCCTACGTCGCCACGCTCGCCGGGACCCTGTACGCGCGCCTGGGCATCACGCTCGGCGCGCACGCCCCGTTCGGGCTGCCGTGGACCGACGCGCAGGTGGTGGACACCGGCCCGTCGGCGGCCGTGGTGGGGCTCGCGGTGTTCGTGGGCTGGCGGTACGGCGCCTACGCGACGGCGGGCGCGGTGACGGCGGCCATGGTCGTGGAGGTGCTGGTGAAGGAGAACCTGGCGGGCAAGGAGCACCTGGCCGCGCTGATGGCGGTGGGGGCGCTGTGTCTGCTGGTGGCGCTGCGGCAGCGGCAGGTGAGCGGGCCGGGCCGGGCCCGCCGTCACCGGTGGCCGG
>NZ_MUMF01000550.1 GCF_002155905.1 Streptomyces tricolor | reverse complement strand
GCTGTGAAAAGGGGGCCGGGCGCGTCCCGGCCCCCCGGCGGGAGGACCCCGCCCGTCAGTCCTCCGTGCCCGTCAGCTCTCCTTGCCCCGCCCCGACAGCATGTCCCGCAACCGGTCGACCATCCCGGCTCCCGGAGCCAGCAGCTTGTTGGCCGGGGGAGTGTCCGGTGCCGAAGGGTGCGGACGCGTGGGGGCCATCTTCTTCGCCCGGCGGACCTTGTCGCCGAGGTCCATCAGCGCGTCCTCGGGACAGGCCTCCGCCAGGCGCGGGAAGAGGTTCTGCTCCTCGTCCGTCACATGGGAGCGGATCTCGCTCATCAGCTGCGTCATGAGCGTGTCGAAGCGCGGATCGTCCGCCTGGCAGCCCTCCAGGTCCTTCATGATCCGCTCGGCCTTGGAGTGGTCCTCGATCTCCTTGTCGGCCAGGGCGTCCCCGCCCGTCAGATGCTCGCGCACCGCCGGGTACAGATAGGCCTCCTCGGCGACCGAGTGCCGGATCAGCTCCATCGTGACCTGGTCGCAGAGGTCCTTGCGTTCCGCGGAGCCGGACGGCAGTGCCTCGATACGGCCGAAGATCTCCTCGACCTCCCGGTGGTCGGTGGTCAGTTCCTGGATGACGTTTCCGCCGTGACCCATGGTCGTTACCTCCTGCGTGACACGCGGCGGCCCGTGGACGGCCTGCCGTCGCGCGCCGAGTGCCCCGGGCGGGATGCGCTACACGGCCCGCCGCGCCCGGTCAGCGCATCGAGTGGCACGCGGCGGCCGTCCGGCCCGCCCCGGACAGCGCCCACTCCCACCAGTGGTCCAGGATCTCCGGGGTCAGTCCGTCCGCCGCCACCAGCGCCGGCCAGCCCAGGGCGCGGGCCTGGGCGCTGACCTTGGCGCCGCCCGCGACCGGGTCGACGGCGATCACCGGGGTGCCGGTACGCAGCGCCAGCACCAGGCCGTGCAGCCGGGTGGTGACGACCAGGTCGAAGCGGGCGACCAGGGCGAGGAACTGCTCGGCGGTGGCGCACAGCCGCCAGTCGTCCGTGGCCAGCCGGGTGTCGGCCGGCACCCGCGCGCAGTCCTTGCCGGCCAGCCAGCGGGTGATCCGCTCGGTCACCTCCGTGTGCCGACGGCGCCGCCCGTACTCGCCCTGGCCGTGCGAGAGCACCACCCCGGCCACGGGCGGCGGCGGGCCCGCCGGGGCGTCGGCCGCCAGATCCCGCCGGGCCGGGGCGCCCGCGCCGTCGCGGGCGACGATCGCATGGAAGCCGGTGGCCGCGGGATCCGCCGGATCGACCACCGAGACCCCGGCCGCGAGTCGTCTTGAGAACCTGAACCTGGCATGCAGGGCGGCCACTTGGGGACCGTGCACCGGCCCGCACACGAAGAGCAGCGTGTCGTACGCCCGTGGGTCGGCCGTCTCCAACGACAGTCCGCCGGGCCGGAAACCGGGGCTCCACGCCGTCTCGTACGGGATCCCGGCCCTGGTCAGCGCGGCCGACATGTGCTGCTGGGCGAGGACGTCCCCGGCCGTCGCCTCCCCGTCCCGGAAGCTGAACCAGCCGGTGAGCAGCAGCCGCCGCGGGGGCCGGCCGGGTCCCCGCAGCGCGTGCAGCACCGCCGTCGCGACATCGTCGTGCATGAGCCTCTCCCCTGTGGTAACTGGGGCGCAGGAGTCGCGCGAGTACCCCTGATTCCGGAGAATAAGAATCCAACGTGTGAAACCAACTGGCACGGGAACTCAGCTGCCAGTGCCGTCCAGCCAGCGGCGGCCGACCAGGGCGGTCCTCCCGGATGAGTGGGACCCGAAGCCCTGCCCCTCCCTTCCCTACGGGCCGATGACGTCGGACCGGCGGCATCGGCCGGCGACGCGGTACGCCTCGAAACCCCGCGCGGGGCCGCTCCGGCCCGCGGACGGCGCCTTCCGGGACGCGGACGACGCGGACGAAGGACGACGAAGGAATAGCCCCCATGACTGGTGACACACCGTTCTCCTGGCGGCGCGCCCTCGTGACCGGCGGCGCCGGCTTCCTCGGCTCCCACCTGTGCGAGCGGCTGCTGGATTCAGGCGTCGAAGTCGACTGCGCCGACAACCTGGCCTGCGGGCGGCGCGAGAACATCGCCCACCTGGAGGACCGGCCCGGCTTCCGGTACACGCACTGCGACGTCTCCGCGCCCGACTGCGCCGAACGGCTGCCGGGCCCGTACGACCTGGTCCTGCACTTCGCCTGCCCGGCCTCGCCCGCCGACTACCTGCGGATGCCGCTGGAGACCCTGGACGTGGGCAGCCTCGGCACCCGCAACGCGCTGGCCATCGCCGAACGCGACGGCGCCCGCCTGCTGCTCGCCTCCACCTCGGAGGTGTACGGCGATCCGCTGGTGCACCCGCAGCACGAGGGCTACTGGGGCAACGTGAACCCGGTCGGGCCGCGCAGCGTGTACGACGAGTCCAAGCGGTTCGCCGAGGCCCTGGTGACCGCGCACGCCGCCACCAACGGCACCGACGCCGGGATCGTCCGGCTGTTCAACACCTACGGTCCCCGCATGCGGGCCCACGACGGCCGCGCGGTGCCCACCTTCATCTGCCAGGCCCTGGCCGGCGAACCGCTCACGGTGACCGGCGACGGCAGCCAGACCCGCTCGCTGTGCTACGTGGACGACACGGTCGACGGCATCCTGCGGGTGGCCGCGAGCAGGTCCGTACGGCCGGTGAACATCGGCGGCAGCGACGAGATCACCATGGCGGACCTGGCCCGCCGGGTGGTCGCGCTGACCGGCTCCCGGTCCCCGATCGCCTTCGTCGACCGCCCCGTCGAC
>NZ_MUMF01000549.1 GCF_002155905.1 Streptomyces tricolor | reverse complement strand
CAGCGTGCCGGGCGCGTCGACCGGTGGCCGACCGCCCCCGCGCTCGACGCGCCCGGCACGCTGCTCACCTTCGCCGAGGCCGAGACACGGGCCAACCGGCTCGCGCACCGGCTCATCGCGCGCGGCGCGGGCCCCGGCGACCTCGTCGCGCTGCTGCTGCCCCGCTCGGCGGACATGGTGCTGGCACAGCTCGCGGTGGCGAAGGCCGGCGCCGCGTTCCTGCCCGTCGACCCCGCCTACCCCGAGGAGCGCATCGCCCTGATGCTGCGCGACGCGGCCCCCGCCCTCACCCTCGACGCCAAGGAGGTCGCCGGCCTGCTCGCCGCCCCACCGGACGAGACCCCCGCCCACCGGCCCGGCGACGCCGACCGGACCCGCCCGCTCGACCTGGACGACCCGGCCTACGTCATCTACACCTCCGGTTCCACCGGCACCCCCAAGGGCGTCGTCGTCACCCACCGCGGCCTCGCCGCCTTCTCCGCCGCCGAGGCCGCCCACTACCAAGTCGCCCCGGGCGACCGGGTGCTGGCCTTCGCCACGCCCAGCTTCGACGCCTCCGTGCTGGAGCTGTGCATGTCCCTGCCGCACGGCGCCCGGCTGGTCGTACCGCCGCCCGGGCCGCTGCTCGGCGCCCCGCTCGCCGACGTGCTGCGGACCGAGCGCATCACGCACACCCTGCTGCCGCCGGCCGCGCTCGCCACCGTTCCCGCCGGCACCCCTGGAACCCTGCCCCACCTGAAGACACTGATCGTGGGCGCCGACGCGTGCGGCGCCGAACTCGTCGCCCGCTGGGCCCCGCACCACCGCATGGTCAACTCCTACGGCCCCACCGAGGCCACCGTCGTCGCCACCTGGTCCGCACCGCTGCGGGCGGACGGCGCCGCACCGCCCATCGGCCGCCCGCTGCCCGCCACCGGCGCCTACGTCCTCGACGCCCGGCTGCGCCCGGTCCCCGACGGCGTCGCCGGCGAACTGTGGCTCGCCGGCCCGGCGCTGGCCCGCGGCTACCTCGGCCGGCCCGGGCTGACCGCTGCTCGGTTCCGCGCCGACCCGTACGGCCCGCCCGGCACCCGCATGTACCGCACCGGCGACCTGGTGCGCCGCGACAGCGGGGGCGAACTGCACTACCTGGGCCGCACCGACCACCAGCTGAAGCTGCGCGGCCACCGCATCGAGGCGGGCGAGGTCGAGGCGGTCCTGGTCCGCCATCCGGGCGTGCTGGACGCCGTGGTGACCGTACGCGAGGACGAACCGGGGCAGCCGCGCCTGGTCGCCCACCTGCTCACGGCCCCCGGCGCCGAACCGCCCGCCGCCGCCGAGCTGCGGGCCCTGGCCGCCCGCTCGCTGCCCGCCCCCATGGTGCCGTCGGCGTACGCGGTGCTGGCCCGCTTCCCGCTCACCGAGAACGGCAAGACCGACCGGGCCGCCCTGCCCGCCCCGGCGCCGGCCGAGGAGCGGGCACGGCCCGAGTACGTCGCCCCCCGCACGCCCACCGAGGAGGCGCTGGCGGCCCTCTGGGAGGAGGCCCTGGAGACGGCCGTGGGCGCCGAGGACGACTACTTCCTGCTCGGCGGCGACTCCATGCGCGCCCTGCTCATCGCCTCCCGCGCCAACGACGCGTTCGGCGTCTCGCTCACACCCCGGGACGTCCTTGTCTCCCGCACCGTCGCCGCCCTCGCCGAACTCGTGGAGGAGCAGGTGCTGAGCGAACTCGAACAGGCCGCGTACGGCACCGACGACGACCAGGACCCCGCGTACGGCACCGGCGAAGCCCCCGCCCAGGGCGGCCACGACTCCGAAGACGCCGCGTACGGCGGCCACGACCACGAACGGTGAGGATCCGACGACCATGACGTCTTCGACCCCTTCGAACCCCTCGAACCCCGCGCAGCCCGCCGGCTCCGGGCGGCCCTCCCGGCGGGACCGCGCCGAGGCGCTGCCCGAGGAGCTGCGGGAGGCGCTGCGCCGGCGGCTGGCCGGACGGGCCGGCGGCGCGGCACCGGCCGCCCGGCAGGGCATCCCGCGCGCCGACCGGAGCCGCCCGCTGCCGCTGTCCTTCGCGCAGGCGCGGCTGTGGTTCCTGGACCGGCTGCGCCCCGGCGACCCCCGCTACAACAGCGCGGTCGCGGTCCGCCTCACCGGCGCGCTGGACCACGCGGCCCTGCGGGAGGCCCTCACCGCCGTCGTCGCCCGGCACGAGGCCCTGCGCACCACCTTCGAGGAGGCCGACGGCAGCCCGGTGCAGCGCGTGCACCCGGCGGGCCCGGTGCCGCTGCCGGTCCGGGACACCGGTGACCTGGACGCGGACCTGCGGGCCGAGTACGCCCGCCCCTTCGACCTGGAGCACGGGCCGCTGCTGCGCGCCCTGCTGCTGCGCGAGTCCGGCACCGCGCACGTGCTGCTGCTGACGGCCCATCACATCGTTACGGACGGCTGGTCGATGGGCGTGGTCCTGGACGAGCTGTGCACCGCCTACGACGCCCTCGCCCACGGCTCCCGGCCGGACCTGCCCGCGCCGGCCACGCAGTACCCGGACTTCGCGGTGTGGCAGCGCCGGCAGCTGTCGGGCACCCGCCTCGACGAGCAACTCGCCCACTGGAAGGAGAAACTGGCCGGTGCGGTGGCCCCGGAGCTGCCCCTGGACCGGCCCCGGCGCGGCGAGGAGGCCACCGCGGGCGCCGTGCACACCTTCACCGTCCCCGCCGCCCTCACCACCCGGCTGCGCGACCTCGCGCGAGAGCAGCACAGCACCCTGCACACTGCCCTGGTCGCCGTCACCCAGGCGCTGCTGGCCCGCTGGTCCGGCCAGGACGACATCACCGTCGGCTCCCTGACCCCCGGCCGGTCCCGCACCGACCTCGAACGGACCGTCGGGTTCTTCGTGAACACGGTCGTGCTGCGCACCCCGGTGGACGCCTCCGGTTCCTTCCGCGAGCTGCTGGCGCGGGCGGCCGGCACGGTGGGCGACGCCTTCGCGCACGGCGACACGCCGTTCGAGCGGATCGTGGAGG
>NZ_MUMF01000548.1 GCF_002155905.1 Streptomyces tricolor | reverse complement strand
CACCGCCCAGGACGTCGCCCGGTTGCGCCAGTCCCAGCGGGTCGACGCCGAACTGCGCACTCCGGTGGCCGCCGCCGTCACCGCGCTGCAAGCCGAGCGCACCGCGGCCGTCCGCTACGCCACCGACCCGCGCGCCGGGAACGGCGGCGACCTGGAAGAGCTCGCGGCCCGCACCGACCGGGCCGTGGCGAAGCTGCGGCTCGGCCGGCACAGCACGGTCGCCGACAGCCAGGAACTGCCCGCCGGCGTCTCCGGGCGCCTCGACGCCTTCGTCACCGGTGCCGAAGGTCTCCGTACGCTGCGAACGGCCGTACGGGGCCACAAGGCGGGCTGGGACGACACCTACAGGCGGTACACGAAGACCATCGGCGCGGCCTTCGCCGTGGACGGCGCCCTCACCGGCGCCCAGCAGGCCGACCTCGCCTCCGACGCGCGCGTGCTGCTCGAATTCTCCCGCGCCGCCGAGGCGCTGGCCCAGGAGGACGCCCTGCTGGGCAGCGCGCGGACCGGCGCCCTGCGAGGCGAACGTCTGCGGCTCTTCAGCGCCGCCGTCGCCACGCGCCGTACCCTCACCGACACCGCCGTCGCCGATCTGCCCGCCGCCCCGCGCGCCGCCTGGCAGGACCTCGCGCGCAGCGACTCCTACACCGCCCTGGGCGCCGCCGAGGACGAACTGTTGGCCGCCGGACCGGGTGCCGGGCCCGCCGACGCGGTACCGCGGGCCGCCTGGAGCGATGCCCACGCGCGCGTACAGGACGGCATGCGGACCATCGCGACGGCCACGGGCCGTGCCGTCGCCGGCCGTGCCGACCCGGTCGCCCGGGGCCTGCTCAGCCCCGCGGGCGCAGCCGTACTCCTCGGACTCGCCGCCGTCGCCGCCTCCCTCGTCATCTCGGTCCGCATCGGGCGGGCACTCGTGGTCGAACTCGTGACCCTGCGCAACGACGCACTGGAGATCGCCCGCCGCAAACTCCCCGAAGCGATGCGGAGACTGCGCGCGGGCGAGGAGATCGACCTCCGGGCCGAGGCACCCGCCGGACCACCCGCGGAGGACGAGACCGGTCAGGTCGCGGAAGCCCTGACCACCGTGCACCGCGCCGCGCTCCGCGCCGCCGTGGAGCGCGCCGAACTCGCCAGCGGCATCTCCGGAGTCTTCGTCAACCTGGCCCGCCGCAGCCAGGTCCTCGTCCATCGCCAGCTCAGCCTCCTCGACAGCATGGAACGGCGTTCCGACGACCCCGACGAGCTGAGCGACCTGTTCCGTCTGGACCACCTCACCACCCGGATGCGACGCCACGCCGAGAGCCTGATCATCCTCTCCGGCGCGGCCCCCGGCCGGGCCTGGCGCCTGCCGGTGTCGTTGACCGACGTCGTACGCGCCGCCGTCTCGGAGGTCGAGGACTACGCGCGCGTGGAGGTGCGTCAGTTCCCCGAGGCGCACATCATCGGCGCGGCGGTCGCCGACCTCACCCATCTGCTGGCCGAACTCGTGGAGAACGCCGCCCAGTTCTCACCGCCCCACACGCGCGTGCGTGTCACCGGCGAACCCGTCGGCAACGGCTACGCCCTGGAGATCGAGAACCGGGGTCTCGGCATGGGCGCCGACACCCTCGCCGAGGCCAACCGGCGCATAGAACAGTCCGAGGCGCTCGACCTCTTCGACAGCGACCGTCTCGGACTCTTCGTGGTCAGCAGGCTCGCCTCCCGGCACGACATCAAGGTGCACCTGCGGACCTCCCCGTACGGCGGCACCACCGC
>NZ_MUMF01000055.1 GCF_002155905.1 Streptomyces tricolor | reverse complement strand
GACCGGCTGCCGGCCGCCGAGCGGTACGTGGTCAAGCCGAAGCTCGGCGCGGACTCTCTCGGCCTGCGGATCGTCCCGGGCAGCCGGCTCGCCGAGCTGTCCGCCGGGGACGTGCTGATCCAGCCCTGCGTCGACTTCGCCTACGAGGTGTCGTTCTTCTTCGTCGACGACGACTTCCAGTACGCCCTGTACGCCCCCGACCCGCGGCGCCGCTGGGAGCTGCAGCCGTACCGGGCCACCGCCGCCGACCTGGAGTTCGCCCGCCGGTTCATCGACTGGAACGACCTCGGCCACGGCATCCAGCGCGTCGACGCCTGCCGCGCCCCCGACGGCGGCCTGCTGCTGGTCGAACTGGAGGACCTCAACCCCTACCTGTCCCTGGACGCGCTGCCGGAGGAGGCCAGGGACGCCTTCGTCACCGCGTTCACGGCGTCCCTGAGCCGGTTCGTGCAGGTGGCGCCGGCCCGCGGCCAGGGGCGCGGCGTCCAGCCGGACGAGCGCGGTCCCGGGGAAAGCGGTGACGAAGCCGGGCGAGTCGCGCAGCGCGCCTAGGGCCTGTCGTTCGGANNCCGCGTTGTCGTCCCTCGCCGACGCTCCGCGTCGACTCCCTCCTCCGCCTTGCAACTGCACGCACCACGCCCCGCTCGGGCCGGCCGAAAGGCAACGTGCCCCACAGCCGACCTGATCCGAACGACAGACTCTAGCCGCGGCTCGCTGCCGGGTCGGGCGGTGCCGTGGCTGCGTCCACCGCCCGACCCGGAGCCTCAGGTGCGTGCCACGAGTTCCGGGGATTCGTGGTCGCAGGTGTCGTCGACGCCGTACGTGTCCCAGGCGGGGAACGGATCCTCCACCGGCAGGCCCTCGCCGTCCGCCAGCAGGCAGTCGGTGAGCGCGGCGTGCAGGGCCTCCGCGTGCAGGTGCGTGCCGATGAAGACCAGTTCCTGGGCGGCCGGGCCGTCGATGCCGCGGGCGGCGGAGGGCTCGAAGCGGGCCACGGAGCCGGCCTGGGACCACAGTCCCGTCACGTGCGGACGGCTGGCCAGGGTGAAGAACCCCTTGGAGCGCAGGATCTGCCCGTAGGCGCCGCTGTCCATCTCCTCCGTCACGAACCGCCACAACCTCCCCGGGTGGAAGGGGAGTCCGGAGCGGAAGACGGTGGAGGAGATGCCGTACTCCTCGGTCTCCGGGACGTGGTCGCCGTTCAGTTCCATGACCCAGCCCGGGGCCTGCTGGGCGCGTTCCAGGTCGAAGAGCCGGGTGCCGAGGACGTCCTGGAGCGCCACCCGTCCGTGGACGGCCGGGACGAGCCGGGCCGCCGGGTTGAGGCGGGTGAGCGCGGCGCGCAGCCGCTCGGCCGTGGTGCCGTCGACCAGGTCGAGCTTGTTGAGGACGATGACGTCGGCGAACTCGATCTGGTCGATCAGCAGGTCGCTGACGGTGCGTTCGTCGTCCTCGTACTGGTCGAGGCCGCGCTCGGCGAGTTCGTCGCCGCTCGCCAGTTCCGGGAGGAAGCCCGCGGCGTCGACGACCGTGACCATCGTGTCCAGGCGGGCCAGGTCGCCGAGGGTGGCGCCGTCGTCGCGGGCGAAGGCGAAGGTGGCCGCGACCGGCATGGGCTCGGAGATCCCGCTGGACTCGATGAGGAGGTAGTCGAACCGGCCTTCGCCGGCCAGCCGGCGCACCTCTTCCAGCAGGTCGTCGCGCAGGGTGCAGCAGATGCACCCGTTGGTCATCTCGACCAGCCGCTCCTCGGTCCGCGAGAGCGCCGCCTCGCCGCCGCGTACGAGCGCCGCGTCGATGTTGACCTCGCTCATGTCGTTGACGATGACGGCGACGCGCAGTCCCTCGCGGTTGCCGAGCACATGGTTGAGCAGGGTGGTCTTGCCCGCGCCGAGGAAACCGGACAGCACGGTCACCGGCAGTCGCTCGTGCGTCGTGTGCTGGGGGACGGCCATGGTTCTCCTCGTCGGGTGGATGGGCGAGGAAGACGCTACATGAAAATGGATTCCATTTCTAATGTGGGTGAGGTCCCGCGTACGCGACCGTGCGGTATGTGTGATGCCCCGGACACGGCGACGGGCCGGCCGGTGCCCATCCGCACCGGTCGGCCCGTCTGCTCTCGATCTGCCGTCAGAGGATCGGCGATCCCTCACCGGCAGCCCCTGGCAGCGGGGTTCAGAAGGTCAGTGTCCAGCGGTTGAGCGTGCCGGAGTCCTGCGCGTACACGTCCTGCACCCGCAGCTTCCAGGTGCCGTTCGCGGTCTCGCCGGAGGCGTCCACCGTGTACGTGGTCCTGACGTCGTCGGCGGAGTCCGAGCTGCTGGAGGACTTCAGCCGGTAGGCCGACCCGTCCGGCGCGACCAGGTCGATGACCAGGTCACCGCGGTAGGTGTGGGTGATGTCGACCGCCACCTTCAGGGCCGAGGGGGCGTTGCCGGTGCGTCCGCCGACGCTGATCGGGGACTCGATCGCCGTGCCCCCGTCGGGGATGGCGACGGCCGAGGTGCTGGTGAAGGTCGTGCCGCCGGTCGAGCCGCCCGTACCGCTCACCGCCTGCACCGTCTTGGCCGCGTCCGCCAGGCCGGCACCGCAGCCGCCCGAGCACGCGCCCGGCAGCGGGCGGGCGTTGGTCTTGATCGCCGACTCGATCTGGGCCGGGGTCAGCGCGGGGTTGGCCGACTTCATCAGGGCGACGAGGCCCGCGATGTGCGGGGTGGCCATGCTGGTGCCCTGGTAGTAGGCGTACGACTCGGTCGACGGGGTCTTGGTGCCGGAGTTGAGCGTGGACAGGATGCCGTTCGCGGTGCCGGTGCTGGTCTGACCGCCGGGCGCCGAGATGTCCACCAGGGAGCCGTAGTTGGAGTAGGACGCCTTGGCGCCGGAGCGGTTGGTCGCGGCGACCGAGATGACGTTGTTGCAGTTGCCCGGCGAGTGGTTCGCGACGTTGTCGTTCTCGTTGCCCGCGGCCACGACGACCGTCGTGCCCCGGTTCACCGCGGCGTTGATGGCGCTCTGGGTGGCCGAGGTGCAGGCGCCGTCGCCGCCGAGGCTCATGTTGATGACCTTGGCGACGTTGGCGTTGGCGGGCACGCCGGAGACGGTGCCGCCGGACGCCCAGGTGATGGCGTCGATGATGTCGGAGTCGTAGCCGCCGCACTTGCCGAGCACCCGCAGCGGGGAGATCTTCGCGCCGTACGCGACACCGGCGACCCCCTTGCCGTTGTTGGTGGCGGCGGCGATGGTGCCGGCGACGTGCGTGCCGTGCCAGGAGGAGTTGCTGGCCGGGACGTCGGGGCCGCAGTCGCCCGCCGCGTACCAGTCGCCCGGGTCGGCCGGGTTGCCGTCGCGGCCGTCGCCGTCGACGGAGACGGCGGTGTCGGAGATGAAGTCGTAGCCGCCGACGATGTTCGCGGCCAGGTCGGAGTGCGCCACGTAACCGGTGTCGATGACGGCGACGTTGACACCGGAACCGGTGGACAGGTCCCAGGCGCCCGGCACGCGCATGCCCGCGGTCTCCTCGAACAGGTCCCACTGCTTGCCGTACTCGGTGTCGTTCGGCGTGGCCATGGGCTTGTTGAGCCGGTCCGGTACGACGTAGGCGACCTGCGGGTCGGCCTGGTACTCGGCGATGACGTCGGCGACATCGGTGCGGGTGGCGTCGTCATCGAGGTCGACGAGCGCGGCGCCGGTGCCGAGGCGGCGCTGGAAGTCGACGTGCTCGCCGGTCTCCTTGGCCTTGGCGGCGGCGTCCGCCTCGGCGGCCTTGTCGGAAGTGGCCTCGCCGGCCCCCGACTTGTAGCCGACGATGAGGCGTTCGGCCGGTGTGCCGGGGGCGGCCTCGGTCTGCGCCGCCGGGACCGCGGCCTCGCGGACGGCGCCGTCCTGGGCGACGGCGACGGTGGCCGTGGTGGCCGTGAGCAGGGCCGCGGAAACCGCGGCGACGGATATCAGCTTCCGTCCGGTGGCGGGAACTGTACGCAAGGGTATGCCTTTCGCGACCGACTCCGGGCAGGCCGGAGCGGCGGTGGGGAGGGGCTTCGGCGTCGAAGCGGAGGGGTGTGAAACCGAAAGACGGTGCAGATGGCCGACCATGCGCGGGGCGCCGGCCCGTCCGGGATCACCTGTGGGTCGGCTGTGCAGGAACGATAGGTAAATCGAACGGCGCAGGGGTACAGGGAAAACCCTCGATCTGGCCGGTAACCACCCTTGACGCGGCGCGGACAGGCGGTTGTCGCGTCGTGCCGGCCCTGCACGTCCACCCGGCACCCGTGGGCCGGCGGCCTGTGCCGGCCGGCCGTGCCCCGCCCGCCCCCGCCCGTCTCGGCCCTGGCCCGGTGGTGGGGCCGAAGCCCTCGTCCGGCCCCGGGGCGACGGGGGCACCGAAGCGCGCCAACGCTCAGCGCCGCTCGCCGAGTTGAGCGCCTCGATCGCTCGACGGAGGAGGGGGCGTCCTGAACGGTGCCGTGGTGGGCGCCGTACCTGAGCGCGGGGCCAGGGAAGCCCCGAATCCGTGGGACGGAAGGAGTGCCAGGTGCCGACACCACCCGACCCCCAGGAGCCGCCGCCCGGACCGGTGCCGGAGCCCGTCCGGGTCGTGCGGCTCCGCCGCTTCGACGCCCTCGCCGAGCTGATGCGGGAGTTCCGGCCCCACCCGGTGA
>NZ_MUMF01000547.1 GCF_002155905.1 Streptomyces tricolor | reverse complement strand
CCCCCGCACCATCAAGCCCGCTCCCGCCAACCCCGCCCCACGATAGGCTGCTACGCCCGCACGCAGAGTTTCCGTCAACGGCAGGGTGGATGACTGGTCGGCAATGGGACACTGACGAGCGAACGCCCAGTACTGGTTGCTCGTGTCTGCTGTTCGCCGTCGCGGCGATCGTGTTCCTGATCGCCATGGCCGGTATCGCGGCGGCCGGCATCGCCCTGTCCAGCCTCGTCTCCTGGGACTGAACTCCCGACACACCGGAATGCCCACTTGGGCATACCCAGCACACATGACAGTGTCTTCGACGGCGCTCGAGTTCAGAGCACGGCGGCGCCGGAGATGACGGCGTCGCGGTACTCGGTCATTGCACGACGCCGGGCGTACGTCGGGCACGGGGCAGCCGCGCGATAGCGCGCCGGCCCCTCACTCGGCGACGTCGACGTGGAAGTTCTCCGCGGGCTGGTCGACCTTGTCCTCCTTGGGCAGGCCCAGGTCACCGCACTGATTGGCCGGGGCGCTCAGAGAGAAGGCGAGCACCCCTGCGACCAGGCTTCCTGCCGTATGCCGCACGGAGTTCACGGTGTAGGTGGATCCGTGATTGGCGCACCGGTTGTCGTGCGTGCCGTTACCGAAACCGATGACCGAGGTGGCACCCGCGGCGGTGGCGGTGCAGACCACCAGGGCGGCCGCGGCCGCGACGACTGGGATTGCCCTCTTGCTCAAGGACACGGTGAACGACCTCCTGTAGCAGGGAAAGTGCCGGTGTGCCGACATGACGTGTTACCTGGCCGACAACGACCGCCCCGCCTGCCGCGTTACGGCCGCCGTCCGCCGGACGGGCAAGTCCCTCGCCCGTTTCCCGGGTCAGCTCTCTGCCTCCGCGGGAATCGGGCCGGTCGGTTCAGGCCGCGGGAAACTTGTGTAGGTGCCCAGTTGGGATGTCGCCGGTCAGCCGCCGGGCGATGTCCTGGTCGGCGTGGCGGGTGCGGATGAGGCGCGCTCGTCGGCGAGCTCGTCCCGCTCGGCCGTACCTCCGCCAACTGCTCGGCCGGCTGTTCTTCGACCTCTCCCATTCCGCACAGCGCGCGGTGAGCCGTACCGGTAGTTCGGGATCCAGCATGCGTCGGACTGTAGAAGACCGTCCGACCGCCACCTGAAGGAACCAGCGAACCGGCGCGGCCGTTGCTCACGCGCTCACTGCACTGAGCGCACCGCATCCCGTGCCGGGCAACGTGCCGGTGCACTTCGCGGTGCACACCCACTCCGACCATGCCGATCTCATCGGTAGCCGGTCAGCCCGTCGGCCAGTTCCTCTTCGTCACCGTCGCGCTGGGCGCAGAGGGCCTGCTGGAGGGCAAAGGTGCCGCGGATCGTGGAGATCCGGCCGGGGACGTCACCGCCCAGGGCTCCACCGCTGAGAGCGAGTACGCGGCCGAGCAGTTCCTCGCCGTAGCTGGCGCCGATCGCGGCGAGGTCCTCGGCCTGGTCGCCGAGCATGACCTCGTCCCAGTCGACCACTCCACTGAGCCGCGGCAGTCCGTCCTCGGTCTCCCACAGCACGGCGCGCGGCACCGCATGCGGCTCCGGGGTGGGCGGACGGCGGACCGTCCGCCCACCCCGGATACACGGCTGCGCCCGGGCCGCACGTCCCGCGCCACGGGGCGCGGGACAGCGGGCGGTGCGCAGGGGGATGTGATGAGGGGGCGAGGCTCCGTGTCGGTGGTTCGGGAGAGCTACTGCTTCTTGAAGGAGCGGATCTGGTAGCTGCCCTGGAGGTTTCCTCCGCTGCCGGCGGGAGTCGATCCGACGCGTGCGTTGAAGTTGGTCTGCGTGTAGTACTGCACGCGGTGGCCGGTTCCGTTCCACACGGACAGCACGTTCCTGCCGTTGCGGATGAAGGAGCACAGGTCGGCGGTGTTCGCGACCCTCTCCGACCTCCACTGGCAGCGGGTGCCGCCGCCGTTCCAGCCGCTGTAGATGCAGAAGTATCCCGGGTCGCAGCGGAAGGCCGCGGCGGCGCTGCTGCCCGCCGGGGCCGGGGCGGCGGCGGACGCGACGGGGGCCGTGCCGAGGGCCGCGGTGACCGCGAGGGAGGCGATGGCGAGTGACGTCACACGGTGCATGGGGGGTTGTTTCCTTCCCGTGGATCTGGTGCAGATGTCCCGGATGGTGGCTGCCAGTGTCACGGTCGGTGAACGGCGGCCACCAGAGCGTGTGCGAGGGCGCGTGAGGCGTCGCGGGCGGCTGTCGGCCGAGCGGGGCGAGCGGGGTCCTCCGGCGGAGCCAGGGGAGCGCGCCGACGCACGGTGCGCCGGCGGCGGTGCGGGAGGGGGCTGTTCCGGCCGGGTCAACGGGTGCAGGTGACGGATGCCGTGAGATGGTCCTGGGCTTCGAGCGCGGTGACGCGTTCGGTGAGTTCGGAGGACGGCGTCGTAGGCGCTGGAGCCGAAAGTCAGGTGCAGGGGCAGGTTCGGGCGGCGGGTGGTGTCTTGCAGGGCGGTGGCGAGCGTGGCCGGGACGGGAGGGCTGAAGGGACCGTCAGCCCGCTTACCCGCGCGGTCCTCCCGACCGTCGGGCTGGCCGGCTGCCTGCTCCTGACCTTCGCCCGCCCCTGCCCTCGGTGGTCTCGGGGACTGCGGTGCCGTCCATCGGTCTCACCACCTGGCGCATCCGGCGCGCGGTAGCCGCACGCACGTCGTCACCGGGTGGCGGTCAGACGGTCGCCCGATCGGCGGGGCGGTCGGCGGGACGGTCCGCGAGGCGGGCGGCGGGACGGTCGACGGGGCGGCCGCGGGTCAGAGCCCGGCGGCCGAGGAGTACGGCGTCCAGTCCCAGTGGGACGGCCACGACGGCGCCGACGAGTCCGTTGCCGATGCCGGGACCGCCGCTGGCGGTGGCCAGGCAGCACCGCGAGAACCGTGCCGACCGCTCCCACCGCGATGGGCGCCATCCCGCCGGTGCGCGCGTTGCCGGTGCTGATCCGGAGCGACGCCCTGCTCGCGCCCGCCCGCACCCGCAAGCTCATCGATCGCTATGTCGCCCAGCCGCCGCCCGCCCGCATCGGCAGCGCGCTGGAGGAGTTGACCAGCCGCGAACGCGAGGCGGTCGCCCTGGCCGCACACGGTCCGTCAAACGACGAGATCGCCGACCGCCTGATCATCGGCCCGGCGACCGCCAGAACCCACATCAACCGGGCCATGGCCAAGCTCCACGCCCGGGATCGCGCCCAGCTCGTGGTCCCCGCCTACGAATCCAGCCTGGTGACTCCGCGCAGCTCCTGACTCCCGCACGCCGTGGATCGTGCCCGTACGCCCGCTGCTCCGAGACCGCCGGCTCGTGCAGCGTTCCATGGCTGATCTGGTGGTCGGGAAGGCCGGCTCCTCGGTCGTCCACGCGCCGTGGATCTCCTCCTCGGCGCCGCCTGAGGAACGATGTGCAGCACGCACCGCACCCCGCGGACGCGGAGCCCCGGGGTCCATGCGTAGCGGTCAGGCGTACACCCGCTCAACGAATTGCGCGAGCTGATCGTCGGTCAAGTGATGGGCCAGGTCGGCTTCGCTGATCATGCCGACGAGGCGCTTGTTGCCGTCGATCACGGGCAGGCGCCGGATCTGGTTGGATTCCATTTCCTGCAGCACGTCGTCCACGCTGGCGTCGGTGCTGATCCAGCGCGGGGTGCCCTTGCACAGTTCCCCCGCGGTGACCCGCGCGGGATCGTGCCCGGAAGCGATACAGCCGACGACGATGTCCCGGTCCGTGATGATCCCGCACATGCGTTCGTTGGGGTCCTGGGGGTCGGCGACGGGTAGTGCGCCGATGTCGAGTTCCCGCATGAGCTGGGCGGCGCGGTCCAGGGTTTCGTTGGCGGGGATCCACTGTGCTCCGGGATGCATGATGTCGGCGGCCGTGGTCATGGGCGGTCCTCTCTGCCGGCTCAGTCGGCTCCCATCGTCCGCGGACGGTGCCTGCCTGAGCGAGCAGTGTGTGTCATACGGGTGAATGTGCCGGGCCACGCGTCCGAACCCCGCAGGTGGACACCAGTGCCGCCCCACCTTGTGGTGTCCGCCATGGATTCCTGCCTCGACGTCAGTCCCATGCGTTGAACAGCACTCCGCCCAATGTGGTGATGCCGTAGGAGCGGATCTGGCGCCATTCGGCCCGGGTGAGGACCGACGTGTCGATGTCCGAGAGCGGCAGGGTGAGCTGCGCGCGGTCGAGCACCACGAATCCCAGGTCGGCGAAGGTGTGGGCCCATGGGGGTGGTGCGAGGAACTCCTCGGTGTACCAGTCACGGCGTTCCTGGGCGAACGCGATCCAGGGGTGGTGGGCGTGGCACAGGATGATGCACTCGCCTGTGCCCTCGATGACCGTCGCCGTGTGGAACGTACGAGGATACGTCTGTTCCTCTGTCTCCCCCACACGGCCTTCGGCCGCACGAGCGGCTGCGTGCAGCGCCGCGCGGAACGTCCGCCGGTCGGTTTCCGGCAGCGGCCCGTCCTTCGGCTGGAAGAAGCCCGTGGCGCCTCGCGGCAGTGTGAACGCTGTGTCCTTGTCTACGGCCATGTGGCTCATTCTGCCGAGGAGCAACCCGGCCGACGCCCCTCGCGCCCTTCCCGTATCAGCAAGTGCAGGGCCGCGGGGCGCGCGCGGTCTGCCGGTGCCGCGTAACGCCCGACCCGGCTCATGGGACGCGGCCACTGCGGCCGGCCGCTCCTCACGGACCGGCGGGTGTCCGATGGCCTGCGGGCCGCCCGTGCGAGGTCTCGGGCTGCCGTATCCACGCGGCCAGTAGCCGAAGCGCCTCTTCGGAGCTGGAGCCTGCCTCGGCGGTGTAGACGCTCAGCCGCTGGTCCGGGTCGGCGGGCAGGGTGAGGGACTCGTAATGGAGGGTGAGCGGGCCGACGATCGGGTGGTGGAAGTGCTTGCTGCCGTGCGTGTGCCGATACACGTTCTGGTCGGCCCACCAACGTCGGAAGTCCTCGTCCGCGATCGAGAGTTCGCCGACGAGTTCGGCCAGCAGCGGATCGTGGGGATGGCGTCCGGCGTCCCGCCGGAGCGAGGCGACGATGTCCTGGGCGTGGGTGTCCCAGTGGGTATACAGCGAGCGGGCGGTGTCGTCGCGGAACATGAACCGGACCAGGTTCCGCTCGCGGTGCGGCAGCGCGTCGAAGTCGGTGAGCAGCGCGCGTGCCATCGGGTTGGACGCAAGGACGTCCAGCCGGCGCCCCAGCACGAGCGCGGGGGTGTGCTCGATGATCCGGAGCAGGTCGCGCAGCCCCGGGCGGACCGGCTGCGGACGCGTCGCCGTGCGGCGGGGCCTGCCTGCGGCGGGCTTGGCGAGCTGGAACAGGTGGGCGCGTTCGACGGGATCGAGGCGCAGCGCGCGGGAGATGGCGTCCAGCACGGTCTCGGAGACGTTCAGCCGGCGTCCGCGTTCCAGGCGTACGTAGTAGTCGACGCTCACGCCCGCCAGTTGCGCGATCTCTTCGCGGCGCAGTCCTGGCACTCGCCGAGGGCCGCCGTCGTCGGGCAGGCCCGCCTGGCGCGGGGTGATCCGTGCCCGCCGGGAGCGGAGGAACTCGCCGAGAGCTGTGTTGCGGTCCATGCCGTTCACGATAGGGCCCGAGATCCTGCCGACGGCCCGTGAAGGGGGGACTGGCAGGCCCCCGGTCCGGTCGTCCCCGGGGCGCAGCGGGCCCCCCAGAAGTCGATCAGCAGCCGATTCCGGTGCTGAAGTGGAACGCGTCGGGAACGGCCGGGGCCCCACCGCCCCGGCCGGCTTCTGTTCGCATCGCACGAAGGGAACTCCTGTGTCGGACACCAAGACTTTTCTGATCACCGGCGTCAGTACCGGCCTGGGGCGCGCACTGGCGCGCGCGGCGTCGGCCGCGGGTCACCGGGTGGTGGGCACGGTGCGCACGCCCGCCGACGCACGGTCCTTCGAGGCGCTCGCCGGTGACGTGCACGCTCGCGTCCTGGACGTGACGGACCATGTCGCGGTGGACAGGGTCGTGGGCGAGACCGAGCGCGACCTGGGCCCGGTCGACGTGCTCGTCGCCAACGCCGGGTACGGCCATGACGGCCTCTTCGAGGAGTCGTCGATGGATGACCTTCGCCGTCAGTTCGAGGTGAACGTCTACGGAACCGTGGCGGTGATCAAGGCCGTGCTGCCGCACATGCGGGAGCGCCGTGCGGGCCACATCATCGCCGTCACCTCGATGGGCGGGCTGATCACCATGCCGGGTCTCAGCTTCTACCACGGCAGCAAGTTCGCGGTGGAGGGCATCCTCGAAACACTCGGCAAGGAGGTCGCCGACTTCGGCATCCATGTCACCGCCGTCGAGCCGGGCAGTTTCCGGACCGACTGGGCCGGCCGCTCGATGGTCCGCGCACCCCGAGTGATCGCCGACTACGACGAGTTGTTCGAGCCGCTGCGCGCCCGGCGTATCCACGGCAGCGGGCGCCAGCCGGGCGACCCGGACAAGGCCGCGGCCGCGGTGCTGCGCATCGTGGCGGCCGACCGGCCGCCGACGCGCCTACTGCTCGGCACCGACGCGCTTCGGCTCGTCCGGGCCGGACGCGACGCCTTCGAGCGCGAGATGCTGGCCTGGGCCGAGCTGTCGGCCTCCACCGACTTCGACGATGTCAGCCGCTCCGCCTGACGTCACTCGCTGTCGGTCCCCCGCCGCGGGGCCTGCACGCCAGCCGCCCTCACCGAGCCGGCCCACTGTTGGTCCGCTCCAGCCGGACGCACGCCGCCCAGCACCTCCTGGTACCGGTCGACTCCGGGGCGGTCCCCGGAGTTGTGCGACTGGAAAGTGCTGTCCGAGGGCACCGGACACCTTCAGGCTTCCTGGCAGCGCCGTGCGCGTCGGCAGGTTCCGGTGAACACGCGGCCGATCTGGTCGTCCAGGGCGGCGAGGATCGCCGGTTCCGGTGTGCCGTCCGGGTCGATGTGCGTGTGCAGGGCGAGCCCGTCCGTGCACGCGACGATGCGCAGGGCCTGGTCGGCGGCGTCGACGGTGCCGGTGACCTCGCCGCAGACCTTGCCGTTGTGGATGGCTTGGGCGACGCGTGAGCGGATGTCCGCGAGGGTTTCCTTCTGGACGGTGGCGAGCCGGGTGTTGTGCGCGGCTTGGTCCGCGAAGGCGAGACGGACCAGGTGTTCGGCGCGGCGGGTGTCGTCGAGCGGTAGAAGCTCGGCCAACGCCTGCCGCAGCATCACGGCGATGGTGCGGCCCTCGGCTTCGCCCCGGTTCACCAGCTCGTCCACTCGTGCGGTGAAGCGCCTGTTGACGCAGGTGAACGTGGCCAGCAGCATCTCGTCCTTCGCTGTGAAGTAGTGCTGCACCAGGCCCACGGACACACCCGCTTCGGCAGCGGTTCGGGCGACGGTCACGGCGGTGAGGCCGTCCCGCACGATCAGGCGCTGGACGGCGTCGGTGATCTGCCCGTGGCGGGCGTCGTGATCGGCAACTCTCGGCACGCAAGGACGGTACCGCGTGCTATAACCGTACGTCCATACGGTTATCAGAAGGGGGATCTCGATGATGCGACGCCCAACCCGCCTGTTATCCCTGGCACTTGCTCTGGCTTTCCTGCTGTCACCCGGGATGGCCACCGCAGGCCAGGCCGGTGACGGTCGGGCCTCCGACAGCCGCCGCGACCCGGCCCTGCAGGCTCTCGTCGATCTGGTGGTGGCCGCCCCGAACCCCAACCCGGGCGCCTTCCTCCTCGCCCGCGACGGCTCGCGGGACCGTTTCGGCGCGGCGGGCGTCGCTGATCGGTCCACCGGCACGCCGATGAGACCGGACCTGAAATTCCGCGCCGGAAGCATCACCAAGACCTTCACCGCGACGGTCGTCCTGCAACTCGTCGCCGAGCGCCGGCTCCGACTCGACGACACCGTGCACACCCTGCTGCCCGACCAGGTCCGCGCCGACAACGCACTGTCCGGCGCGCCCATCACGGTCCGCCAGCTGCTCAATCACACCAGCGGGCTGTACGACTACATCGACGGGCTGTTTCCCCGCTTCCGCGCGCTCGACCAGTACTGGCCCCGCGACCAGCTGATCGGCATCGGCCTTGCCCAGCCGCGCTACTTCCCTGTTCCCGGCACCCGTTTCCGGTACTCCAACACCAATTACCTGCTGCTCGATCTGATCGTCGAACGCATCACCGACCGTGACCTGCGCACCAACCTCGAACGCCGCGTCTTCGCTCCCCTGAAGCTGCGTGACACCGCCTATCCCCTGGCCGGGACCGCCATCGACGGAGCCCATGCACACGGCTACGCGGACGTCTCCCCCTTGCTGCCCGACGCGCCGGACGCCACCCGGTTCGACGTCACCGCGATCAGCCCGTCCGAGGCCGGGGCATCAGGCGCTCTCGTGACCACGGCAGCCGATGTCGCCCGGTTCTACCGGTACCTGCTGCAAGGGCGTCTGCTGCCGCCGGAGCTGTTGCGCCAGATGCTTTCCGACACCGTCCCGACGACGGGCAGTGCCCCGCCCGCCGTCGGCTACGGCTTGGGCGTGTACGTCTACGCCACTGACTGCGGCCTCGCGTACGGCCACGGCGGCAGCGCACCCGGGTATCTCACCTTCGCCCTCAACAGCCGCGACGGACGCCACCAGCTCGTCGCCCACACGAACTGGAACCCGCTCGTGGACGCGGGCGTGGACGAGGATTTCTGGGATGCCTTCCCACAGGGTTACTGCAGCCGTCCTCGATGACCGGCCGCACGACGGACCGGGGCCGCCACGCCCGTCGTCACCAGACGGCCGACGGGAAGCGATGAGCCGTCCGTCGGAGTTGTCGTCCGACCGGGTGGAGCCCTTGCGGTCCCCGGGCAGGGTGGCCGGGACGGGCGATCGACGCCGCCGACGAGAACGCGGCGAGCCGAGGCCGGCGGGACCCACCGGGGGCCGGGCCGTGCGCGGCCCGGCCCCCGGTGCTGTGTACGGCGTGCCTACGGGGCCATCTCGTACGCGCCGGACAGCGCCTCGACCCGCTGCCAGACCCGCTCCGTACGCGCCTCGTCCACGACCGGCCGGCGGACCGCTGCCAGCGCCCACTCCTGCTGCTGTTCGGTCGCCGAGTCCTTGCCGTGCAGTTCGACGGCGTGCGCGGAGAAGTCCCGCACGAGGACGGCGAAGAGTTCGTCCAGCACGTCCTCGTCGAGTCCCGTCAGGGCCGCCTGCTCCAGGATGAGCTGTGCGTGCACGACGAGCGCGAAGAGCTGACCGACCGCGAGGAGGAGGTCGAGGTCGCGGCTCTGCTCGGCATCGGGGGCGGCCGTGGTGACGAAGGTGCAGAGCGCGTCGGCCTGTTCGCGCAGGCGCGTCACGTTGGGCAGGTGCGCGTACCGGTCGAAGGCGGGTCGCCAGTCGTGGAAGCGGACGGAGCCGAGGCCGCGAGCCGGCCCCTGCCGGAACAGGAAGTCGTCGTCGGCCGCGTCACGGCGGGTCGGCACGTCGGGGGCCTCGACCGGGTCGAGGAGGTGGTTGCGCATGAACTTCAGGATCAGCGCGAGGTTGACGTGGACCGTGCCCTCGAGCTTCGGCAGACCGCGGATCTCGACGGCCGCCTGGCCGAAGTAGTTGTCCTTCTCGAAGCCCTTGGCGGCGATGACGTCCCACATCAGGTCGATGACCTTCTCGCCCTCCGTGGTCACCTTCATCTTCGTCATCGGGTTGAAGAGCAGGTAGCGGCGGTCGTCGGGGCCGGCGGAGCGGAAGTAGTCGACGGCGCGGTCGCTGAAGAACTTCATGCCGACGAGCCTGACGTACGCGTCGGTCAGCTCGCGCCGCACGTGCGGGAAGCTGGTGACGGGGCGGCCGTAGAGGATGCGGTTGTGGGCGTGGGTGACGGCCTCGTACATCGCGTGCTCACAGATGCCGATCGAGGCGGTGCACAGGTTGAACTTGCCGACGTTGACGGTGTTGAGCGCGGCGTCGAAGGCGGCGCGGCCGGTGTGCAGGACGTCCTCGGCCGCTACCGGATAGTCCTCCAGGCGGAATTCGCTGACGAACTTGGAGGAGTCGACGACGTTCTTGACCAGGTGGTAGGACGGGTGACGGCTGTCCGCGGCGAAGAACACGTAGCCGTCGGGGCCCTCGACGTCGGTACGACGGCCGAAGACGGAAACGAGCGCTGCGGTGTTGCCGTTGCCGATGTAGTACTTGGAGCCGGTGGCGCGGAAGCCGCCGTTGCCGTCGGGCTCGAGCAGCATGTCGGTGGAGTAGATGTCGGCGCCGTGGGCCTTCTCGGACAGGCCGAACGCGAACACCTCGCCCTGGCCGAGCAGTTCGGCGGCGCGGGCGCGGGCGGCGGCGTTCTCGCTCTGCCAGACCGGCCCGAGGCCGAGGATCGTGACCTGCCAGGCGTACCAGTAGTCGAGGCCGTAGAAGCCCAGGATCTCGTTGAGCGCGGCGATCCGGGCGGTGTCCCACCGCTTGTCCGGTTCGTCCTGGCCCGCGGCGGACGACGGTGTCAGGAAGGTGGCGAAGAGGTTCTCCTTCGCCGCGAAGGAGAGGAAGTCACCGAGCCACGCGCGGGTCCGGTAGTCCTCGATCAGCCGCCGCTTCCCGCGCTCCTCGAACCAGTCGACGGTGGCACGCAGCAAGCGGCGCGTCTCGGGGTCGAAGTGTGCGGGGTCGTAGGTGCGCGGGTTGAACAGCAGCTGGTCAGCCATGGTGAGACGCCTTTCGGCTGGTGGAGGGTCGGTGAATCGGGAAGTCTGACGGCCGGACGCGCGGAACGGGGCGTGGGCGGAGGGCGCCGTGACGATCAGCGGTCCGGGCCGAACCGGGCCAGCGTGGCGAGCACGTCGTCCAGCCAGTCGATCATCATGCGCTCGTACGCGATGCCGCCGCGCAGTACGACGTGCTGGAGTTCCCGCTGCGCGTCGAGCGGCGTCCGGGGGCCGGCCGCGCTCGCCTCCGGTCCCGTGAAGTCCCGTTCCTCTCCTGCGAGGTAGCGTGCCAGCCGGTCCTGGTGCGCCTGCCGGTGCCGCTCCACCTCGCGGATCAGGGCGGCCGGGTCCTCGTCGAAGGCGGCGCCCCGGATCTTCACGGCGAGATCGTGGCGGACGCTCTCCGGCTCGGTCGGATCGTGCAGCCAGGAGGCCAGCGCGGCCCGGCCGAGGTCGGCGACGCTGTACTCCTTCTTGTCCGGCCGGCCCTGCTGCGGCACGTCCCGGACGTCGACCCAGCCGTCGTTCTGCATGCGCTTGAGCACGCGGTAGATCTGCTGGTGGGTGGCGGTCCAGAAGTAGCCGATGGACCGTTCGAAGCGCCGGGCCAGCTCGTAGCCGGAACCTGGCTTCTCCAGGAGCGACACGAGGATCGCGTGTTCGAGCGCCATGACGCCGATCATCTTATGCAACTCGTTGCATAGCAAGCTCGCCGGGACCGATGCGACGAGGCTCACCTCCGTGCCCGGGCGTCCCCCCGGTTCTCACTCATGGCAGCAGGAGCCCTGCCGGAAGTGGCGCGCGATGTCCAGCCAGGAGGAGTCGGCGGGGCCGGGGAGACCGGAGGTGGCGCCGGCCCGGACGAGGTCGGCCCGGGAGTGGACGATGCCGTCGCGCAGGACCAGGGGGGTGTGCAGGAGGCGGCTGAAGTCGGTGAAGGGATCGCCGTCCACGAGGGTGAGATCGGCGATCCTGCCCGGCTGGACGGTGCCGAGGTGGTCTTCGACACCGAAGAGCCGTGCGGGGGTGGCGGTGACGCAGTGCAGTGCCTGGGCGGGGGTGAAGCCGTGGCGGTGCAGGGCGCGCAGGCCGAGGTGGAGGGAGAGTCCGGCGGGGACCAGGGGCGCGTCGGTGCCCAGGGCGAGGCGGGCGCCGTGGACGGCGAGGCGGCGGTAGGCGGCGATCTCGGTGGCCAGGGCGTGCCGCTGCTCATCGGTGGGCGGTGTGCGGGCGCCGTCGCGGACGGCGGCGGCGTCCCAGGGCGGCATCAGGGACCGGACGCGGGGGTCCTCGGCGAGTGCGGGGTCCGTGCCGAGCAGGAACTGCGCCGTGAACGGCGTCATGATCAGCGCGAAGGCGCCGTCGGCGTACTGCTGGACGAGATCCTGATGGATGTGGCCGGCGGGGGTGGTGGCATGGCCGTAGGGCAGACGCTGGGTCGCTTGCAGATGGGTGGTCAGGTCCTGCCCGGCGGCACGGCCCGGCGCGCACAGGTGGCTGCCGCTGGGGACTCCGAGTCGGTGGGCGGCATCGGCTGCCTGTGCCATGACCTGCCCGGAGGCGCGCACATAGGTCTTGACGAAGTCGACGTCCAGGGCGGTGGCCCGCTCCAGCGTGCGTCGAACGCCGGCGGGGGGGCGGTGGGCGCGGCCCATGGCGTAGGCGGTGCGGGCGCCGTCGATCAGTTCGGCGCAGGCCAGCAGGCGTGGGCCGATGCTGTGACCGGAGGCGAGGGACTCGCGCAACCGGATCGCCTCGTACAGGGGCGCGCCCAGGCAGGCTGTGGTGGTGATGCCGTAGGCGAGCGCGGTGAGGCTGTGCCGGGCGCCGTAGGTGGCGCTGTAGGGGTGCGTGTGGCTGTCGAAGAGACCGGGCAGGACGGTGTATCGGGAGGCGTCGAGGGTCCGGCGGCCGGGACGGCTGCGCCGATGCGGCTCGACGGCGGTGATCCGGCGGCCGTCGACGAGGATGTCGACGTCCTGCCGCGGGGCGCCGCCGGTGGCGTCCCACAACTGCCCGGCGTGGACGCGCAGTCGCTGCCGGACGGCGGGCGGGCGGTGGACTATGGGCACGGGCGGCGTGCGGCGCCCGGCGGCGGCCGGGCCGGTGGGGTGGTCGAGGACCCGGAGCCGGCCCGAGGACAGGTAGAGCAGGGTGTTCGCCCGGAGAGCCCAGGTGGGGTGGTCGGCCGGTTCGTCGGTGAGCCGGCGGGCGGGACCGGACGGGGTGCCGTCGGCGGTGACCGGCAGCAGCCACAGCGCCGACTCGGCGACCAGTGCCATCCAGCGGCCGTCGGGCGACCACACCGGTCCGGCGGCGGCCCGGTCGGACAGGGACTGGTGGGCGGCGGGCAGGTGGCGCTTCTCGGTGCCCGTGCGGGTGTCGAGGACGCGGATGAGGTGATAGCCCTCGCGGAAACGGTGGTTGAGCCGGTTGCGGTCGCAGAAGGCCACGTACCGGCCGTCGGGCGACCAGGCCGGGGCGCCCGGCGGCCCGTCGGTGGCCAGCGGCCGGGCCAGCACCCGCTCCTCACCGGTGCCGAGGTCGCGCAGCAGCAGGGTCCCGGTCAGGTCCTGGCAGGCGAGGCGGGAGCCGTCCGGGGACAGCGCCGGGTACAGCCGGCCGGGGCCGGTGACCGGTTCGTCCTGCCCGCTGTCCAGGTGCAGTCGGCGTACGGCCGTCAGTCCGTCCCGGTCCGTGCAGTACAGCAGGCTCCGCCCGTCGGGTGCCCACGCGGGCATCTGTACGTGATGGACGGCGGCGGCCTGGACCAGCTTGCGGGGCACGCCGTCGAGGGGCATCAGCCACAGGGCGTTCAGCGCGACGAAGGCCACGCTGTCTCCGTCGGGCGACAGGGCGGGCAGGTGGATGCCGCGCACCGGCCCGGCGTCGTCCAGGGAGGGCTGTTTGGGGCGCCAGCGGGGGCGGGTCACGGGCATGTGCGCGGTGAAGGGAAGGTCCCGCGCCGAGCCGGGCGGGTCGAGGGCGCGGATCCGGATCCGGCCGTCGGCCACGTACAGGATCCGGTCGTCCCCGAGCCAGCACGGCGGGGCCGCCGCCAGATCCTCGTCGTCGGTCAGGGGGTGGCCGTCGACCAGGAGCGCGGTCCGCGCGGGCGGAAGGGGCGGGGAGGACGTGGTTCCGGACAGGTGCAGCCAGGCGATCCGGCCGGAGGGCGACACCGAGGGGCACAGCAGCCGCCCCTCCCGCACGCGGTGGACCACCTGCTCAGGGCCGCCGCCGACGGGCACGCGGACCAGCGTCAGACCGCCGTCCGTGCCGCCGTCGGCGGTGTGGGCCGCTCGGACGCACACCACCGACCGCCCGTCCGGCCACCACGCCGGATCGAGGTCCTCGAACGCCCCGCCGGTGAGGCGCACCGGCCGGCCGCCGTCCGCGCCGACGGTCCACAGCCCGAACGGCGCCCCCGCCACGGCGTCTCCCCCGCGCTCGGACGAGAACACGAGCCGGGTGCCGTCCGGCGACCAGGCCACGCCCCGGTCGTCCCACGGCCTGTCGGTGACCCGGCGCAGCCCGCTGCCGTCGGTCCGCAAGGTCCACAGATGGAAGCCGCCGCCCTGGTAGCCGACCACCGCCAGCCGTGCTCCGTCCGGTGACACGGCCGGCCGGGTGGCCTCCAGCTGCCAGTCCGTGAGCCGCTGCGCCGTCCCGCCCTCCGGAGGCACACGCCACAGGACGCCCTGCACCTCCGCGATCAGCACCGTCCCGTCCGGTGAGGACGTCACCGAACCACCGGTCAGTGCCCGGTACTCCACCACCTCTTGTTCCCCGCCGGCGGAGACCGCGGTGTCCGGGAACGTCACCGGGAGCGCGGCTGCCGTCAGTCCGGCGGCGGACGCCCGCAGCAGACCTCGGCGGCTGAAACGGCCGTAGTCCATCGTCGTCGGCACCTCGTCACGTCGTCGGACAGCCCGCACCTGTCGCCAGTCATGTTCCGGGACATGCCCGGCGAAGCCCGGCACGACGCTCCGGGGCCGTCACAGGGTCATCCGGCGGGAACAGCGCCGCCGGCGCGCGGGTACGGTGCTGCGCTTCGCCATAACCCGTTGATCGGACGGGGATGCGCCCGACAGCGCGCACGAGACGATTCCGGAATCGCGCAACACCGCAACGCGCCCCCGGAGTGCGCCCCCTGTGGCTGCTGTACGGGCCCGGGACGAGGACACCGGTGGGATCACCTTTGCGACGACGGCCGGGCTGGTGGTGATGGTGGTGGTCGGGGGGTGCGGGTACTGCGCAGGGGCAGCGGCGGCGCGCCGGTCAGGGCCCGGTCCACCGGCCGGCGGGCGCGGGGCCGTTGCCGTTGTCTTCGATGGATGCGCTGTGTCCGCCACGGCCGCCGACGCACACCTGCGCGCCCTGCTCGGGGTGGTAGCAGGCGGTGACGCGGTGGGGGGTGTCCGTGGGGAGCATCGGTGTGGAGTGATAGCTGCCGGTCGTGGCCGGGTCGGTGTCGTGTGTGCCGAACCGCTCGCCGTCCAGGCTGACGACGAGCCGGTCCCCCTGCCGGGAGAACCACATACGGCCCCAGGCCGCCCCGCACGCCGGGGAGTAGCGGACCTCGAACATCACGCCGCCGGCGGTGCGCCTCCTGACGACGCTGTGCGCTGCGCCGGTGCACCAGGTCGCCTTGGGGTCCTCGCCCCGGCAGGCCCGGCCGGTGCACAGGGGTTTCGCGGTCGCCAACTCCGGTGCGGGGAACCGTGGTTCGGCGGGCCGGCCCACGGTGCCGGCCAGCCACCAGCTGAGCGGGAGGGTGAGGGCGGCCACCAGGGCGGCGGTCAGCACCACCGTCCGCACCCGGTAGCGGCTCCGGGTGGTCTCCGTCCGTGCCTCGGGGCGCTGCCGGGTGGCTCCGCCGCGCGGTGCGGGCAGGTGACCGGCCGGGCCGGCCTGCTCCGGGTGGGTGCGGCGGGGAGCGGGCGCCTGTCGCGATGATTCGGCCGACGGAGCGGGCGCCTGTCGGGGTGGCTCGGCCGGGAGTGCGAGAGCCCGTCGTGGTGGCTCGCCCGGGGGTGCGGCAGCCCGTCGCGGTGCCTCGCCCGGGGGTTCGGTGCGCGTCGGTGTCGCGTTGGTGCGGGGGCGGGCGGTCCAGGTGAGGTCGGCCAGCTCCCACAGGGCGAGGACCGGCCCGGCGGGCTGCCCGAGGAAGCGGCACAGGGCCTCCACCGCCTGGCGCGGCGGCAGCGCGCTGCCGTTCAGGCAGCGTTCCCACGACGACTTGCTGTACGCCGTCTGCCGCGCCAGGACCGCCAGGCTCACCCCCGCCTGGTCCTTCAGCTCGCGCAGTCTGGTGACGAACCGTACGCTCTCCGGGCTGAGCGCAGCCGGCAGCGGTTTCCACGACATCGTCCCGTTCACCCCTCCCTGCGCAGCACGGGCCAGGTGTCCTGCCCGACGATCCCGTCGTTCACCTCTCCGGCGTGCTCCTGCGCCCGGCGGACGGCGTCGCGGGTGGCGATGTCGTACAGGCCGTCCACACGCCCGGTGTCGTAGCCGTGGCGGCTGAGCAGGCACTCCGCCTCGGCCACCTCCTCCCGGTAGTAGCCCAGCCCGATGGTCTTCCTCCACGTCCGGCTGTAGCCCGCGTAGAGCGCGCCCTCTTCGGAGTGCACCTGGCAGCGCACGAGGGGGAGTCGGGGCGCCGACGTCGTCCCGTGCCCCGCCGCGCGGCCCAGGAGCGCGCCGGACAGCGCGGCAGCGGCGAACGCCGCCGTCACCACCAGCGCGAACATCCCGCGCCCGACACCGCGGCGCTGCGTACGGCGCCCGCCGGTCGCCGGTCCTCCCCCGGCCTCGTCATCGCCCCCGGCCTCGTCCTCGTCACCGGCTTCCTCCTCGTCCGCGTGGGGTGTCCGGCCGTCGCAGGCCGTGTTGTTCCCGTCGTCCGGGGCGGACGCGGGCCAGACGCTCTGGGCGACCTCCCGCAGGGCAAGGAGCCGGACCGGGTCGGTGCCGGTCAGCTCGCACAGGGCCCTGACCGCCCGCTGTGACGGCAGCGCCCGCCCGCCCAGGTACCGCTCCCACGACGACCTGCTGCACCCGGTCTTGGCCTCCAGCGCGGCCAGCGTCAGCCCGCTGCGGTCCTTGAGCCTGCGCAGGTGCGAGACCAGCTGCCGGACGCTGGGCTCCGTCCCCTCGGGCAGCGGTTTCCAACGTGGCATTCCCACCCCCCGGTCACAGCCAGCCGTCGCTCACTCCGCGACCCCCACTCTTACCGAAAGCGATCCGGCGGACACAAATCGTGATGTCCGCAGGTGGTCGTACGGCCGTCCCGTCCCGCGCCTGCCGCAGCCGTCCCGCGCGTCCCGCCGCGACCTCCCTGGACCGGACGTCTCCGCAGGTCAGCGCGCGGGACGTCCCGCGTCCACCGCACTGCCCGGGCCGGCGCTGGCCGGGGCGGCGGCGGTGCCGACACGATCGGGGCCACCGGCAGGGCGAGACATCCCTCGCACCGGCTCCCCGACCGACGCACCCGAGGCCCCTGTTGCGGGCAGCGGCCGATGCCTTCCTGGCACCGGCCGACGCCTTCACGGGGCCCCGGACGGTGCGTTCACCGCACACGAAAGGACACCCCTGTGACCGTCAAGCGCCTCGCACTCCGTGGGTACGCCGCCGTGGTGGCTGTCGCCGCGGCGACGGCCGTCGTACTGCCCGCCGCCACCGCGCAGGCCAGCGGTACCAAGCTGACGCACAGCCAGGCGGCGGCCAAGCTGCGGGCGGCCGGCGTCAGCTGGACCTCCAGCGGCCACTGCTCCGACCGCAACCGCAAGAACTGCACCTCCTTCTCGCAGATCAACTCCGGCACCGTCGACGGCGTCATCGCCTTCAAGCGGGCCAGCGGCTGCCGGATCACCATCACCGGCGGCACGGAGACCGGGCACGCCCGCGGCACGTACAGCCACTGGAACGGCTACAAGGTCGACATCACGCCCACGACCTGCGTCACCCGCTACATCAAGCGTCACTACGACTACATCGGCAGGCGGGGCGACGGGGCGCCGATGTACCGGACCTCGGCCGGCAACGTCTACGCCGACGAGGGCAACCACTGGGACATCACCTACAAGTGACCGGATCGCCGCACCACCCCGCCCCCGTACCTCACCTCGCCCCTCGAAGGAGTGAAGCACCCATGTCCGTGCCCCTGAGTGCGCGCATCCGGTCCACCGCGGCAGGCTTCGCGGCCGCGGCGGCGTTCGCGTCCGCCCTCGCCGCCGCCCCGGACGGCCATGCCGCCCCCGCCCACGCGGGCCGGCCGGCCGTCACCACGCTGAAGTTCGTCCGCAACTCCGGCGACCCGCTGAACTCGCGGCTGACCGTGCTGCGCGACAACCACCCCGTGGTGTCCTACCGCGCCGGGTCCGGCCTCGGCGCCCGCCACCCCCAGGGGCGGGACGAGTGCGCCACGGCCCGGGGCTGGCTGCCCGCCGGCACCTACACCGTCGGCGCCCGCCACACCCGCTACGACGGTGCCGTCATCAAGGGCTACGCCATCCCGCTGAGCGACAAGACCTGCGCCGACGGCCGGACCAGGCGCACGGCCCTGTTCATCCACAGCGAGATGACCCGTTCCGGCGGGCAGGGGCGCACGGAGAGCCGGCGCTGGGACGGGCCGTCCGACTACGCGTCCCAGGGCTGCATCAAGCTCGCCCCCGGCGACATCAAGCGGCTGTTCGCCGTCCTCGCCGACGGCCCGGCCCCCCGGCGGCTCACCGTCGTGTGACCGGCCCGCGCCGGCAAGGGGCGCCGACGGCACAGACCCGTCTGCCGCCGGCGCTCCGGGCGACGCCGTCGGCCGGAGCGGGGTGCCGGTACCGGTACGGGTACGGGTACGGCGGGGTGGCGCGCACCGGTGGCGCACCGTACGCGGTGTGATCCGGGACCGCTCCGATGCGCCCCGGCGCGCCGCCGGGGCGCATCGGAGCG
>NZ_MUMF01000546.1 GCF_002155905.1 Streptomyces tricolor | reverse complement strand
CTCCGCCCCTGGACCCCGCCTTCGCCCACCCGCCACCCGACTCGGTCGGCCGAGAGGGCACCCGCCCGGCACACACGCAACCGACTCACGCGGCTCCGCTCCTCACCCCAACCGGGCCCACCGGGGAACCACCCCGCTGGTCACCGAGGAGGACCCGCCCCACCCGGTCGCCGAGGAGGCCGCGGCCCCACTCGGTCACCGAGGAGGACCCGCCCCATCCGGTCACCGAGGAGGACCCGGCCCCACTCGGTCGCCGAGGGGGCGCCCAGCCCGGACCGGTGGGAGGGAGCCCGCCCCGGGGACCGGCCAGAAGGCGTGTCCTGCTCCCCGGTGGGCCGGCGTCAGCGTTCCGTGCGGCGGGTTTCGCGGAGGCGGCGGAGGCGGTTGATCGTGACCGGGTCGTGGGCCAGGGCGCGCTCGTCGTCCAGGAGGGCGTTGAGCAGCTGGTAGTAGCGGACCGGGGAGAGGTCCAGCTCCTCGCGGATGGCCCGTTCCTTCGCGCCGGGGCCGGGGAAGGACCGGCGCTCCAGCGCGAGGATGGCCTGTTCGCGGGTGCCCAGTTCCATGCCGGCCACGGTACCTAGTCCGCGTTGCTGCTGTCCGCCGCCATGGCCGTCGACTGCAGGCGGGTCAGGACGCCGGCGGGGCTGCCGCCGGGGGCGACGGCCTGGCCGATGTTCTGCTTGACGGCCGCGCTGACCGCCGCCCAGGAGGTCTTGCCGACGGGGTACAGCTCGGAGGTGGGCAGCTGCTCCAGGAACGGGCGCAGGGTCTTGTCGACGGGCTCGTCGGACGCGGCCATCGTGTTGGAGGCGGAGCCGGTGACCGGCAGCAGCCCGTACGTCCGGGAGAAGTCGAGGACGTTCTTCTCGGTGTAGACGAAGTCGAGGAAGTCGCCGATCTGGTCGGCGTGCCCGTTCTGCTTGAAGGCCATCATCCAGTCGGCGACGCCCATGGACGCCCTGGCCTTGCCGGTGCGGCCCGGCATCGGCACCATGCCGAACTTCACGCCCTTCTTCTCCGCCTGCTGGATCAGCGTGGGGTGCCCGTTGAGCATGCCGACCTGCCCGTCGGCGAACGCGGCGAAGGCGTCCGCGCGGTTGAGCTTGCCGGGCGCGACCGGACCGGTCAGGTCCTTGCCGACCAGCTCGTCCTTGAGCCAGCTGAAGGTCTCGACGTTCGCCGCGGAGTCGATGGTGTACGTGCCGACGTCGTCGGTGTAGCCGCTGCCGCCGTTGCCGCCGCTGAGCAGCCACTGCATGGTCTCGGCCTGGGCCTCCTCGGGCCCGAGCGGCAGCGCGAACGGGTACTTCACGCCCTTGGCCTTGAGCGCCTCGGCGTCCGCGGCCAGCTGGTCCCAGGTGGTGGGCGGGGTGATGCCGGCCTTGCTGAACAGTGTCTTGTTGTAGAAGAGCACGCGCGTGGAGGCGGCGAACGGGATGCCGTACTGCGTGTGCTTCCACTGGCCGGCGTCGGAGAGCTGGGAGAGGAAGTCGGCCTGGGTGCGGATCGAGAGCAGGTCCGAGGCCGGGTAGAGCTTGCCCGCGGCGGCGTAGTCGGCGTAGGCGCCGATCTGGGCCAGGTCGGGGGCGTCGCCGGCCTCGACCATCTCCTTGACCTTGCGGTCGACGTCGTTCCAGGAGTAGACGCTGACCTCGATCTTCACCCCGGAGTGCTGCTTCTCGTACTCCTTGACCAGGGCGTCCCAGTACTTCTTGGAGCTGTTGGCGGCGGAGTCGCCGTAGTCCGCCGCGACCAGTCTCAGGGTCACGTCGGAGGAGCCCGTGCTCCCGCAGCCGCCGAGAACCGCCGTCATGCCCAGTGCGGACACCACCGCGATCGTTCCTGCCGTACGCCGACGCACCCTCAAAGCCCCAACCCTGCTGTCTGACCGTTCAACATATGGACACATAAGGTCTACACCACGTGAGTGGACTAGACCTCTCCCGGGTGGGGGCGTCACACTAGGCGCGTGGTGAGACATGTCATCGCCCTCGACGTGGGCGGTACCGGGATGAAGGCCGCCCTCGTCGGCGACGACGGCGCGACTCTGCACCGCGCCCGCCGCGCCACCGGCCGCGAACGCGGTCCCGAAGCCGTCCTCGCGGACATCCTCGACTTCGCCGCCGAGCTGCGCGCCCACGGCGTCGAGCACTACGGCGAGCCCGCCGGCGCGGCCGGCATCGCGGTCCCCGGCATCGTCGACGAGACCACCGGCACCGCCGTCTACGCGGCCAACCTCGGCTGGCGGGACGTCCCCCTGCGCGCCCTCCTCGCCGACCGGCTCGGGGTGCCCGTCGCCCTCGGCCACGACGTGCGCACCGGCGGCCTCGCCGAGGGCCGGATCGGCGCGGGCCGGGGCGCGGACCGGTTCCTGTTCGTGCCGCTGGGCACCGGCATCGCCGGCGCGATCGGCATCGACGGGCGGGTGGAGGCCGGCGCGCACGGCTTCGCGGGCGAGATCGGCCACATCGTCGTACGGCCCGGCGGCGCGCCCTGCCCCTGCGGGCAGCGCGGCTGTCTGGAGCGGTACGCCTCCGCGTCCGCGGTCAGCGCGGCCTGGGCGGCGGCCTGCGGCGACCCGGACGCGGACGCCGCCGACTGCGCCGGGGCCGTCGCGTCCGGCGATCCGAACGCCGTCCGGGTCTGGCGGGAGGCGGTGGACGCGCTCGCCGACGGCCTGGTCACCGCGGTCACCCTGCTGGACCCGCGCACGCTGATCATCGGTGGCGGGCTGGCCGAGGCGGGGGAAGTGTTGTTCCGACCCCTGCGGGACGCCGTCCGGCAGCGGGTCACCTTCCAGAAACTGCCCACCATCGTCCCCGCCGCCCTCGGCGACACGGCCGGCTGCCTGGGCGCGGGGCTGCTCGCGCGGGACCTGCTGACAGCCACTTCAACGACTCCGGAGGTAAGCACCTGATGGCAACCGAGCGGGACGATCAGGCTCCGGGCGGGAGCGGCGCCCAGGAAGGGGCGCGGGGCGGTACCGAGACGCGGCTCCAGCGCGGGGCGGGACAAGCCCCCACCGGCCCCCAGGTGCTCACCGGCGCGAACGTGGTCCTTCCCACCGGCACGGTGAAGGGCGGGCAGCTGGCCGTGGAGGGCAGGCGCATCACCGGTACGCCACCGGCCGGCGCCCGGCGCATCGACGTGACCGGCCACTGGCTCGTCCCCGGCTTCGTCGACATCCACAACCACGGCGGAGGCGGAGCGTCCTTCTCCGGTACCGCCGAGGACATCCTCACCGCCATCCGCACCCACCGCGCGCACGGCACCACCACCCTCGTCGCCTCCACCGTCACCGACGAGATGGATCTGCTGGTCCGCCAGGCCGGCCTGCTCAGCGAGCTGGCCGAGCAGGGCGACATCGCGGGCATCCACTTCGAGGGCCCGTTCATCTCCCCGTGCCGCAAGGGCGCGCACTCCGAGGAACTGCTGCGCGACCCCGACCCGGCCGAGGTCCGCAAGCTGATCGACGCGGCGCGCGGCAAGGCCGCGATGGTCACCCTCGCGGCCGAGCTGCCCGGCGGCATCGACTCCGTACGCCTGCTCGCCGAGCACGGCGTCATCGCGGCGATCGGGCACACGGACGCCAGCTACGAGCAGACGGTCGAGGCGATCGACGCGGGCGCCACGGTCGCCACCCACCTCTTCAACGCCATGCCCGCCCTCAACCACCGCGCGCCCGGCCCGATCGCCGCCCTGCTGGAGGACGAGCGGGTCACGGTCGAGCTGATCAACGACGGCGTCCATCTGCACCCCGCCGCGCTGGAACTGGCGTTCCGTCACGCGGGCGCGGAGCGGGTCGCGTTCATCACCGACGCGATGGACGCGGCCGGCACCGGCGACGGCCGCTACATGCTCGGCCCGCTGGAGGTCGAGGTCAGCGAGGGCGTGGCCCGGCTGGTGGAGGGCGGTTCCATCGCGGGGTCCACGCTCACCCTGGACCGCGCGTTCCAGCGGGCGGTGACCGTCGACAAGCTGCCGGTGGAGGACGCCGTGACCGCCCTGTCGGCCAACCCCGCCCGCCTGCTGGGCCTCTCCGACCGCATCGGCTCCCTGGAGCCCGGCAAGGACGCCGACCTGGTGCTGCTGGACGCGGACTTCGCGCTGAAGGGCGTGATGCGGCAGGGCGAATGGGTGGTAGCGCCCCAACTGCCCTGATCCGTACCGGTGTCGAGGAGGCGGTGGCCGACCCGCGCACTGGGCCGACCGCCGTCTCTTTGGCATGATCGTGGCCCCGGAAGCCGCGACAGGCGCATGGAATCGAGGGAGGTCGGCCCGGGTGATCCTCACGGTCACACTGAACACCGCTCTCGACATCACCTATCGCGTCCGGTCCCTGCGCCCGCACGCCTCGCACCGCGTCTCCGAGGTCGTCGAGCGGCCCGGCGGCAAGGGCGTGAACGTGGCCCGGGTGCTGGCCGCGCTCGGTCACGAGGTGACGCTCACCGGCTTCGCGGGCGGCCCGACGGGCGAGGTGCTGCGGGAGGCGCTCGCGAGCACACCCGGGCCGGTGGTCGACGCGCTGCTCCCGGTCTCCGGAGCGACCCGGCGCACCATCGCGGTCGTGGACGAACTGACCGGCGACACCACCCAGCTGAACGAGCCCGGCCCGCAGATCACCCCGGCCGAGTGGGGCACCTTCCTGGACCGGTACGACGCACTCGTGCCCGGCGCCTCGGCGGTGGCGCTCTGCGGCAGCCTGCCGCCGGGGGTGCCGGTCGGGGCGTACGCGAACCTGGTCCGCACGGCCCGGTCGGCCGGCGTCCCCGTCCTGCTGGACACCAGCGGCGAACCCCTGCGCCGCGGGGTGGCCGCCCGCCCGGACATCATCAAACCGAACGCCGACGAACTGGCCGAACTCACCGGTTCCCACGAACCCCTGCGCGCCACCCAGGACGCCCGCCGACGGGGCGCCGGTGCCGTGGTCGCGTCTCTGGGCGCACAGGGCCTGCTGGCGCTCACCCCGGAGGGCCGCTGGCGCGCGGTCCCGCCCGCCCCCGAGTACGGCAACCCCACCGGCGCCGGCGACTCGGCCGTCGCCGGCGCCGGTGGGGT
>NZ_MUMF01000545.1 GCF_002155905.1 Streptomyces tricolor | reverse complement strand
CACATCGCCCCCGCGAACGCCCCCGCGATCCGCCGCTCCCCGTCGGCGTTGGGATGGGTGCCGTCGTAGGTGTCGGCGTGGATGTCGTACCCTGCCGGCGGCGAGGCCAGCAGGATCGGCGAGCGCGGCTCGTCCAGGTCGGCGACCGCCTTGGCGAGCAGCACGTTGAACCGGTCGACCTGCTCGGCGAAGTCCGGGTCCGCCGCCGCCCGGATGTTGGGGATCACCGGCAGCAGCACCATCCGGATGCGCGGGTCGGCCTCCCGGGCGCCCGCGACGAAGGCGCGTACGTTCTCCGCCGTCTGCTCGGCGTTGGTGTAGAAGCCGAGGTCGATCAGGCCGAGGGAGACCAGCAGGACGTCGGGGCGGTGGGCGCGCACCGCCTCGCCGATCAGCGGGGCCATGTGCAGCCAGCCCTCGCCCCAGCCCGCCAGGTGGGCGCGCGGGAAGCCGGGTTCGGCGTAGGCGAGGGACGTGGGGGCGTCGGCCTGCTTGTCGTACAGCGTCTCGCGGGGGCCGACGAAGGTGAACGGGCTGCCGTACGACACGCGCAGGTGCTGCCACAGCCGGTAACGCCACGTGTGTTCGCCCGCGCTCCCGATCGTCATGGAGTCCCCCACGGGCATGAACCTGAGCATCCGCTCATGATGAACGATGTCGGTGACGCATGGGGCGGGCAGTGCCTGTGAGGCGGACCACGTCTTGCGGCCCCGGTCACCTTCCCCCCTGAACCCCCGGAGGGAATGGCAGGCTTGGGGCATGCGTCGATCGTTCGCCGTCCTCGCCGGGGTGCTGCTCGCCGGCGCCTGCGCGCTGCCCGCCTCCGCCGCCGCCGGAACCGCCGAGGGGGCGGGGGACCGGGGGTTCACCCTGAAGGACCCGCGGATCACCGAGTCCAGCGGGCTCGCCGCCTCCCGGCAGCACCCCGGCATCTACTGGACCCACAACGACAGCGACGACGGCCCGTACCTCTACGCCGTGGACAGCGCCACCGGCAGGACCGTCGCCCGCATCACGCTGCGCGGCATCGGCTCCCCGCGCGACGTCGAGGCCGTCTCCGTCGGGCCGGACAACGCGCTCTACGTCGGAGACATCGGCGACAACTTCGGCGGCAAGTGGCCGTACGTGTGGATCTACCGGCTGCCCGAGCCGAAGAACCTCACCGACCAGACGGTCACGGCCACGCAGTACGTCGTGAAGTACGCCGACGGTCCGCGCGACGCCGAGTCGCTGCTCGTCCACCCGAAGACCGGGCGCGTGTACATCGTCGACAAGAAGGAGGACGGCGGGCACCTGTACGAGGGCCCGGCCGCCCTCTCCACCTCCGGTGCGAACGTCTTCAAGCCCGTCGCGCCCGTCGACCTGTGGGCCACCGACGCCGCCTTCTCCCCGGACGGCGGACAGCTCGCCGTACGCGGCTACTTCGGCGGCGTCCTCTACGACTGGAACGGCGGCCGGATCAAGCGCAAGGGGCGCCTGGACGTCCCGCTCCAGGGGCAGGGGGAGTCGGTGTCGTACTCCGCCGACGGCACCAAGCTGATGTACGGCAGCGAGGGTGCCGACAGCGCCGTACAGGCGGTCGACGCACCGGGCCGTCCCGCCGCCAAGTCGCCGTCATCGGGCGGCGGTTCCGGCGACGCGGCGGACGGGGGCGGTCGCGGCAGTCTCAAGGTCGGCGCCGTGATCGTCGCGGTCGGCGTGGCGGCCCTGTTCGGGCTGCGCCGCCTGCGCCGCGGCTGAACTCCCGGGCGCGGAGGGAAAAAAGCCCCTTCGGGTTCTCCTCCGTACGTCCATTTCTGCCTCCGCCCTGAGGTGGAGCAAGTCCGCCCCGCAGATGGATCCGTTCCTTGCCGTGGACACGAAATCGTGGTCGTGTCCCGGAACTTGACGGAAAGGAACGGCCATCGTGCGGATAGGACGCTTGGCGCCCTTGCTCGCCGTGGGGGTCACGGCAACACTGGTCCCCGCCCTTGCCCCCACGCAGGCCTCAGCGGCGGAACCGCTGCGGAGGTTCGAGAGCCAGAAGCCCGACTGGCGCAGATGCGACGCGTCGCAGCCCGCCGCGTTCCAGTGCGCGACGATCCAGGTACCGCTCGACTACAGCCGCCCCGACGGCAAGACCATCAAGCTGGCCATCTCCCGCGTGAAGACCAGCGTCCCCGGCAAGCGGCACGGCGCGCTCCTCTTCAACCCCGGCGGTCCGGGCGGCGAGGGCCTGGACATGCCGTTCGTGCTGAAGGACATGCTGCCCAAGAAGGTCCGCGAGCAGTACGACCTCATCGGGTTCGACCCGCGCGGTGTGGGGCGCAGCAGCCCGGTCGGCTGCCGGCTCACGGCGGCGGAGGAGAACAGCGAACGCCCCTACAAGGCCGAGACGTTCAGCCGTGACGTGAAGTGGGCGCGGACCGTCGCCGACAAGTGCCGCACCCGCAACGGCGACAAGCTGCCGTACATCACCACGCGCAACACCGCCCGCGACATGGACGTCATCCGCGCCGTCCTGGGCGAGAAGAAGCTCTCCTACCTGGGGTACTCCTACGGCACGTACCTGGGCGCCGTCTACGCGCAGCTGTTCCCCGAGCGCACCGACCGCTTCGTGCTGGACAGCGCGGTCGACCCGGCGCGGGTGTGGCGCGGCATGATCCAGATCTGGGCCGAGGGCAGCGAGCCGGCGTTCACCCGCTGGACGAAGTGGACCGCGCAGCGCCACCGCACCTACCAGCTCGGCAAGACCCCCTCCCAGGTCCGGAAGACCTTCTGGAACCTCGTCCGCCGTGCCGACCGCACCCCCATCGAGGAGGGCGGCCAGAAGATCACCGGGGACGACATCCGGGCCGGCCTGCGCCAGGCGTTCTTCAGCCCGCAGTACGCGGCCGAGGCGGTCGTCGACCTCAAGAAGGCCGCCGCCGGCCACGGCTCCGGCCGGAGCGGCCTCCTGCCGGGCGGCTCCGACCCGGCCCCGCGCTGGTCCGCCTCGACCGCGGCTTCTTCCGCGGCGCAGCCTCCGGCGGACAACGGCAGCGCGGCCTTCTGGTCCGTGGTCTGCGGCGACACCGCGGCCTGGCCGCGCGACCCGGAGCAGTACCGGCGCGACGCGATCCGGGACAAGGCCAAGTACCCGCTGTACGGCGACTTCGCCTCCAACATCACGCCGTGCGCGTTCTGGGACAAGCCGGCCGAGCCCGTCACCGCGGTCGGCAACAAGGTCCCCCTGCTCGTCGTCCAGAACCAGTGGGACTCCCAGACCCCCCTGGCCAGCGGCATCGGCATGCACCGCGCCCTGAAGGGCTCCCGCATGGTGTACGTCAAGGGCGGCGAGGGCCACGGCGTCTACTCCGGCGACTCCGGCTCCTGCGCCGACCGTGCGGTCAACGCCTACCTGACCACCGGAAAGCTCCCGTCCCGCGACGTCACCTGCAAGCCGCCCGCCGGCGGCCAGGGCCTGGGCGTGAAGCCGTCCCTGACGCCTCGCCTCTGACCTTCTGACATACGAAGGGCGCCCGGTGTTCGCACACCGGGCGCCCTTCGGCGTCGTACTCGGGAGGTCAGAGCTTTTCGATCACGTAGTCCACGCACTTCGTCAGCGCCTCGACGTCCGCCGGGTCGATCGCCGGGAACATCGCGATGCGCAGCTGGTTGCGGCCGAGCTTGCGGTACGGCTCGGTGTCCACGATCCCGTTCGCGCGCAGCACCTTGGCGACGGCGGCGGCGTCGATCTCGTCGGTGAAGTCGATCGTGCCGATGACCTGCGAGCGCTTGGCCGGGTCGGAGACGAACGGGGTGGCGTACTTGGACTCCTCCGCCCAGGTGTACAGGCGGGTCGAGGAGTCCTTGGTGCGGGCCGTGGACCAGGCGAGACCGCCCTGGCCGTTGAGCCACTCCAGCTGCTGGTTCAGCAGGAAGAGGGTGGCGAGCGCCGGGGTGTTGTACGTCTGGTTCTTGCGGGAGTTGTCGATCGCCGTGGGCAGCGAGAAGAACTCCGGGACATGGCGGCCGGAGGCGTGCACGCGCTCGGCGCGCTCGATCGCGGCCGGGGAGAAGACGCCGATCCACAGGCCGCCGTCGGAGGCGAAGGACTTCTGCGGGGCGAAGTAGTAGACGTCCGTCTCGGCGATGTCGACCGGGAGGCCGCCGGCGCCGGAGGTGGCGTCCACCAGGACGAGCGCGCCCTCGTCGGCGCCCGCCACGCGCTGGATCGGCATGGCGACACCGGTGGAGGTCTCGTTGTGGGTGAAGGCGTAGACGTCGACGCCCGCCTCGGCCCGCGCCTCCGGGTGGGTGCCGGGGTCGGCGGAGATGACGGTGGGCTCGGCGAGCCAGGGGGCGAGCTTGGCGGCCTTGGCGAACTTGGAGGAGAACTCGCCGAAGCTCAGGTGCTGCGACTTGTTCTCGATCAGGCCGTGCGTGGCGATGTCCCAGAAGGCGGTGGAGCCGCCGTTGCCGAGGACGACCTCGTAGCCCTCGGGGAGCGAGAACAGCTCGGAGATGCCCTCGCGGACCTTGCCCACCAGGTTCTTCACCGGCGCCTGCCGGTGGGAGGTGCCCAGCAGCGAGGTGCCGGTGGCGGCGAGGGCGTCCAGCGCCTCGGTCCGCACCTTGGAGGGGCCCGCGCCGAAGCGTCCGTCGGCGGGCTTGATGTCAGCGGGAATCTCGATGTCGGCCACGGGACGAGGGTAGCCGGTGGCGTTGGGCCAGGTGGAGCCGTGTCCGTTCGATGAGACGAGATCACCGGGACGTGGACTTGTGAGGTTGTACGACGATCGGTGCGGGGCTGTGGAAAAGTTTCCGTGACTGTCCGTGATCGGATGCATCCTGGACGCATGACAGATCGAGCCGATGCCGCGGCGGCCGGGAAGGCTGCCGAGGGGGCGCAGGACGTGGACGGGGCGGACGCCGCGGGGCTCGCGGACGCGCTGCGCCGGGCCGTGCGGGGCGAGGTCGGATTCGACGCCACCGCCCGGGCGCTGGTCACCATGGACGCCTCCAACTACCGCCGCGTCCCCCTGGGCGTCGTGGCGCCCAGAGACGCCGACGACGTGGCCGCCGTGCTGGAGGTGTGCCGGGCGCGCGGGGTGCCGGTGGTGGCGCGCGGCGGCGGCACGTCCATCGCCGGGCAGGCCACCGGCACCGGCGTGGTGCTGGACTTCACCCGGCACATGACCGGCCTGCTGGAGCTGGACCCGGGCAGCAGGACGGCCGTCGTCCAGCCGGGGCTCGTGCTCGACCGCCTCCAGGAGGCCGCCGCCCCGCACGGACTCCGGTTCGGCCCCGACCCCTCCACCCACAGCAGGTGCACCCTCGGCGGAATGATCGGCAACAACGCGTGCGGTGCCCACTCGGTGGCCTGGGGCACCACCGCGGACAGCGTGCGGGAGCTGTCCGTCGTCACCGCGCGCGGGCAGCGGCTGCGGCTCGGGCAGGGCTGGGCGGGCGCCCCGGAGGGGCTGCGCGAGCTGGCCGAGGGCGAACGTGCCCGGCTGCGCACGGGCTTCCCGGACCTGCCCCGCCGCATCTCGGGGTACGCGCTGGACGCGCTGCTGCCCGAGAAGGGCGCCGACGTCGCCCGCTCCTTCTGCGGCTCCGAGGGCACCCTCGCCATCCTCACCGAGGCCGTGGTCCGCCTGGTCGAGGCGCCCCGCGCGCGTGCCCTGGCCGTGCTGGCGTACGCCGACGAGAGCGCCGCCGCCGAAGCCGCCGCCGGACTGCTGCCGCTGGGGCCGCTCACCGTGGAGGGCATGGCAGCCGACCTGGTGCCGGCCGGGTCCGGGCTGCCCGCGGGCGGCGCCTGGCTGTTCGTGGAGACCGGCGGGGAGACGGCGGCGGGGGCCCGCGCGCGGGCGGAGGAGGTGGTGCGCGCCGCCGACGTCGTGGACGCGCTGGTCGTCACCGACCCGGCGGCCCAGCGGGCCCTGTGGCGCATCCGCGAGGACGCGGCCGGCACGGCCACCCGGATGCCGGACGGCACGGAGGCCTGGCCCGGCTGGGAGGACTGCGCGGTGCCGCCCGCCCGGCTCGGCGCCTATCTGCGCGACTTCCGCGCGCTGCTCGCCGACCACGGACTGCGCGGCACGCCGTACGGCCACTTCGGCGACGGCTGCATCCACGTCCGCATCGACTTCGACCTGCTCACCGGGCCGGGCGTGGCCCGCTTCCGCCGTTTCTCGGAGGAGCTGGCCGACCTGGTCGTGGCGCACGGCGGCTCCCTGTCCGGCGAGCACGGCGACGGCCAGGCCCGCGCGGAACTGCTGCCGCGGATGTACGGCGCGGAGACGGTACGGCTCTTCGAGCGGGCCAAGGCGGTCTGGGACCCCGACGACCTGCTCAACCCCGGGATGCTGGTCCGCCCGGCCCCGCTCGACGCGGATCTCCGCTTCTCCGTCCTGCCGAGCCGCCCGGTCGACGTCACCTTCGGCTACCCGGCGGACGGCGGCGACTTCGCCGCGGCCGTCCGTCGCTGCGTCGGCGTCGCCAAGTGCCGTACGGCCACGGCGGCCGGCCCCGCCGTGATGTGCCCCTCCTACCGGGCCACCGGCGAGGAGCGGCACTCCACGCGCGGCCGGGCCCGGCTGCTGCACGAGATGCTCGCGGGCGAAGTGATCACCGACGGGTGGCGGTCCACGGAGGTCCGGGACGCCCTCGACCTCTGCCTGTCCTGCAAGGGCTGCCGCTCGGACTGCCCCGTCGGCGTGGACATGGCCACCTACAAGGCGGAGTTCCTCCACCATCACTATGCCGGCCGTCGCCGCCCCGCCGCCCACCACACCATGGGCCGTCTGCCGGAGTGGCTCCACTGGACCGCCCGCCTCCGCCTGGCTCCCCTCCTCAACGTCCTCGCCGGCATCGGGCCGCTGGCCCGCGTCGGCAAGCGGCTGGGCGGTGTGGCACCGGAACGGGAGATCCCACGGCTGGCGCACCAGACGTTCACCGGGTGGTGGCGCGGGCGTGGGGGCGCCGGGGGTGCCGGGTCCGCCGGA
>NZ_MUMF01000544.1 GCF_002155905.1 Streptomyces tricolor | reverse complement strand
CCCTGCTGCTGGCCCCGGCCGGACCGGCCAGGGCCAGCAGCAGGGCGAGGAGCAGCGGCAGCACGCCCCGCCTCACGAGACCGCTCCCGCCGCTCCCGCCGGTTCCGCCGCGCCGGGGCGGGCACGGCGGGCGCGGTGCCGTCTGCGCAGGAGGACGGCCGTGCCCGCCGTCGCCACCGCCGCCGCGCCGGCCACCGCGCCCCACGGGACGTACCCGGCCGAGGTGCTCGCGGTGGCGTACGCGCCGCCCGCCGCCGTGACCGTCAGCCGTACCCGGGCCCCGCCCAGCACCGGCCGGCCGGGCCACGGCTCGCTGAGGGTGCGCCGGGCGCCGGGCGGCAGCCGGACCGGCAGGGTGCGCGGGGCGCGGTCAAGGAGTCGGCCGAAGACGCCGTCGGCGCGCACCGCGAGCCGCGGCACGAGGACGGTCGTACCCCGGTTGACCAGCTCGTACGTGATCCGGTCCGCGTGCACGGCGAGGTGTTCCACGGTGAGCGCGGGCAGCGCGGGGCCGCCGACGCGCACCCGGACCGGCACGGACGCGGTACGGCCGTGCGGGTCCCGGGCGACGATGGCGCCGGTGCGGTCGCCGGGCGCGGCACCCCGCGGCACGGTCACCGTGAAGGGCACCTCGGCACGGGTGCGGGCCGGGACGGTGAGCGCGGCGCGGGCGAGGGTCGCCGAAACGCCGGTGCCGCGCAGCCGGACCGTGACCGGAGCCCGGCGGCGGTTGGTCACGGCCACCGTGTCCCGCAGCACCGTCCCGGGGGCGCCCTCGGCGTAGAACGCGGGGCGCCCGCCGCCCAGGGGGGTGAGCGACCAGCCGTCGGGCCGCGCGAGGGCGGGCGGGGCGGCTGGCTCTGATACACATCT
>NZ_MUMF01000543.1:471-7115 GCF_002155905.1 Streptomyces tricolor | reverse complement strand
GGGAGGTGGCGGCCGGCCGCGACGGCCTGCTGAACGTCTTCGTCCCGCACGCCACCGCCGGGATCGCCGTCATCGAGACAGGCGCCGGCAGCGACGACGACCTGCTCGCGGCGCTGCACACGCTGCTCCCCGCCGACGACCGCTGGCAGCACCGGCACGGCAGCCCCGGCCACGGCCGGGACCACGTCCTGCCCGCCATCGTCCCGCCGCACGCGACCCTCCCGGTGATCGGCGGACGCCTGGAACTGGGCACCTGGCAGTCGGTGTGCCTGGTCGACACCAACAAGGACAACCCCGACCGCCGGGTCCGGCTGAGCTTCCTGGGCTGAGCCGTGCCGGGCCGGCCGGCGGCACGGCGGCCCGACGGCGGCGCGTCACGCGCGTACGGCGGCTCGGAGGCGCGTCACGCGCGTGCGGCGGTTCGGCGGCGGGTCAGGAGGGGCGGGCCCGGGCGGCCTCCGCCGGAGCCGGCGACGGGACCAGCCCGAGCCGCTGGGCGCGCAGTACCGTGCCGACACGGTCGCGGGTGCCCAGCTTGCGGTAGATGTTCTCGATGTGCTTGTGCACCGTGCGGACCGAGATGCCGAGGCGGCGGCCGATCGCGTCGGCGGTGAGCGCATCGGTGAGCAGCAGCAGGACGGCGGTCTCGCGCGGGGTCAGCGCGCAGTCCGCCGCCCGCCGGTCCGGAGCGCCGGCCGGGCCCAGCGCCCGCCGCCACTCCTCCAGCAGCTGCCGTTGCCGCTCGACCGCCGACAGCAGCGGCTGGGCGCGCTCGGCCAGTACCAGCTGGTCGTCGGTGAAGTCCGTACCGGCCCGGTACACCAGGCATCCGGTGACCGGCTCGCCGCTCCCCGGAAGCGGCACGCCCAGCACATGGTCGACGTCCAGGACCTCGCGGAGCAGCCGGGCCATCGGGCTGTCCGGCCAGGTGCGGCCCACCGCGCGGTGTGCGGTGACCGGCGTCCGGTCGCCCCCGGACCCGTAGTGACCGGCGAAGGGATAGCCCGCGCGCAGCAGCCCCAGATCGGCGTCCCCGAGCCGGGCCAGCTCCGCGGCGGCGGCGTCGGGCACCGTACCGACCGTGCCCGTGCTCTCGCTCCAGTCGTCCAGCTTGTGGATGACCGCCTCACCGCCGCACACCTCGGCCAGCGTGCCGGCCAGCATCGGCCACAGCCGCTCGGGTTCCCGCTCGTGCAGCGCCGCCACGGCGACGGCCATCATGCGCTCATAGGCCCTGTCCAGCCGCACGGGTCCCTCCGGTTGCCTTGCGTGTCCGTCCTCCCCGTCGGCGTACGTAGTTGTACGCATACCCCCGCGGTCCCCCGGTGTCGCACACTTCAACCGGCGACACCGGCCTGGTCGGACGCAACGCGTCCGACGGGCCGCCGGCACGGGGGAACGGCGGCCCGTCCGGTGTCGCCGGCCGGCCTCTCCTCCCGGATCTCGCCCGAGGGTCTGCTCGCCGGATCCGGTCCGAGGATCTGCTCGTGAACCCACAACGCCCCCCGGGCAGAGCCGGAGGGCGTCGGGACGGGCGGAAGGATCAGCCGCGCTCGGCGCCGCCCTCCTGCTGCTCCTTCTTCAGGTTCTTCAGCCGCGCGGCCTCCTTGCGGACCTCGGCCTGGGTGGCGCGCTCCTTCTCCAGCCACTCGGGCCGCTCCTGCTTGAGCGCCTCGATCTGCTCGGTGGTCAGCGCCTCGGTGACCCCGCCCCGGGCCAGGCCCGCGATGGACACGCCCAGCTTGGCGGCCACCACCGGACGCGGGTGGGGACCGTTGAGGCGCAGCTCGCGCAGCCACTCCGGCGGGTCGGCCTGCAGCTCGTTCAGCTCGGCGCGCGAAACCACACCCTCCTGGAAGGAGGCGGGGGTGGCGGGGAGGTACACACCCAGCTTCTTCGCCGCGGTCGCGGGCTTCATCGTCTGGGTGCTCTGCTGCGACTTCATGACGTCAAGGGTATCGGCCGTGTGCGCGAGGCCCGACCACGGCCGATGACCGCGGACCGGCGGCCACCGGCGACGGCGGACCGGCTACCGGCGATGCGGACCGGCGGCCCTCCGCGACGGCGGACCGGCCACCGGTGACGCGGACCGGCCACCGGTGACGGCGGACCGCCGGTCCCCCCCCGCGACGGCGGACCGGCCACCGGCTGCGGGGGCCGGCGGCGGCCGGTGGCGGAGGGTGACGGTGGCGGCCGGTAACCTGGCCTGGTGACAGGCTCGGAGGATTCACCGTCGTTCCGGCTCGCGTACGTTCCCGGAGTGACGCCCGCCAAGTGGGCGAAGGTCTGGAACGAGCGCCTGCCCGACATCCCGCTCACCCTCGTCCAGGTCCCGGCCGCCGAGGCGCCCGAGGTGCTGCGCGCGGGGGAGGCCGACGCGGGCTTCGTCCGGCTGCCGGTCGACCGCACGTTCTTCAGCGCGATCCCGCTGTACACCGAGACCACGGTGGTCGTCGTCCCCAAGGACCACCTGATCACGGCCGCGGACGAGGTGACCCTGGCCGACCTCGCCGACGAGGTGCTCTTCCACCCCTTGGACGACGTCTTCGACTGGGACGCCCCGCCGGGCGAACCGGCCTTCGAGCGGCCCGCCACCACCCCGGACGCCATCGAGCTGGTGGCGGCCAACGTCGGCCTGCTGGTCGTCCCGCAGTCCCTGGCCCGCCTCTATCACCGCCGGGACCTCACCTACCGCCCGGTCGTCGACGCGCCGCAGTCGAGCGTCGCCCTGTCCTGGCCGGAGGAGGCCACCACCGATCTGGTGGAGGACTTCATCGGCATCGTCCGCGGGCGCACGGTCAACAGCACCAGGGGGCGTACGGCGGCGAGCTCCCCGGCCGACGCCAAGGGCAAGCGCTCCGAACAGGGCGGGTCCCGGCAGTCCCCGGCGGCGAAATCGCCCGCCAAGTCCTCCGGGAAACCGGCGGGCCGTACGACGCGCGCCCGCACGGGCGGCGGCAAGTCCGCCAAGCCGGCCAAACGGGGCAAGCCGCGCCGGAGGTCGTGAGCCCGGACGAGGCGGCGTGCCCGACCAGGTCGTGAACCCGGACGCTCAGGCCCCGGGCCGCACCGCCTTCTCGGCGCCGCCCTCTCCCGGACCGCCCCCGACCGTCTCCCCGGCCTTCTCCGGTTCGGGACGCACCTGCCGTTCCCGCAGATCGGCGACCGCCAGCACGAGCGCGACCACGATGATGCCGACGGCGGAGAGCAGCCCGAGCTGCATCGCCGTATCGGTGCGGCCGTGGTTGGCGAGGTGGGCGAAGTACACCGAGCCCACCACCGCGATCCCGGCCGCCGAGCCGACCCGCTGGCCCGTCTGCAGCACGCCCCCGGCCGCGCCCGCCCGGTGCACGGGGACCCGGGTGAGGGTGAGGGTGGTGTTGGGGGAGACCGTCAGACCGGAGCCGATGCCGCCGACGAGCAGCGGCAGCGCCGACGCCCAGCCCAGGTTCCGCCCGGGCACCAGTTCCACCGCCGCCATCACCCCGAGCAGCCCCACCGCCACCCCGCCGAGGCCGAGGATCACCACCTTGCGGCCGAACCGCACCACCAGCCGCCCGCCGGCGGCGGCCCCGACCGCAGAGGCCGCCGCGAAGGGCAGCACCGTGAGACCCGAGGCCAGCGCGCTGTAACCCAAGCCGTTCTGCAGGTACAGCGCGTACAGGAAGAAGACGGTGGTGAAGCCCGCGAAGTAGGTGAGGCTGATCAGCGCGCCGAGCGTGAAGGAGCGCAGCGAGAACAGGCCCAGGTCCACCAGGGGGGCGCGCCCCAGCCGCCCCTGCCGTTTCTCCCACGCCCAGAACGCCCCGAGCAGCACCAGGGCCACCGGCACCAGCGCCCACTTCTCCCGTCCGGGCCACTGCTGCTCCTGCACCAGGGGCAGCATCAGCACGAACACGCCCGAGCCGAGGAGCAGTACGCCGAAGAGGTCGAACTCCTCGTGTCTGCCCATCGCCGGGAGGCGGGGCAGCAGCCGGAGCCCCGCCACGAAGGCGGCCACCCCGATCGGCAGGTTGACGAAGAACACCCAGCGCCAGCCGTCGTCGGTGCCCACGGCGTCGATCAGCAGGCCGCCCGCCAGAGGGCCGGCCGCCGTCGACACCCCGATGACCGTGCCGAGCACGCCGAAGGCCTTGGCCCGTTCGGCGCCGCTGAACATCTGCTGGATCAGCCCCGAGGTCTGCGGGGCGACGATGCCCGCCGCAGTGCCCTGGATCAGGCGGAACACCACCAGCCAGACGGGGCTGGCCGCGAGCCCGCACGCCAGCGAGGCCACCGTGAACAGGGCGAGCCCGAACAGGAAGGCCTGGCGCCGTCCGCGCATGTCGCCCAGCCGGCCCGCGGGGACGAGCGCGAGCCCGAACGTGAGGGCGTACCCGGAGACCACCCATGACTGGGTCGCCTCCGAGGCTCCGAGGCCGCGCTCCAGCGAGGGCAGCGCGACGTTCACGATCGAGGTGTCCAGAAGCGAGATGAAGCCCGCCGCCAGACAGACCCCGAGCGCCTTCCACCGCCGCTCGTCGGGGGCGGTCGGGGTCTGTTCCGTGCTCATGGGGTCACGCTATGCAGTCACGGCCCACCTCGCACGGTGAACCACCGCGGCGTCACCCCGCAACGGCGCCTCCACCGGCCCCTCAGGGCACGTAGGACGCCCTGCGCGCCGTACGCCACACCGTGTAACCGTCGGCGCGCCCGAGCCTCCCCCCGGCGATCCAGGCGTCGACGACCTTCCCCACCCGAGCCACCAGCGCGCCCTTGCTCCGGAAGGGTGCACCGGCCCCCACCGCGTCGAGCAGCGTGGTCCCGTCGGGGAGGGCCGGATCGGCGACGCCGGAGTCGCGACCGCCGAGGACCACCCCGCCGACGTTGCACACGGCGAGACACAGATACCGGGTGGTGTCGTCGCCGAAGTCCAGCACCCGGTTCGCGTCGTGCTCGGGCTTCACCCAGGCGGACAGCGTCACCGCGGTCGCGTCACCGCGGTCGCGTCGCCGAGTGTTCCGCCGGGCAGGTCGACGTACTGGCAGGACCCGCGCAGTGCCGAGCCCCGCGTTCGCCCGGAAGGCCTGGAGCAGCCGGTTCACGTCGTAGCCGCGGGCGTGGTCGCTTGGAGAAGGGTGCGTCGCGACAGGGGCGCCATGTCAGCGGGTGGTCGCTCCGCGGGCCGCGTCCCGTAGCCATGCGTACGCCGATCGCGCCGAGAACTCCGCCTGGCCGCCGCGCAGCAGCAGGGACGCGGTGGTGAACTCGGGCGCGTCCGCCTGGGCGGGGACGTAGGGGAGCGCGATGCACCGCATGCCGGCCGCGTGGGCGGCGGCCGCGCCGGGGGCCGCGTCCTCCAGGACCACGCAGTCGGCCGGGTCCGCGCCCAGCCGGCGGGCCGCCTCCAGGAAGACGTCGGGGGCGGGCTTGCCGTGCGGGACCTCGTCGGCCGAGACCACCGTGCCCAGGTGGGCCGCCAGGCCGGTGCCCGCAAGGATCGCCTCGATGGCCTCCGGGGACGAGCCCGAGGCCACCGCCATCGGGACGCGCTCGGCGGCCAGCAGTTCCACGAACCTGCGCATCTCCGGGTACGCGCGCGTGCGGGTGCGGGCCAGATCCAGGTAGCGGCGGTTCGTCGCGGCCAGCAGCTCCGCCGCCGAGGCGCGCAGGCCGTAGCGCTCCCGCCAGATCGTCACGGTCTCCCGGGTGCTGATGCCGACATAGCTCTCATGGTCCGCCCAGCTGAATCCCGGGACGCCGTGCTCGGCCAGGACCTGCCGGCTCGCCTCGTAGTAGTTCGGCTCGCTGTCCACCAGCGTTCCGTCGAGATCGAAGATGACCGAGAGGGTGTCGAGATCGCTCATGGCGTTCAGGATGCCAAGCGTCAGGCGCGCGTCGCCCGGCCGACCGACTCCACCAGGGGCAGCAGCCGGTACGGGACGCGCTCGCGCAGCGCCACCTCGGTGCGGGTGCGCACCACGCCCGGGAGGCTGATCAGCTTCTGGATCACATCCTCCAGATGCGCGTTGTCCCGGCCCACCACCCGCGCGAGCAGATCTCCGCCCCCGGTGATCGAGAAGGCCTCCACGATCTCCGGTACGGCGGCCAGCGCGTCCCCCACGTCGTCCAGATGGCCCTGGGTGACCTCGATGTGCACGAACGCCAGCACCGGATGCCCCAGTGCGGCGGGGGAGAGGGAGGGGCCCGTGCCCGTGATCACACCGTCCCGCTCCATCCGGTCCAGCCGGGCCTGGAGCGTGCCGCGGGCCACGCCGAGGATGCGGGCGTACTCGCGCACGCTGGTGCGCGGCTGCTCCAGGAGCAGCCGCAGGATGCGGGTGTCGAGTGCGTCCACGGCCATGATGGACGACTGTACCAATGGCCCAGGCGAGCCGAAGCCGCCCGTGCCGTGCGACCTGGTCCGTTGGCATTCCGGTGGGCAGACGTGCCGAGCCGGTGCTGAGCCAATGGCTCAGTGAATCGGAGCACACTTGAGCCAGTGACCTCGGTGATGCTCTCATGGACGTGTCGATGGCGCTGCGGATCCCCGCGGCGCCTTTTCTGTGTCGGTGTTCCCAGGGGAGGGCAGCAGTGCTGAAGAGGATGTTCGTGGCTCCGGACCCCGGGCGGGCGCGGTTGCGCTTCGCCGTGCGGGCCGTCCT
>NZ_MUMF01000543.1:0-411 GCF_002155905.1 Streptomyces tricolor | reverse complement strand
GTCGGCGCCGGCGTCTACGCCCGCCGGTGGGGCCCGCGCGGACACAGCCTCGGCGTGTTCGCCTTCATGACCTTCTTCGTGGCCCAGTTCCTGCACGCCACCCCGGGGCAGCTGCCCGAGCTGTACACCGCCGTCCTGCTCTCCGTGCTCACCGCGGCCGTCGTACGGTTCGGTCTGTGGTGCTACGAGCGCCGGCTGCCCCCGGCCCCCGTACCCGCCCCGCCCGCCGGAACCGGGCTGGCCCGCGTGACCACCCGGCAGGCCGTCCAGGCGACCGCCGGTGCCGGCTTCGCGCTCGTCGTGGGCCAGCTGGTGTCGGGACAGCGGTGGTACTGGGCCGTCGGCGCCACCTGGTGGATCTTCGTCAACACCGCCTCGCGCGGCGAGACGCTGGTCCGCGGCTTCCGCCGG
>NZ_MUMF01000542.1 GCF_002155905.1 Streptomyces tricolor | reverse complement strand
CTCCCCGAGTCGACCGAGCCACCCGAGCCACTCGGGCTCCCCGAGTCGACCGAGTCCCCCGAGCCACTCGGGCTCCCCGAGCCGTCCGAGTCGCCCGAGCCGTCCGGGCTCCCTGAGCCGACCGAGCCACCCGAGCGGACCAAGCCGTCCGGGCCGTCCGGGCTCCCCAAGCCATTCGAGCCGTCCGAGCCGTTCGGGCTCCCCGAGTCGACCGAGCCGCCCGAGCCGTCCGGGCCGTCCGGGCCGTCCGGGCTCCCCGAGCCGTCCGAGCCGTTCGGGCTCCCCGAATCGCCCGAATCGACCGAGCCGTCCGGGCCGTCCGGGCTCCCCAAGCCGTCCGGGCCGCCCGAGCCCCGCGAGCCCCTGAAGACCCCCGAGCCCCCGGGAACGGCGGCCCGCGGCGCCCTGGTCTCCTCCCTGGCCGTGGACATCCTCCTGCCGCTCCTCGTCTACTACGCGGCCCGCGCCCTCGGTGCCGGCCAGGCGCCCGCGCTGCTGCTGAGCGGCGCCCCGCCCGCCGTGCGGCTGATGGTCGGCGCGGTGCGGTATCGCCGGATCGACGGCGTGGACCTGTTCCTCACGATGCTGCTGGTCATCGCCGCGCTGGTGTCCCTGATCGGCGGCGGCCCCCGCGTCCTGCTGTTCAAGAACGCGGCCCTGTCCCTCGCGGTCGGCGGCTGGACGCTCGGCACCGCGTTCACCCGCAGACCCCTGGCGTTCCAGCTGGGACAGCATCTGCACACGGGAAGCGCGGTCCGCGCACGGGCCGGGATCTGGCGGGACAGCGCACCGTTCCGGCGTGGCCTTAGGGTCCTCACCCTGCTCTGGGGGGCCGAGCAACTCCTCGACGGCGGCCTGAGCGCACTCGCCGCGGCCATGCTGCCGACCGACACGGTGCCGCTGCTCGACCGCGTCGTCTCCCTCGTCCTGCTGGGCCTGACCGCCGGGGCCACCCTGGTCTACGCCCACCGCTTCCGCATACGCCACGCCCTCCCGCTGTTCGGCGCCCCTGCCCCGATGACGTCCAGGTACCGGCGCGGGTAGGCCAGGGTGACGGGGCGGCCGGGATCCGGGCCGCGTCGAGCAGGGCGACCGGGAGGCCGCCTTCGCCTCAGCACGAGGCGACCACCCACACCTCCCGGGTGCGGGAGTTGGCGCGAGGGCGCCCGCCGCTTCGGCTGGGACGGCCGCGACCCGCGCCCCGGCGTCCGCCGCGAGGGCCCGCTGC
>NZ_MUMF01000541.1 GCF_002155905.1 Streptomyces tricolor | reverse complement strand
CGGAACCGGCCGCGCGCGGCGCCTTCGACCGTCTGAGCTCACTGGTGCTGGAACCGGACGCCGTGGACCCGGCCGCCGCGCTGGAGGAGGCGCTCCGTGGCCTCGACGACTTCCGGCGGTACATGGCGCAGTACGGCAGGCTGCCCAGGGAGGCGTTCCAGGCGTTCCGCCGCTATCACATGGGCCATCCGGGCGGTGCCCGCGGCGCCAGCGGCGCGTTCATGCCGAGCGTGCAGCTGCTGGAGCTGGCACTGCTGGCGCCGACCGCGTTGTACGAGCTGTACCTCGACCAGTCCTTGGCGTACTTGCCGGCGTGGTCGCGGCCCATCGTCTCCGAGTGGCGCGAGCGGTCCCGCGACGGCGACAACGTCGTACAGGCGGTACTCGACGGCCGTCTGAAGCTCGACCGCCGTGCCGCCGTCGCACTGCTCGGTGTGATCGACACGTTCGTGGACTTCCGCATGGTGCACCTGGGCGTCACCAGGAAGGCGATACCGGAGGCGTTCGCACCGTCCGCGAGGCCCACCCGGCAGAGCATCCTCGCCCAGGACGGCGAACGGGACTTCCTCGGCGGCGCCGGGCCGGGTGACGGCCGGGGCGACGAGCTGGGCACATCCGGCTTCAGCGTGCACAACGTCCTGACGAACGCCGTGCACCGGCTGCTGACGGCACGCCGCCGCGTCGCCGAGACCCTCGGCCCCGCCACGCACTGACCGCGCAGCGCGACGGACGACCCGCGCAGCACAACGCGCCGCCCCGCGCAGCGCCACGCACCGACCCGCGAAAGGAACACCTATGCCGGACTTCCAGGTGGCCGTCGTGGACGCCTTCGGCACGTCGCACCGCTATGTGGACGCCTTCGCCGCGGCCGGCGGCGCGGTGATCCATGTCCGCAGCACCCCCGACCTCCTGCCGGGAGTCGCGCCCGTGGACCCGGCGAGGTTCAGCCACACGCTTTTCGACGAGGGGCACCTCGACGACCTGACGGGGAGGCTCGCGGCGTTGCGGCCGCGTGCCGTGCTGCCCGGCCGGGAGTCCGGGGTGGAGCTGGCCGACGCCCTGTCGGAACGGCTGGGGCTGCCGTCCAACGGCACGGCGCTCAGCGCGGCCCGACGCGACAAGTACCTCCAGATCGAGTGCGTCCGGACGGAGGGCGTGCCCGCGATGCGGCAGCTGCGCACCGGCGACGAGGCGGAGCTGCGCGCCTGGCACGCGGACCTGGGCCGGACCGCCGTGGTGAAGCCGCTGCGCGGCGCCCTGGGCCATGGCGTGCGGTTCTGCGACTCGCCCGACGAGTCGGCCGCCGCGCTCGCGGACCTCCGGAACGCGACGTCCGCGCTCGGCGAGCGGATCACCGAGGTGGTCGCCCAGGAGTACCTCACCGGCGCCGAGTACATCGTCAACACCGTGAGCTGCGCGGGCGTGCACACCGTCACCGACGTCTGGAGCACGGACCGCGTCACGGCCAACGGCGTCCGGGACCTGGTCGTCGCGCAGATCCTGCTCCGCAGCGACGACCCGTCCACCGACGAACTGGTGCCCTACACCTTCCGGGTGCTGGACGCCCTCGGCATCCGCCACGGCCCCGCCCACCTGGAGATCAAGCTGACGCCGGACGGTCCCCGGCTGGTGGAGGCCGGCGCCCGGCCGTCCGGACTGCCGTACCACGTCGCGGACGCCATCGGCGAGGGCCAGCTGGAGTGGGCCGTCGACGCCTACGTCAGGCCGCTCAGATTCCTCGCACGGGCCGGCACCCCGTACCAGCGCCGGACCGCGGCCGCATGGGCGGCCCTGGTGTCGCCCGCGTCCGGCCGTCTGGTGCGCTACCGCGCCCTCGACGAGGTGCGGAAACTGGAGAGTGTGCGCGAGGTGACGCTGCTGGTCCGGCCGGGCGAGGAGATCGCCGCCACCACGTGGGACCTCACGTATCCCGTCGTCCTGAGCTTGCGGCACCCAGTGGAGGCGGTGCTGCGGCGGGACTTGAACACTGTGCGGTACCTGGACGGTGCCGCCATGTACGAGATCGACATCCCTTAGCTTGTCGTTTAACGTCCGGAGTCGAGTGAGCCTCGAACATGGTGGTGCTCGCGTGCTGCTGGGGTCACGGGGTCGGTCCAGCATTCTCTGTATGGGTTGCAATGGCTCGTGTCCGGCTGTCGAACAAGTTTCGGAGGGCTTCCTGGATGCCTTCACGATCCATCTGAGCCTCCTGAGCCAGAAGTAGACGGGCTCCCGCTTCGACCTCAGCCCATGCCAGTCGGCTGCGCCGGTTCTCGGCGCGTCTGACATCGCTGCGGAGGAAGCCCGCCCCTGCTGAGAGTCCGGCGGAGACGAGGGCCAGCACTGCCGCAGGAACACGGGCATCTGGGGAGGCAAGACCGGTAGCTCCGGAGAGGCCAGCGAGCACGGCGGCGGGAAAGCCCAGCGCAATATCGATGACGCCCCAAAAGCGCACGCGTTGGTGGGCAGCGCGTTCTCGACGCTCCGCTTCAGTAAGCAGGCGTTCGACCTCGGCCCGAACGGGAGTCACGTATCCCTGCGAGTCACCTTGCGTATCGTCTCCAGCCACGCGCCCAAGGATCCCACCGACGCATCCGCGGTCGATGACAAGCCACCACCTCTATCCGGTGCGGCGTGGTTTGGTGCCGACCTTGTGGTGGGTGGGACGGCTGAATGCCTCGCCTGCGGCTAGGACTCTGCCCACGTCGTGAACGGGTGGCTTGGCGTCGGTTCTTCGAGCCCGGCGGCCGGCCAGGCCCGGGACGCGATGGTTTCGGTGCACTGGCCGGGGAGCCGGTCTTCGCGTGCAGGTTTCTGAACCCTCTGCGGACGCGGGCGGGTGTCAGTTTGTTCGGCTCGGTCGGCTTCTCCCAGGGCCTGCGGAGGTCGATGGCCAGCGGTCGGGCAAGCCGGAGTTGGGCATAGGCGGCGATCACCAGCCAGGTCCACCGGTCGGCCGCTTCCGAGCTGGGAAGACGGGGCTTGGTCCAACCAAGGGTCTGCTTGAACAGGCGGAATGTGTGCTCGATGTCAAAGCGGCGGAGGAAGGACTGCCAGCAGCGGTCGACATCGGCCTCGGTGGCGCTGATGCGCGACCACCACAGCCAGACCGGCTTGTTGACCCCGCCGCTGGGCAGCTTCTCCACGACCGGGCGGATGACGGTGCCCTCGATGATGGGCAGCGGCCCATCGTGGTCGAGCCATGCGGCGCGGGCGCGTCAGCCGTGGGTGCAGCCGGTCCCACGCCTGTGCGCTCGCCTTCCCGTAGAGCCGGGTGTCCGTAACCGTCACGGCCTGCTCGGTGCCCCTGCCGACGATGGGGACATAGGCGCGTGCGAAGCCCTGCTCCGGATGTCGCAGATCGTTGACGAGGTTCGAGCAGCGTGCTCCGCCGTGACGTGCGTACTCCGTCAGGAGTACCAGCCACACCCACCCGCTCACCGCGAAGAGCCCGTCACTGACCACAAGCGGAGCCGATTCGACCAGCGTCGCGGACTGCTATGCGCCGCCGAGTCCGGCGGTGCCGAGGGAGACGGAGAGCAGCCCGCTACGCTCGGTTCGCCGCATCCGCGATAGGCCAGCTGCACCCGGCACGACTGCATCCGCGGATGGCGGATCAGGCGGGTAAGCGTCCACCAGCGTGGTCCCGCTCGGCGGGGATTTCATCCAGAGCACCGCCCTCTGGACAGCGCTTCAGGCGACGAAGGAGTCGAAGACGACGAAGAAGCCGTCCAGCGGGGTCCGACTCCGGGTCACCTTCGCCCGCAGCACCGCGCCTTCCCATGCGTTCACGAGGAACTGCCCCAGTTGGTCAGGAGTGAGGGAGGTCATGAGCGCGCCCGCCGCACGGGCTTCTTCCAGAACCTGAGTGACGGCGGTGGTCCACAGAGTCAGACCGGAGTCGACCTTGCCGCGCATCGCGTCGCTATGGTTCGAGAGTTCCGCCCCGAAGTTTCCGAACATGCACCCGCGCTCAAAGGAGAACTGCTTCAGATCCGAGGCGAGGTACTCGAAGTGGGCGCGGAGGCGCGGCACGGGGGCGACGGCCTTGTCGCGCAGCATCTCCAGTTTGCGGGAGACGGCGTAGCGGTCCATGACCTCCGCGGCCAGCGCTTCCTTGCTCGCGAAGTGGTTGTAGACCGAGCCTTTCGGGACGCCGGCCGTACGGGCGATGTCCTGAATCCCCGTGCCGTTGTACCCGCGCTCGTGGAAGCACTCCGCGGCGGCATCGACCAGTTGCTCTCGAACGCTGGGCCTGGGCATACGGACTCCTTCTTCCTTCTCGAACCTGAGAATATGAACGGTCGTCTTATTGGTCAAGCGCATACGTCGAGTCCGACTGCGCACACTCGGCGGCACCCAGTGAATACGTTCAGCGAGAGTGCATGGGAAGGATGTGTAGGTGTGTCGAGACCAGATTGGGGCGGGCATTTCCGCCGGGCCCCGCCGGATTCGGCACCCGCCCCAAGGTCATGGACCGACCTGAAGCACCATCCGGAAGCGCGCGTCGCCGGACATCATCCGCGCGTACGCCTCGCCGGCCTGCTCCAAGGGAACGGTTTCGACCATCGGGCGGATGCCGTGGGCCCGGGCGAAGCCGATGTTGTCCTCGTTGTCGTGAGGCGTGCCGGTCAACGAGCCGACGATCGAGCGGGCGCCGAAGATGAGGGGGATGGTGCCGACCTCGATCGGATCCTGCGCCGCACCCACGACGACCAGCTGCCCGCGGACGGCAAGCCCCCCGACCAGCGGCGACATCGAGGCGCCACTGCTGGCGGTGGCGAGAACGACCCTGGCACCACCGAGTTCCTGCAGCGCCTGCCCCGGGTCGCCCTCGCTGGAGTCGATGTAGTGGTGCGCCCCCAGCCGGAGCGCGAGCTCTTTCTTCCCCTGACCCCGTGCGACCGCCGCCACCTGGAACCCCATGGCACGCGCGTACTGGATCCCGAGGTGTCCCAGGCCGCCGATGCCCTGGACAGCGACGAGGTCGCCCGTGCGCGCGACCGAGGTCACCAGCGCGCGATGCACCGTCAGGCCCGCACACATCAACGGGGCCAGCTCGGCCGCCGGTATGCCGTCCGGCACCGCGACGAGACCCGACGTCCGGGCTGTGATGTACTCCGCGTATCCACCTTGCTGGCTGTCGCCCAGCACCGGCTGGTCGGTGCCGTACACGAAGTCCCCGCGACGGCACGTCGCGCACGTGCCGCAGTGCCCGCCCAGGTAGCCCAGACCGACCCGCTGCCCGATACGCCAGCCGGAAACGCCGTCACCGACGGCATCGATCCGGCCGATGACCTCGTGCCCGGGCACCACGGGAACGCCGGACGGCCGACTGCTGGTCACGTTCATGATCCCGGCTACGTCGCTGTGGCAGACCCCGCACGCTTCGACGGCGATCCGGACCCGTCCGGCCCTCGGCTGCTCGAACTCTCGCTCGACGACGGCGAATCCACCGTCGGCGGTCGCTTCGACGGCGCGATAGCCGCTCATGACGAGACCGTGATATCGGTGAGGTCGATGGAGACGATCACCGGTTCGGCGACCTTCTGGTTGTGCTCGTCGGTGAGGTGCACCGAGCGCCTGGTCGGGAAGACGAGTCCGCCGAACGTCCAGTGCTCCCACGTGTAGTGCGCTGAGTCGCGGTCGGCGGCACCGAACACGTCGGGGCGGTAGTCGTGGCGCCGGATGAGGCCCTCGGCGTCGACGTAATAGGTCTGCACCCGACTGTGGGTGGCGATGTGGTCGGGGAAGGTCACCTGCAGGCGTCGCCAGATCTCACCGTTCTCCTCCCAGGGTGCGATCTCCGTGGCGGTGAAGCCCGGCTCGGCGAAGACGAAGGGCTCGGTCAGATAGGTCCACATGGCATACCCGGCGAAGTACGCCGCGTGCAGACGGTCCCACGGCGTCTCGAGCGTGTGCCCGGCGAAGGACGTCCGCGGCTGGGTGCGCTGCTGCGTCACCTGGCCGTCGAGGGTCTCGATCGCGACCCGGTCGGGGGTGTACACCGCGCGCAGTTCGGGCTCCGCGAAGGGCGCAAAGGCGGCCGACTGGCGGTGCAGGTCGACGGAGATGGTGTAACGGTCGAGTACTCCGGGCTGGCCCTTGAGGCCCCACAGTGCGCCGCCGGCCTGCACCTCGGCCGTGAGCCGTGTAGCGGAGTGCCAGCGGTCGAGGCCACCGTGGGCGGCGAGGACGGTGTCGAGAAGATCGGACATGATGCGGTCCTCCTGAGTTTGTGTGGGTGAAAATGACCGGTCGTCTTAGACGTTAGTGGTGGGTGGAGTCGGATGCAAGGGTCAAGATGACCGATCGTCTTATGTGCTGGTGGTGGATCAGCTCGGTGATCGCCAGGGGTGTGACGGCTCCGGGCGGAGCATGGCGAGGTGACGGTGCTCGTGCATCGAGGTCTGGCCCTGCTTGACCACGCGAGGCTGCAGGGGGATCCGGGGCAGGGCGCCGGTGGCCGTGCGCCAGGGCAGGAATGACTGGGCGGGGAGCCGGGCGGCGCACTTGTCGGCATGCCAGGCGTCGAGCTCGGCTTGCGGGCGCCGGCCGAGGCTCCGCCCGCGGGCCGAGCCCGAGTGAGGCGCGGTCGACCTGGGGGCAGGACGTTGCTCTCCATGTGGAGATCGCGAGGTGAAGTCGTCAGGTGCGGTAGCGGCGAGCGTTGCGGTGTGGAGCCAATGACCGTTGATCAACACGACCGGTGTTCCGCACCGGGACCGCCTGGCGGGACGTGCCCGAGCGATACCGCCCGTGGGCCACACTGCACACCCGGTTCCGCCGGTGGGCCCTGGACGGCACGTTCCCGCGGATGCTCCGGGCCGCCAAGGCGAGGGCGGACGCTGCCGGGAACATCGACTGGCGTCGTGTCGGTCGACTCCACCGTCCTCCGTGCCCATCAGCATGCTGCGGGGCCCGAAAAAGGGGCTCGGTCAGCCGGGACTCGGACGCTCGCGAGGTGGCCTGACCAGCAAGATCCACCTGGCTTGATACGCCCTGGGGCGTCGCTCGCCTTCACCGTCACGGGCGGGAACACCAACGACTGCACCCGGTTCACCGCCGTGATGGGCGCGATATGGGTGCCCCGCCTCGGACCGGGACGGCCCCGTGCCCGGCCCGACCATGTCGTCGGCGACAAGGGCTACAGTTCCACAGCGATCCGGGCATGGCTCGGGCGGCGGGGCGTCGGCCATACGATCCGGAACGGTCCGGCCAGATCCGTAACCGGATCCGGCGCGGTCATCGCGGTGGGCGTCCGCCGGCCTTCGTCAAGCACCTCCATAAGCGGCGCAACGTGGTCGAACGCTGCTTCAACCGCTTGAAGCAGCGGCGAGGGATCGCCACCCGCTACGACGAAACCGCCGAGCACGGGACCGTCGATCTACCGCGTCGGCTCCCTGGTGGCTGGCCTGGCGTCGCCCCCCGCAGCGCTGATCACTGCCCGCGCTGCCCAGGGCCTGAACAGCGGTCTGCCCGTTCCCGGCCCAGCTCGCCCTTGCCGCGATGATCTCTCCGTCCCGCGGCGGAGGCCACCGTGGCTGGCCCAGGCGGCGCACGCGGTGCAGGCGGTGCAGGTGGCATAGGACGCCGAGGCCCACGGGGACGCCCGTACTCGGGCAGGCCGTCGGCTCGGACGCGCAGCGCTCCGCGTCGGGCGGCATACCGGTTCGCGGCCGGGTCCGCGTCGAGGGCAGGGCGCCTGTCCCACCGGCCGTCGTCACGTTGTCCTCCCTGGAGGACGGCCGGCGGACAGGTCGCTGGTCAGGGCCGACGGCCCGTACACGCTCGACACCCGAAGCGACACGACGCAACCTTGACGGCGCCGTGCCGTCCGAGCCGGAGGTGCCGGGTTGGGACGCGGGCCCGGACGGGCGTCGCCGCTGTTCACCACCCAGCACGGCGCGGGTGCTTGCGGATGCCCTCAGGGGCGGGTGTCCCGAGCGGGGTGACGCACAGGTGCCGGTCGGCCCTGCCGTTGGGCTGGGGGCTCCAGGAAACTCTGGTCAGGGTCCATGCCCAGTCCTCGCCCATGTGAGTGCGACGTCCCGTTCTCCCGCGGGCCGGGGCGGTCACATACCTTTCTCCACCGGCGAAGTGGACACACGTATCTTGTGGCCGGGTTTCACCTTGTGTGTGTGCCGGGCCCGTGATTGCGTGACGGAATCAACGATCGTTCTGTCTCTTTCATGCCCGCACCACACTCGTGAGGACACACCATGTTCGACCGACGCCATCTGCTCCGTGCGAGCGGCGCCGCTGCGGCCGGAGCCCTCGGCGCCGCGGCCCTGCCGTCCCCCGCCGACGCGGCCGGGCTTGCCCGCCCCCCGGCGGACCCCGATCCGACCGCAGGTGTCACCCGCACCCTGCTCCAGGAGCACCCTTCGCCCGCCGAAGGCTGGGAAGCCGTGCAGACGATCGTGCAGATCCCCCGGCACAAGGAGTCGGGCCGGCACAGCCACCCGGGCATCGAGGTGGGCTACATCGTCCGGGGCGACGTCCTGATGGAGTTCGACGACCGGCCGCCCCTCCGGCTGCGCACGGGCGACCCGTTCTTCATCCCCGACGGCGTCATCCACAACGCCCGCAACGTCGGCACGGTCACGACGATGATGCTTTCCACGTACGTCGTCGACGCGACCAAACCCCTTGTGACCACCTACTAGAGCGGCCCGGAAGGACCCCGCCGAGGCGAAAGGTGCCCCTACGGCACTCACGTCCGCGTCGAGCCGCAGCCGGCGCGGACGAGGCGCTGCCCCCCCATGGCCCGGCCGCCCGGCCGTTGGGCACGCTGGGAGCACATGTATACACATTGGTGCCGGAGGAGCACCAAGGGCACGGGGACGCTGAACCGCAATGCCCATGCAGCCTTCTCCTGAGCGGGCGGTGACCAGCGCCGTGCGACGGCCTCGCCCGGAGGACAGCGACCGCACCTCCGCGGTGTCCAGATACAGGGTGCCGCGGAGGTGTCGGTCCCCTCTGCCGCCTGCGGTCCGCCGAGCCGCCGGATTACAGTCACGGTCACTCGGCAGAAGCCGTCAGCAGGCGCCAGGCCGCACTGAACTGATCTTGTCGTTCCAGTAGGGGTTCGGGACCCTCATGTCGACGATCGACGTGTGCGCGTAGACCGTGAACCTGTCGCCCGCGTAGTTGTTATCGACGTACAGGCAGAAGGCCGAGTCGGTGAAGTTCTGCACCGACGAGGTCTTGTCCTGCATGCTCCCGCTGGGCAGCGCCGAGACCTTGCCGAGGTCGCTCTCCGACTCCCAGGAACCGAAGCAGATGTGGGTGCCGTTGTAGTTGACGTTGTCCCAGAGCACGAGGGCGCCGTCGCAGCTCGCGGTCGGCGCCGCCGAGGCGGGGGAGACACCGAGGGCCAAGGTGGCGACAGCGCCGCAGGCAAGAGCCGTAAGGGAACGAACGAGCATGGCAGTCCTTCCGGTCAGAGGTGTGACACGACGGTCCGTCGGAACGAGGAGGCCTTCCGTGTCACTGGGCCAGTCAGTACACGGCTGTGGCGGGGCCCCGGGTTCACGCGAATACGTCACGCGGTGCCGATCCGTCAGACGCCGCGCGAGGCGGCGCGGTGGACGGCCTGTCCGCAGCGGCGTACGACGCTGGATGCCGACCGGTCGACTGTCCGGTCCTGCGCAGCACCGGGGCGGTCACGGCGCTGTTCGCACCGCGCCACAGCACGCGGCCATGGCCCGGACGGTCAGGCCGCCTCGGGCCGCACGGCGGCACGCAGCTTGCGCAGGGCGTTGTGCTGACGGCTCTTGACGGTGCCTACCGGGACTCCGAGGATGCCGGCGGTCTCCTGGATGGTGCGGTCGCACAGGTAGATGTGCACCAGCACGGCGCGGTGTTCGGCGGACAACTTGCGCAGGAGCGGTCGGACCACGAGGCGGTTGTGCACCGCCTCGGTCCCGTCGGTACCCGACACCGGGTCGTTGTAGGCGTCTCCGGCGATCTCCCTCCGGGCGTGGGGCTTGCGCACCCCGTCGATGACCAGGTGCCGGGTCACGGTGAAGAGCCAGCCTCGCACGGACCCCTCCATTCCGAGCAGACGGTCGATGTTCCGCCAGGCGCGGATGATGGCCTCCTGCGCGATGTCCTCGGCGAGCCCACGGTCACCCAGCATCTTCTCGGCGTACGAGACGAGACCGTCGCGGTGTTCCCTCATGATGACGCCGAGCAGGTCGGATCCGGGTACAGCGGTGAGGGGGGTAGCCATAGCGTTCTGAACCATCCTGGTCCTGTGTCATGCGGCGAGCCGGAGACCGGATGCAGCTCCGCAACTGCACTGTAGGCAGGGGTGAGCGCCACAGTACTGCTGCATTTGTGTCGCTGCTGTGATTGCCGCGCCATTGAGAGAAACATGTGTGTGGATGATCTGCGTATCCCAGGGTCAACGTGCCTTCTAGCAGGCATGCCCCGATCCCCGCAGCTGCTTGACTCGCGTGGCGGACCGCTCGGAGCGAACACACGTGTCTCCTGCGAGGTGATCGTTCGGAGGCTGCCCTCCTTTCGGCCATCCCTCCCCAGGCAATCAGTGCAGAGAGTCCGTGGAGAGGGGCCGTGCAGAGGCGGCTGTCCCTTGGCGGTCGATGAGGTGACGACCGTGTGCTGGCATCGCCTCATCCGGGAGACCAAGACACTGGCTGCCGGGCCCGGCCCGCTGCCCAAGGCACCGGACTTGCCCGGTGCCCCAGCTCCAGTGCACACCCCAGGACATCTCCAGGAGGTACAACGAGCCACACGGCGAGCCGGCAGGCGCACAAGTGTTCCCGACGTACCCCGGCAGACTCGCCGCTCTCCTGTTGCGGGTGTGGTTCGACCACACACTCACCGGGCACCTTGTTCACAGCGGGCGCCGGCGGCCGGGTCGGAAATCCTGTCCGACAACCGCCTGGTATCGACACTTATCTGCAGCGGGACCCTGGGCGTGGGTACCATGCGCAACGTCATCCATATCGAGGGAGTGAACGGTTGTGACCAGCCAGTCAGCCGCCACGCTCCGGTCGCGGTACGCGGTACAGGCCGCATCGGACCTGGAGGAGAACCGCCGTCTGCAGAAGGAGCTGGCAGAGCGGATCAAGGTGTTGCAACAACAGGAGGCCCTCCTGGAGGACATCCTGAGCCTCGCCGAGCGGTACGAAGGGTTTGCGGACCCGTCCCGTCTGCCCGAGCAGATGCAGGACGAGCCCGTCGTCGCGAAGTCGAAGCCCGCCTCCCGGGCATCCTCACGGCGCTCGTCACCGGCGAAGACCGCTCCGGCGGGCAGGGGGGCGAAGGCCGGCGCGAAGGGGAAGTCGCGTCAGCCTCTGCTCGGTGACCTGCTCGCCGAGCTGCTCGGCCAGTACAAGGAGCCGCGCCTGGCGAAGGAACTGCGGGACGAGCTCCTGGAGAAGTACCCCGACCGCAACCCGACGCCTCAGGTCGTGCGGAACACCCTTGAGGCCCTTGTCGCCAAGGGCCGCATCCGGCGGCACAAGCAGCAGCGTTCCGTCATGTACACCCTGGTGCAGCCGGGCGAGGCCGCGACGGGCGCTGCCGGCTGATACTCATCCGCTCGTCCCGCCGGCGGGCCGCGCCACCGTGCAGACACGTGCCGACAGAGACATGTGCCGACGGCGGTGGTTCGCCACGCGGGACGGGTGAGGTCCGCGCCGGTGGGAGCCGACCAGGTAGGGCCGACGCTCATGGGCCGCTGCCGGGGCGCCCGCCGTTCCCGTGGCATCCATCGGGGCGGGGTGGTCGCCGGACGCCCGGCGTCCCTCGGCTCGGGTTGGCTCCGGTGAGTGCGCGAGACGACCCGATCGGCCCACAGGCGGAGGCCGTGGCGCCGCGGTGGGCTGGTCAGCGCCTCCTGGGCGCGATGATGTCGCGGCGGCGGCGCTCCCCGGGCCCGGCATCACACGAAGTCCGAGGCTGTCGGGCCGTATCCTGACAGCGCCGCGCTCGCCGACAAGCTCCACACCTGCATGGCGTCCGGCCACGCAGGTGCCTGCGACGCTTCCGCGCTCCAGGCTCGCCGCTCGCCGGAGCGGGTAGCGGCCTGGTCTTGGGCGCCAGCGGCCCTGTCACGGACAGCAGTCGTCCGGTCAGGCGCACCCGGTGCCCGATCGACGCTCTCAGTCACCCCTTCAGGAGGTGATGTCGATCGTGCGGGGGCGGAACGGCGGTGTCCGGTCTTCCGGGCACATGGGTGCGTCATGGAGACCATGTCCTGCCCTTGCTCTTCGATGGGCGGTGCCGGTGTGGCGGGAGGAGAAGAAGCGGGTCCCGTGCCGGGGGAAGTCGCACGGGACCCGCCGTCAGGGAGTCACGCGGCAGCCGTGGCCTTGAGGACGACCGGGATGTTGTCGCGCGTGGCCTTGGAGTAGGGGCAGATCCGGTGGGCGGTCTGCGCCAGTTCCTCGGCCGTGGCCTGGTCGACGCCGCCGAGGACCGGGCTGAGGACCGCGGAGAGCGAGAACTCACCGTCGTCGCCGTGGGTGAGGGTGATCTCGGCGGTGATGCTGGTACTGGCCAGCCGTACCTTGCGAGTCGTGGCGGCCCGGCGCAGGGCGCCGAGGAAGCAGGCGGCCCAGCCGGCGGCCAGGAGCTGCTCGGGGTTGGTCGCGGTGCCGGCGCCACCCAGTTCCTTGGGGAGTGCGAGGCCCGTCTCCAGAAGACCGTCGGAGGAGCGAACGTGACCGCCGTTGCGGCCCTCTCCGTCGACGTCGACGACGGCGGTGTAGCTGACTGCCATGACTGGGCTCCCCATCTGGTTCCGACAAGTCTTCGACCACCTCCCTTGCAGGACACTTCATGTGTCACCTGTTGAGGCGGTGACGCAATCGTGGCAGCCCTTTCCGTCACCCGTCAAGTAGGTGATGAATGTCCGTGCGCTCAGCCGCGCGTCCGCGGCGACGGCCTGTGCGTCGGCCTGCCGTGCCAGGGACTCCGAGCGGTGCTGCCCGAGGCGACGCCCACGACGCATCCGGCAGTGGTGAGGCGTATCGCTCTGGCTCGTCGGCCCGTGAGAGCGGCGGACGTCGATTCGTCCGCAGCCGTCAGGACCGCCGAGGGCTGTGGAAGCGGGCCGTGCGGCCGGACGAGAGGATCACGTCAGACCGCTGACCTGTGCCCGCGCTGTCCACTGTCGCCGCCGTGGGGGCCGGCCGATGAACATGCCGACCGCACGGCCTGCTCCGGACCAACGGGGCGGAAGCCCGCGCAGGTTCGCCGGCCGGGCGACCAAGTCGGCGGAGGACACGGCACGGTGAGCTGCGTGGACGGCAGCTCCGGGGAGGACAGTGACGCGTCGAGCAGGTCGCGGATCTCCGTCCGTGCTCATTCCGAGGGTTCCACCGGGCCGTGCAGCAGGTCCGCCGTGGTGACGTCCCAGTCGACTCCGGCGAGCTCCTGGCCAGCGGGCACGAGCGAGTAGGTGTGCTCCAGCCACGCCGCCAGCGGTGGAATGGGCAGTTCGAACAGTGCAGCCATGTCCCTGGAGGCCAGCTGGAGCCGTGCCGTGGCCCCTTCCCCCAGGTTCGACGGCCACATCTGGACGTCGCCGAGGCCGCTCATCGCGTACAGCCCCTGCTGCAGAAGGTCCCGGCCGATCCGCCACAGGACCCGCGGGCCGCCCTCGCTGAGGAACTCCACGGAGACGGTCAGGGGCAGCGCCGGGTCGTACCGGAACTCCGCCCTGATCGCCTGCCGGGCCGAGAGGCCCAGCACACGCTCGATGTCCAAGGTCAGCCGCTGACGACCGTGCGGTGCTGTCCGGCGGTCCTGTACGCCTGGCTGGTCGCCGCTCATGACGGTGGGATCCTTCCCTGCTGCGGACGTTGGCCCGACCTACTCTCGCCCGCGCGGGATCGCCGTACATAAGTAACTTGACCGTCGAACACGAGCTGCCGTGTCGGTTCTCGCCCCGACCGGCGTCTGCCGGCAGACCGCTGTCCGCCTCGGCGCGGCTTCCTGGGGGGAGCGCCACGGCCTGCGCGCGCCGACGGCCGCCGACGTTAAGTCATTCGACTGTCGCCCCTGGCCCCTGCCTGAACGATGCTGAGACAGCCGCCGGTGCACCCCGGTGCCCATGGTCGTCGTGCTCGGAGGAGCCATCCGTGAAACGCACTCCCGTCGTCTTCATCCATGGCGCGTGGCTGCACGCGCTCTCCTGGGAGTCGTGGGCCGAGCGCTTCGCCGGCAGGGGATTCCTCGCCCTCGCGCCCGGCTGGCCGGGTGAGGCCGAGGCCGTGCCGGACGTGCGCAGGTTACCGGAGCCGCTCGGTCGTGTCGGTCTGGAGGCGCTGACCGACCACTACGCCGGAATCGTACGGTCATTCGAAGTCGCGCCGGTGATCGTCGGACACGCGGTCGGCGGGCTCATCGCACAGCACCTCATCGCCGCTGATGTCGGCCGTGCCGCCGTCGCCATCGCCCCCGCCCCGATCAACGGCATCCCGCTGCCCGCGTCCCCCGGCCGACTGCTGCCGCCCGGCCGGTGCGACCCCGCCGACGAGCTGGTGACCCTGTCGTCGGAACAGTTCCACCACGTCTTCGCCAACACGCTCGAAGCGGAGGAGTCCGACAGGCTCTACGACCGCTACGTCGTCCCGGCACCGCGCCGCCTGCTCGCCGACCTCGGGTGCGCAAGCGCGTCCCGCAGCCCGCGCGCCGTGGCGGACGTCGGGAACGCGGCGCGCGGTCCGCTCCTGCTGATCTCCGGGCAGGAGGACAGACTCGTACCGGACGAGGCCACCCGCGCGGTGTACAAGCAGTACGGCGACACGACGGCCGTCACCGACCTGAAGCAGTTCGCGGACCGGGCCCACTCCCTGGTCATCGACAGCGGATGGCGCTTTGTCGCCGACTATGTGCTCGGCTGGCTGGACGAGCACGGCATCCGGGCCCACCCCCCGCAGCCGTGACGCGCCGCGCCGGAGGGGGGAACCCGGGGTGCCGCGGGGGTCCGCCGTCACCTGCCGCCGTCAGGCGTCCTGGCTGTCGGCCATCTTGCCCAATGCGTCGCGCAGTGCGGCGCGGGAGGTGATGCCCAGCTTGGGGAACACCCGGTAGAGGTGTGAGCTGACCGTGCGCGGCGACAGGTGCATACGCGCACCGATCTCCTTGTTGGTCAGACCGCTGGCGGCGAGGTCCGCTATCCGGCGTTCCTGCCAGGTCAGGGTCGCCAGGTGAGCCGAGGCGGTGAGCGGGGACGCTCCGGCGGCCCGCAGCTCGGCTCGGCTGCGTTCGGCCCAGGTGGGGGCGCCGAGGCGTTCGAAGGTTTCGGTGGCGAGGGTGAGGGTGAGGCGGGCGGCTTTGCGGCCTTGGGTTTGGCGTAGGCGGATGCCGTGGGCGAGGCGGATCCGGGCGAGCTCGTAGGGGAAGGAGGCTGCGGCGGGGTGGGTTTCGGCTTGGCGGAAGTGGTGGTCGCCTTCGGTGGGGTCGGTGGCGGTCATGGCGAGGG
>NZ_MUMF01000540.1 GCF_002155905.1 Streptomyces tricolor | reverse complement strand
GCAGCCGGCCGGCCGGCTGCCGGGTCGCCTACGCACTGGACAGCCAGTGGCCCGACGGTTTCCAGGCCACCGTCACCGTCACCACCGAGGCGGCCCTGAGCGGCTGGCGGGTGTCCTGGACCTTCCGCGACGGCCAGCGGGTCGGCCAGACGTGGGACGCCACCGTCCACCAGGACGGCTCCCGCGTCACCGCCACCGCCGCCGACTACAACAAGACGGTCGCCGCACACGGCAGCCTGTCCTTCGGCTTCCTCGGCACCTGGACGGACGCCAACCGGACCCCGCACGCGTTCACCCTCAACGGGGCGCCCTGCACGCTGGGCTGACACCCCGGAGGGCGCCGCTTCCGGGGACACGCGGAGAAGGCGCGGAAGACGTGCGGAAAATGCTTTGACGTACGGGCCCGCCCGCGGGCTACAGTTGCCGGGCACGCCGAGGTGGTGTGCGCACGCGCGAGTGAGAACGAGGAGGTGTCGACCGATGGCTGTCACTGTGCCGGGCGCTGCCCTCATCCAGGAACTCCTCAAGTCCACCTCCGTGGCCACCGGCTGAACCCACCGCGCGCCGTACGCGCCTGCCCGGGGCCACCCTTGTGAAGGGTCTCCCTTGACTTCCACCTCCGCTGTGTTCTCCGCGCTGTCTCCCTACGGCTGGGACGAGGCCTGGGCCGACGCGTTCGCCCCGTACGCCGCCGACGGACTGCTGCCCGGCCGGGTCGTCCGGGTCGACCGCGGCCAGTGCGACATCGTCACCGCGGGCGGGACCGTCCGCGCCGACACCGAGTACGTCGTCCCCCGCGACCCGATGAAGGTCGTGTGCACGGGGGACTGGGTCGCCGTCGACCCCGCCGGCGACCCCCGGTACGTCCGCGCGTATCTGCCGCGCCGCACCGCCTTCGTCCGCTCCACCTCCTCCAAGCGGTCCGAGGGGCAGATCCTCGCCGCCAACGTCGACCACGCCGTGGTCGCCGTGTCCCTCGCCGTGGAACTCGACCTCGGCCGCGTCGAACGCTTCCTCGCCCTCGCCTGGGAGTCCGGCGCCCAGCCCGTCGTCGTGCTGACCAAGGCCGACCTCGTGCCGGACCCGGTCACCCTGGCCCACCTCGTGCGGGACGTGGAGACCAGCGCGCCCGGCGTGCCCGTGCTCACCGTCAGCGCCCTGCACGGCGACGGGCTCGACGTGCTCGTCGCGCTCGTCGGCTCGGGCACGAGCGTGCTGCTCGGCCAGTCCGGCGCCGGCAAGTCCACCCTCGCCAACGCGCTCGTCGGCACGGACGTCATGGACGTGCGGGCGGCCCGGGACGTCGACGGCAAGGGCCGGCACACCACGACCACCCGCAACCTGCTCGCCCTGCCCTCCGGCGGGGTGCTCATCGACACCCCCGGGCTGCGGGGCGTCGGCCTCTTCGACGCGGAGACCGGCGTGGGGCAGGTGTTCGCCGAGATCGAGGAACTGGCCGAGGACTGCCGGTTCCACGACTGTGCCCACGAGACGGAGCCGGGGTGCGCGGTGCGGTCGGCCGTGGCGAGCGGGGCGCTTCCGGAACGGCGGCTGGAGAGCTACCGGAAGCTGATCCGGGAGAACCAGTGGATCACGGCCAAGACCGATGCCAGGGTCCGTGCGGAGCTTCGGCGGGACTGGAAGCGGAAGGGAGCCGAGGGGAGGGCGGCGATGGAGGCGAAGCGGGGGCGGTGGAGGTAGGGGCACGGCAACTCCCCAGGGGCGGGGCCGTACTGGTGTGCGGCTCCGCCGCGTGGGCGAGACCAGCCACGACGGGCCCGCGCCCGGCGACGGCGCGCGCTGCCCACGGCGTACCACCGTGACGTCCGATTTCCGCTGGTCCGCCTGCTGCCCCCGCCCCACACTGGACCACGTGAGGGACGAAGACAGCAGGTACGAGGCCGTGCGCAGCCGGGACGGCCGGTTCGACGGGGTGTTCTTCTTCGCCGTCGAGACCACCGGCATCTACTGCCGCCCCAGCTGCCCGGCCGTGACGCCGAAACGGCGCAACGTGCGGTTCTTCGCGACGGCCGCCGCCGCGCAGGGCTCCGGTTTCCGGGCCTGCCGGCGGTGCCGGCCGGACGCCGTGCCGGGCTCGGCGGAGTGGAACGTCCGCGCGGACGTCGTCGGCCGGGCCATGCGCCTGATCGCCGACGGCGTCGTGGACCGCGAAGGCGTCGCCGGGCTCGCCACGCGGCTCGGCTACAGCGCCCGGCAGGTGCAGCGGCAGCTCACCGCCGAGCTGGGCGCCGGGCCCGTGGCGCTCGCCCGGGCCCAGCGGGCCCACACCGCGCGCGTCCTGCTGCAGACCACCGACCTCCCGATCACCGAGATCGCGTTCGCCTCCGGATTCGCCAGCGTGCGGCAGTTCAACGACACCATCCGGGAGGTGTACGCCGCGACACCGACCGAGGTGCGGGCCGCCGCCCCCCGGGACCGGTCCGCCCCCCGGGACCGGTCCGGCCACCGGACCGCGCCCGGCACGGGCATCCCGCTCCGGCTCGCCCACCGCGGCCCCTACCAGGCCGCCGCCGTCTTCGACCAGCTCGCGCGGGAGGCCGTCCCCGGAGTCGAGGAGGTGACCGGCACCCCGGGCGCCCGCACCTACCGGCGCACCCTGCGGCTGCCGTACGGCACCGCCCTCGCCGCCGTCCGGGAACGCACCCGCGCCCCGCGGACCGGCACCGGCACCCGTCCGGGCGGCTGGCTCGACGCCCGGCTGCACCTCACCGACCTCAGGGACCTCACCACCGCCGTGCAGCGGCTGCGCCGGCTGTTCGACCTGGACGCCGACCCGTACGCGGTCGACGAGCGGCTCGGCGCCGACCCCCGGCTCGCCCCGCTGGTCGCCGCCCGGCCCGGGCTGCGCTCGCCCGGCGCCGTGGACCCGCTGGAGCCCGCCGTACGCGCCCTCACCGGCACCCGCGGCGCCCAGGAGCTGGTGCGCCGGTACGGCAAGGTGCTCGACGCGCCGCACGGCGGCCTCACCCACGTCTTCCCGGAGCCCGCCGTCCTCGCCGAGGCCGAGCCCTCCGGCCCGCTGGGCGCGCTCGCCGCCGCCCTCGCCGACGGCACCGTACGACTGGACGCGGGCGCCGACCGGCACGACGCCGAGGAGGCCCTGCTCGCCTTGCCCGGCATGGACCCGGCCACCGTCGCCACCCTCCGCGTCCGCGCCCTCGGCGACCCCGACGTCGCCCCGCCCGGCGCCGACGTCCCCGACAGCTGGCGGCCCTGGCGGTCGTACGCCGTCCAGCATCTGCGGGTGGCCGGAGAGCCGATCCCCTGACCGCCGCCCCGCCCGGCGGGCGCGCTCGTTCGGCGTCCCGTCCGCCGCGCCGGCCCCGTTGCGCCGAGTGGGTGGACCTCCTCGATGTTCCGGCGGCGCGGCCCGGCCGTGTGGCACGGTCACCTGCGAGGGCCCTGGGGGGAGTCCCCGACGGGCCTCGGGGAAGGGCGGGCACACATGGTCAGGTTCGTTCGGGTCCTCGCGGTCCTCCTCCTGACACTGCTGCCGGGCCTGACGGCACCGGCCGTCGCCGAACCCGCCCCGCTGCCCTGGACCGGCAGCTGGGAGACCGCGCCCTCCGGCACCGCCGCCGCGCTGCCCGGCGCCGCCGTCCGCAACGTCGTCCACCTCAGCGTCGGCGGCACCGCCGTCCGCGTCCGGCTCAGCAACCGGCTCGGCACCCGGCCCCTGCGCCTCGGCGCGGTCACCGTCGCGCTGCGCCGCGCGGCCGGCCCCGACGCCGTACCCGGCACCCTGCGCACCGCCGCCTTCCACGGCGCCCCGGAGGTGACCGTCCCGCCGGGCGCGGACACGGTCACCGACCCGGTGCGGCTGCGCGTGCCCGCCGGTGCCGACCTGCTCGTCACCGTGTACACACCGGACGACTCCGGGCCCGCCACCTACCACCGCACCGCCCTGCAGACCAGCTACCTGGCCCGGCCCGGCGCCGGCCGGGCCGCCGACGAGTCCGGCACCGCGTACACGGCCACCACCAGCCGCTGGTACTACGTCACCGGCGTCGACGTGCGCGGGTCCGCCGCCGGCAGCGTCGTCGCGTTCGGGGACTCGCTCACCGACGGCAACGGCTCCACCCCCGACACCAACCGGCGCTGGCCCGACCGGCTCGCCCGGCGGCTGCTCGGCCACCGGACCGGCGTCCTCAACGCGGGCATCGCCGGCAACCGCCTGCTGCGCGACGGCACCGGACCGAGCGCCCTCGCCCGCCTGGACGCCGACGCGCTGGACCGGGCCGGCGTACGGGCGCTGGTGGTCTTCGAGGGCATCAACGACATCAAGGGCACCCCGGCGGCGCACGACACGGACGCCTTCGCGGACGCCTACCGCACCCTGCTGGCCCGGGCCCACGCCCGCGGCATCCGGGTCGTCGGGGTCACCCTCACCCCGTACGGCGGCTACCCCGCCTGGACCGCCGCCGGTGAGGACGTACGGCAGCGGGTGAACGCCTTCATCCGCACCGGCGGCGCCTTCGACGCGGTCGCCGACGCGGACGCCGCCGTCCGGGACCCCGCCGACCCCCGGCGCATCCGGGCCGCCTACGACCCCGGCGACCATCTGCACTTCAACGACGCGGGCATGGCCGCCGTGGCCGACACGGTCCACCGCGCCCTGACCCGCCGGCCGCACGTCACGGTGCCGGTCAGCCCCACAGCACCGCGCCCAGCCACGCCCCCGCGATCAGCAGGCAGGTGAACAGCTCCGCCAGCACACTGGAGCCGCCCGCCCGCATCGCCGTCCGCAGCGCGGCCATCGCCTCGCCGTGCCGGCCGAGCCGCAGCCGCTCCTCCAGATAGATCCCGGCCAGGAAACCCGGCAGGGCGCCCAGCACGGGCACCAGCACGAAACCGAGGACCGCCCCGGCACCCGCGTACACCGCCATCAGCGGGGTGGCGCCGCTCTCCTGGAGCCGGCGCGGCGGCAGCGCCCAGCGCACCACCTGCGACAGCAGCAGCACCGCGGTGGCGCCG
>NZ_MUMF01000539.1 GCF_002155905.1 Streptomyces tricolor | reverse complement strand
TTCAGGGTCATCAGGACGGCACCCGGCTGCGGGCCGTCCTGATGACCCTGAACGCCGCCTGACCGGGACACCGCCGATCCCCGGCAGCGCGCGAAGCGCACCCACATGGGCTAAACACCGGCCCTGATGGCTTCGTTGGGCGGTACCCGGAGTGCGGGACGACCCGGCGCCGGGTCAGATGGACGGTGTGCGAAGCCCCATACCCCGTTTCCGCGGCCGGTCCCGCCGGTGCCTCGTCGGCGCCCTGACCGGCCTGCTCCTGATCCTGTCCAGCCCCCCGGCCGTGTCCGAGCCGGCCGGGGGCGTACCCGAGCGCGGCAGCGCCTACATGGGCATCGGCGTCCTCGCCCACGACGGCGACACCGGCACCCGGCCCCCGGCCGCCGCCCGCGCCTCCCAGACCGAGGGCGTCGACGTCTCCAGCCACCAGGGCGACGTCGACTGGCAGACGCTGTGGGACAGCGGCACCAAGTGGGCCTACACCAAGGCCACGGAGGGGACGTACTACACCAACCCCTACTTCACCCAGCAGTACGACGGCTCGTACGGCATCGGCATGGTCCGCGGCGCCTACCACTTCGCCACCCCGGACACGACCGGCGGCGCCGCCCAGGCCGACTGGTTCGTGGACCACGGCGGCGGCTGGTCGCAGGACGGCAAGACCCTCCCCGGCGCCCTCGACATCGAGTGGAACCCGTACGGCGACGCCTGCTACGGCAAGTCCCAGAGCGGCATGGTCGGCTGGATCCGCGACTTCCTGGACCGTTACAAGGCCCGCACCGGGCGGGACGCGGTCATCTACACGGCCACCAACTGGTGGATCCAGTGCACCGGCGACCACACCGGCTTCGGTACGACCAACCCGCTGTGGATCGCGCGCTACGCCTCGACCGTCGGTCCGCTGCCGGCGGGCTGGTCGTCGTACACGATGTGGCAGTACACCTCCAGCGGCATGACGGTCGGCGACCACGACCGCTTCAACGGCTCCCAGGACACCCTGCGGGACTTCGCCTCGGCTGAGCACCAAGCGGTGGTCCAGGGCTCCTCCGACAGCCGATGACGCTCCGCGTCCGCCCGGAACCGGATCTCGGCCGGGGCGCTCGGCCGGCCCCGGCGGGACACCCGGGAGCGGAGCCGTCCACCCGTGCGGGCACACCGGGCCGCGCGACGCGGGACCCCACGGAAGACGGCCCGGAAGGCGATGGGTGGTGATGGACAGGTGACGGCAGAGCCGAGCGGGGCGCCGCTGGAGGAGTTCCTCGCCGATCCCGCCAACTGCATCCTGGACCTGGCGACCGCGGTGGCCCACTGCGCGAAGTCGCTGGGCCTGCCGCACGCCGTGGTCTACCTCGCCGACCTCCAGCAGCGCCATCTCGTGCCGCTCACCGACGTGGCCGCCACCCTGCCCATCGACGAATCGCTCGCCGGGTGGTGCTACCGCACCCAGTCCCTGCGCGTGGAGGAGTCCGAGCGGGACGGGCTGACGGCCTGGTTCCCCCTCCTGGACGGCGCCGAGCGGCTCGGCGTGCTCGCCGTCCACGCGCAGGCGATCACCGCGACCTCCCTGCGGCAGGGCCGGGCCCTCGCCGCCCTCCTCGCGATGATGATCACCTCCAAGCGGGCCTACAAGGACTCCTTCGTCCGGCGCACCCGCACCGAGGCCATGCGCCTGCCCGCCGAGATGCTGCGCGCCTTCCTGCCGCCGCGCACCATCGGCAACGGCCAGGTCGTCTCCACCGCCGTCCTGGAACCCGCCTACGACATCGGCGGCGACGCCTTCGACCACTCCCTCACCACCAACGCCCTGCACGCCGTCGTCCTGGACGCCATGGGGCACAACCTGCTCTCGGGGCTGACCAGCGCGGTGGCCCTCGCGGCCTGCCGCAACGCCCGGCGCACCGACGCCGACCTGCGCTCCCTCGTGGACGGCGTGGACGAGGCGCTCAGCCAGTGGCTGCCGGACCAGTTCTGCACCGGGATCCTCGCCCAGTTCGACTTCACCACCGGGGTGCTGCAATGGAGCAACTGCGGGCATCCCGCGCCGCTCCTGATCCGCGGACAGCGGCTGATCGTGGACGCGCTGGTCCGCGAGCCCGACCCGCCCATGGGCCTGCGGTCCCTGCTGTTCTCGCGGGACCGCCGGGTGCACGAGACCCGGCTCGAGCCCGGCGACCGGGTGCTGCTCTACACCGACGGCGTCACCGAGGCCCGGATGGCCGACGGCCGGCTGCTCGGCCTGGAGCGCTTCGCGGACTACGTCATCCGGGCCAGCACCACCGGCGAGATCGCGCCCGAGACGCTCAGACGCCTGATCCACTCGCTGCTGGACTCCGAGGACAGCCGGCTCCGGGACGACGCCACGATCGTGATGTTCGAGTGGCAGCCGAACCACTGAATCCCTCCGGCCGGCCGGGACGAGCGGCCGCTCCCGGCACCGGCGGCACGGCGGTCGCCGGGCGCCGGTTAGGCTCGACGCGTGCCGCATGTCGAGATCCTCCAGCTGCTCGTCTCCCCGGTGCACCGGCTCGCCGGCCGGCCGGGCGAGGGCCTGCCCGAGCTGCCGCCCGGCGAACTGGTGACGACGGCCGAGGTGCGGGCGGGCCTCGGCATCGTCGGCGACCGCTACTTCAACCACCCCGCCCACCGCAACGCCTCGGTCACCCTCATGGCGGCCGAGCGGCTGCCGGGCCCGCACCCGGCCGGCCTCCTCCGCACCCGGCGCAACGTCCTGCTGCGCGGGATCGACATCGACGCCTACATCGGCCGTACGGTCTTCCTCGACTGCGGAACCGGACCGGTGGACCTGGAGGTGCGCAGCGCCGCCCGGCCGTGCGCCTGGATGGACACCACGCTCGGCCCCGGCGCGCAGCGCGCCCTGCGCGGCGGCGGGGGAGTGCGCTGCCGGCCGCTGACCGACGGCGTCCTCACCGTGGGGCCCGCCCTCTTCGGGGTGCGCGCTCCCCAGGACCCGGCGTCCGGCGCATGAGGACGGCGATCGGGTCGGCACGCACTGAGTACGGCGTATGAGTACGACGACTCAGGCGCCGGACCCCCACGGTCATGGAGGTTGAGGGCATGACAACGCCGACCCCCTCCGCGACGACGTACCCCCCGACCCCACCATCGGGACCGGCGCCGCAGCACGCGCCGGCCCGGTCCCGATGGTGGGCGGTGGCCGGGGTGATCGCGCTGCTGCTCGTCGTCGCGGGCGGGGTGGCGACCGTCCGGTGGGTGCGCGGCGGGGACGACGGCCCGCTCGCCGGCCGGCCCCGGGTGACGGACACCCGCGCCGGCCTGTCCTACGGCGTCCCCGAGGGCTGGAAGCACGACGCCGCACAGGACAAGAAGCTGATCGGCGCCTTCTCCTCGCAGATCGGCAACGCCCCCGCCGCGAAGTCCACCGAGACCGGCGGCACCGTGCTCGCGGGCCGGGCCGGGCAGGCCGTGCCCCGCGCCGGCCTGGAGCGGGCGACGGAGTCGGCCGCCCGCTCCAACGCCGCGTTCTTCTTCCCCGACCGGCCCGCCACTCTGGAGGAGTCGCACGCCACCACCCTGGACGGCCAGCCGGCGCACACCGCCGTCCTGCGCATCCAGGGGGAGCAGGGCAGCAGCCGCCTGAAGATGACCGTGGTCACGATCCACGGCGAGCGCACCTCCTTCCTGCTCGGACTCACCACCGGCGCGGCGGACCGCTCGGTCACCGAGGATGTCGACGCCGTCCTCGCCAGTGCCACGGTCGACTGACCGGGGCCGCGCTCACGCCCCCGAGGCGGCCAGCTGGTCGGCCAGCCGGTGGGCCTGGGTGAGCAGCGCGCCGTAGGTGGCGACCTCGTCCGGATCGTCCGTCGTGGAGCGGACCAGATCCCGGCGCAGGTCCGCCAGGGTGCCGCGCAGTTCCGCCACGGCCTCGCGCAGCTCGTCCTCGCACTCGTCGCCGAACCGGCTGTGGTTGTACAGCCGCAGCGCGCGGGCGGTCCGGCCCAGGAACTCCGCGTACCGCCGGGCGAGCCCGGGGTGCGGCCGGCGCGCGGCGCGGTCCTCGGCGGCGGCCTCCAGCACGGTGCGGGTCACCCCCTGGGTGTGCACGGCCGCGTAGTCCAGCACCACCAGGGCGTCGTCGTACCCCTTGCCGGGCAGCGGCAGGGCGCCGGTACGGCGGCGGCGCAGGTTGACGCGCAGGCTCTCCCGGCTCCACTCGACCGCCGAGCGGGCCTGCTCCACCCGCCGGTGCAGCCGGAGCGCACGCTCGTGCCAGGCGCCGGCCTCCTCGGCGTCCCAGTGCCCCGCGGCCAGCCCGTCGGCCACGGCCCGCAGGATGTCATGGGCCTCCTCGGTCGCGTCCCGCAGCACGGCCCGGGTGTCGCGCAGATACAGCGGCGGCCGGACCAGCGCGTTCACGGCGATGCCGACCACCGCGCCGAACAGGGCCTCGGCGAGCCGGGCCGTGGAGGTGGCGACGGTGACGGACCCGTTGGTCAGGACGAACAGGGCGCCGGTGGCCGCGTAGATGCCCTGACTGCCCAGGCGCCGCCACTGGCCCAGCAGCATCACGAGGGGGAGGACCACCGCCATCGCGGCCATCGTGCTGTGCAGCAGCAGGGCGACCGCGGTGGCCGCCACGGTGCCGGCCGCGATCGCCGCGAGCTGCTGCAGACCGTGCGCGATCGACCGGTACACGGTCGACTCCACCAGGACGACGGCCACCCACGGCGCGACGAACGCCACCGGCGCCCGCAGCCACCAGCCGGCCACCGCCCAGGCCACCCAGGCGGCCAGCGCCGCCTTCCCCGCCTGGACGGCCAGGTCCCGCTCCCGTCCCGGCCCCGCCCAGGCCCGCCGCGCCGCGCGCACCGCGGCCACCCCGTCACGTCGTACGCCCTGCCAGGCCAGTCGTATTCCACGCACGGCGCCTCGGGTGCCACTTCCGGCACGGGTCCATGCCAGCCGGGTGGCCGGAAGACCGGAAAGTCCGGTGGCCCGGGAGTCCGCGAGGCCGGCGGCCCGGTACGCGGGCGCCCGGGTGCCTGCGCTCGGGGCCCGGTGCCCGGCACCGGCACGCGCGGTCCGTTCAGGCCGCCCGCTCGGTGCCCGCTCGGGCCGCCTCGGTCCAGGCGGCCTCGCGCAGCAGCCGCAGACCGTTGAGGCCGACGAGGACCGTGGAGCCCTCGTGGCCGAGGACGCCGAGGGGCAGCGGCAGCGTGCCCGCGAGGTCCCAGACGACCAGGCCCGAGATGAACACACCCGCGACGACGAGGTTCTGCACGACCAGCCGGCGGGCGCGCCGGGAGAGGGCGACGACGGCCGGCACCGCGGCCAGTTCGTCGCGCACGATCACCGCGTCGGCGGTCTCCAGCGCCAGGTCGGAACCGGCGCGGCCCATCGCGACACCCGCGTGCGCGGCGGCCAGCGCGGGCGCGTCGTTGACCCCGTCGCCGACGACCAGCATCCGGCGGCCGGCCTTCTGCTCCGCGCGGACGGCACCCACCTTCTCCTCGGGCAGCAGCCCGGCCCGGACGTCACGGACACCGACCTCGTCGCCGAGCCGGGCGGCGGCCCGCGGGTTGTCGCCCGTGAGCAGCATCGGGGGGACCCGGGTCAACGCGGTGAGGGCGGCGACGGTGACGGCGGCGTCCGCCCGCACCCGGTCGGCGATCCCGAGCACTCCGACCGTGACCCCGTCCACCTGCACCACCACGGCGGTACGGCCGCCGGCTTCCAGGTCCGCCACGACGGCCGGGGCGGCGGGGGAGCCGGCCGGCGGCGGGTTCGCCGGGCGTGCCGGCGCCGTCGCCCTGCCCGGTGGTCACCGGGAGAACGGGGCCGTCCGTCGCGTCGGCCGGCAGGCGGGGCGGCGCGCCCACCGTGACCCTGTGCGTTCCGACCGTGGCGGTGACGCCCACGCCCGGTGTGGAGGTGAAGTCCCGGGCGGTGGGGACGGTGAGGCCGCGGGCGCGGGCGGCGTCCGTCACCGCCCTGGCGAGGGGGTGTTCGCTCGGGTGCTCGGCCGCCGCCGCGAGCGTGAGCAGCTCCCGCTCGGTCAGGCCGGCACCGGGCAGCGGTACGACGTCCGTCACCTGCGGGGTGCCCTCGGTGAGGGTGCCCGTCTTGTCCAGCGCGACCGCGTCCACCTCGCCGAGGCGTTCCATGACGACGGCCGACTTCACCAGCACCCCGTGCCGGCCGGCGTTGGCGATCGCCGACAGCAGCGGCGGCATGGTCGCCAGGACGACCGCGCAGGGCGAAGCGACGATCATGAAGGTCATGGCCCGCAGCAGCGACTCGGTCAGCGCGGCCCCGAAGGCGAGCGGCACGGCGAACACGGCGAGGGTCGCGGCGACCATGCCGAGCGAGTAGCGCTGCTCGACCTTCTCGATGAAGAGCTGGGTCGGGGCCTTGGTCTCGGACGCCTCCTGGACCATGCGGACGATCCGGGCGATCACCGAGTCGGCGGCGTCCCGGCCGACCCGCACGCGCAGCGCGCCGGTGCCGTTGAGCGTGCCGGCGAACACCTCGTCACCGGGCTCCTTGGCGACCGGCAGCGGTTCACCGGTGATGGTGGCCTGGTCGACCTCGCTCGTTCCGTCCAGCACCCGGCCGTCGGCGCCGATCCGCTCACCGGGCCGCACCAGCACCGTGTCGCCGACGGTGAGGTCCGTCGGGGCGACCGTCTCCTCCGTGCCGTCGGGCCGCAGCCGGGTCGCGGTGGCGGGGGCCAGGTCCAGCAGGCCCCGCACCGAGTCGGCGGTGCGGGCGGTGGCCAGCGCCTCCAGCGCCCCGGAGGTGGCGAAGATGACGATCAGCAGGGCCCCGTCCATCACCTGGCCGACGGCCGCGGCCCCCAGCGCCGCCACGATCATCAGCAGGTCGACGTCCAGGGTCTTCTCGGCCAGCGCCCGCAGCCCCGCCCACGCGGGCTCCCAGCCGCCGGCGGCGTAGGCGAGCGCGTACGGCACCCCCCAGGCCCAGCCGGGCGCGCCGGTGAGCTGGAGGGGCAGGGCGATCAGGAACAACACCGTGGCCGCCGCCGCCCAGCGGGCCTCGGGCAGTGCGAAGACCCGGGTACGGCGGCGGGGAGCGGCGGGCTCGGCGCGGGCGGCACCGGCGGGCGAGAGGCGGTCGGTCAGGACGGAGGACATGACGGAGGGACCCTTCGGCAGGGCGGACGGCGGGCAACGGCACCCACCATACAGGTACATATGAAGAAGTCTTCAAGTGTCGTCTGTATGATGACTGCCATGGGTCATGGAGCAACTCCCGCGCGGACAGCGGTTCCACGCACACGTCTCGACGTGGACAGCGCCACGCGCGTGGCCACCACCCTCCAGGCCCTCGCCACCCCGTCCCGGCTGCTGATCCTGGCCCGGCTGCGCGAGGGCCCGTGCGCGGCCACCGAGCTCGCCGCCGAGGTCGGCATGGAGCAGTCCGCCTGCTCGCACCAGCTGCGGCTGCTGCGCAACCTCGGCCTGGTCGTCGGCCGCCGCCAGGGCCGCTCGGTGATCTACGCCCTGTACGACGGCCATGTCGCCGAACTCCTCGACCAGGCCGTCTACCACATCGAGCACCTGCGCCTCGGTCTGAGCGACGGCGCGGAACCCGGCCTCCCGGAGGAAACGCCGCCCGGCACCGCACGCTAGCCGGGAGGTGAGCGCGGGGCCGGGGCACGCGAAGCGAGGGAGGGAACGGGGAAGCGCGCACTGAGCGGCACGGCGTGAAGGCCGACCGCGGCGCGCCGTGACCGGCGACGCCGCGGCCGGCCTCCGGCCGTCTGTGTCGCAACGGGCGGACCGTCTTCGCCGCACCCCTCACCCCCGAGGGCGACACGGTCGGACCGCTCCGCGCGTCAGCCTCCGGGGTGACGAGTTCGGGGGCGGACCGGCTCCCTCCCGGTGCCCCGGCATCCGCCCCGCGCGGGCCCGGCGCGACGCCGCCGGCTCCCGGGCCCGCCGCGGCCCCGGTCCGTCACACGAGGCTCGGCGGGGTCCAGTCGGCGTGCCGCAGGATCGCTCGCATCGTCGCCCGGGACGGGGCGAGCCGTAGCCCGGTGTTGCGCAGCGCGAGGGCCAGTGGATGGGACAGCTGCTGGCCCATCCGGCCGGCCTGGCGGGCGGCGCGGGCCACCGACTGGGCCCGGGGGCGGCGCTCGGCGTCGTACCGGGTCAGTGCCGCGCCGACCGTGGGCTCCCCGGCGAGCGCGGCGGCCAGTGTGGCCGCGTCCTCCAGGGCCTGGCAGGCGCCCTGGCCGAGATGCGGCGTCATGGCGTGCGCCGCATCGCCGAGGAGCGCCACCCGGCCCGCCGCGAACGACGGCAGCGGCGTGACCAGTTCATGGATGTCGTGGTGCAGGACGGCCTCGGGCCGGGTGGCGGCCAGCAGCGTGGGGATCGGCTCGTGCCAGCCGCCGAAACGGCCGCGCAGCATGCCGAGCGGATCGGTGTGGCGGACCCCGGCGGGCGCGTTGAGCACCGCGTGCCACTCGGCGCGGCCGTCGGTGAACCCGATGTGCCCGAACTCCGCTCCCGCGCCCCAGGTCAGTTCGAAGTCGGTGCGCACCTCCACCGGGTCTTCGGTGACGGCCCGCAGGACCGTCGAACCGCCGTACACCGCACCGGGATGGTCCGGGAACAGCAGCCCGCGCAGCCGGCTGTGCACACCGTCCGCCGCGACGACCAGGTCCGCGTCCAGGACGCCGTCCCCGACGGGCACGCCCACCCGGTCCGGGTCCGACAGGTCGAGCGTGCGCACGGTCGCGCCGACCAGCAGGCACTCGGCGGGCAGCGCCGACCGCAGCAGGCGGTGCAGGACCGCGCGCGGAATGCCGACGATGGGCGAGCCCAGCTCGCGTTCCAGCAGACGGCCGTCCATGCGGGACAGCCACCGGCCGTCGGGGGTGCGGGTGCCCCCGGTGTACTGCGGGCGGGCCGCCGCCCGGACCTCCTGGCCCACGCCCACGGCGTCCAGCGCGCGCAGCCCGTTCGCGTGCAGGGAGATGCCCGCGCCCGCGTCGGCCAGCACGGCGGCCCGCTCCACCACCCGCACCTCCCAGCCGATCCGCCGCAGGCCCAGGGCCGCGGCCAGCCCGCCGATACCGCCGCCCACCACCACCGCCGTACCACCCATGCCGGTCCCCTCCGCATCGCAGTGCTTCTACACCTGTAGAAGCACCCTAGCGCGGGTGTTCTACGGATGTAGAAGGGGGTGTAGAAAGAGGGGGTGGCCACAGACCGACGTACTCTGCTCGCCGACACGGCGATCGCCGTGCTCGCCGACACCGGCATGCGGGGGCTGACCCATCGCGCCGTGGACCGCGCGGCCCAGCTGCCGCCCGGCACCACCTCCGCCTACTACCGCACCCGGCAGGCCCTGCTGACCGCACTGGTCAGGCGGCTGGTGGCGCTCGACCAGGAGGAGCTGGAGGAGGCCGGCGCGCACACGCCGGTGCCGCGGACCGCCGAGGAACTGACGGCGGGCATCGCGGCGCTGGTCGGGGCGCGGCTCACCGGGGACGGCCGCCGGCGGTCCCTCGCCCGCTACGCCTGCGCCGTGGAGAGTGCGCACCACCCCGAACTGCGCGAGATCCTCCTGCCGCGCGAGAACCAGGGGCGGCGGCTCGTGCGCGCGTTCCTCGCCGCGCAGGGGGTGGCGGACCCGGACGACCGTACGGTGACCTTGCTGACCTGCGTGGACGGGCTGGTCTTCGACCGGCTGGTGCACGGCGGGAGCGTCCAGGAGGAGGAGATCCGCGGGCTCGTCGCCGCCGCGCTGCGCTGAGCCGTACGACGACGGCGGCGCCGCCTCCCTGGGACGGGGAGACGGCGCCGCGCTTCCTCACACGCCTCGCGGCGTCAGACCAGCCACCCGACGAAGTGGACGAGTCCGGCGAGGATGTCGGTGAGAAGGTTCATGTCGTGCTGCTCCTTGCGGTGTAGCTGTACGTGGGACCTGTGCGTCGTCTCCGGTCTGCAGCCCGTCGCTTGCACACCACAAGTGTCGTACCGTCACACCGGTCACGGCGCTCGTACGAGCGACGATCACCTGTTCCAGGGAACAACTGATCCTGTGTTCGGACCGGTCCGCGAAGAGGCCGCTCCTTACGGCCGCCCGCTTGCGGTACGGGACTTGCCTGTTGCCCGCCTCGGCCGGTGCGCCCCGCAAGGCGGTCCGTGGCCGACGGGCCGGGCGGGCACCGGCCGGTCACAGCACCTTCACAACGGGTGCGGGTCGGTCCGCCGGGTCCTGGGCACCCGCCCGGTGTCGTCGGCAGGGAGGGGGTACCTCCATGATCACCGTGGCGCTTCTGCTGCTCCCGGTGCTCAGTCTGCTGCTGTACGGGCTGGACCAGGTCGAGGACCGGTGGCTGCTGCGGGCGTCGAAGGCCCGTCGGCCACGGCACCGTCGGCCGACGCGGGCAGGCCGTCACCGAGCGCTGTGGTGGTCCGGCCGCACCGGCGGTAGCGGATGATCGCCTTCCCGAGTTCGAGCCGCTCGGGCTCGGGAAGCGTGCCGCCCTGCGCGTAGGCCAGGATGTGCTCGGCGACCGTCCGCAGTTTGACGTTCGTGCGCTGGGAGACGTCCCGCAGCGCACGCCAGGCCTCCTCCGGAGCTATCTGCCCCAGCACGACGACGGCGCCGATGGCCTGGTCGATCACGGCGTGCGAGGTCACGGCGCGCTGGAGCTGCTCGTTCTCTTCCTGCAGCCGGTGGTATTCCGACGCCAGGTCGGTGGCCGAGAGCAGGACGAGCGGCTGATGCCGGGAGAGGGCGAAGAAGGCCATGGAGCACCTTTTCCGGGTGGGGGACGTCACTGCCACGCCTGCCCCCAGTGGGCGCTTGCACACGAATTGAACCAGCCGCGCGCTCCCCGGTCACGCCGGACGACGCCGAGCGGCGCAACCCCGCACCGCTCACCCCGCGGTATCGGCCCCCTGGCCTCCTTCTCGCTGCCGACCGGATCCGGATGTCCGGACAACCGGATCCGGGAAGGAGGAACTACCCCTCGACGTCCTGCGTCGCCCGCTCCACCGGCAGCAGTTCGCGGATGTCCGCGGGCAGTGCGTGGGCCATCCGCTCGGTCAGCTCCGGGGCCAGGGCGGCGTCCAGGACCTCCATCACGGCCGCGGCCTCCCGCAGCGCCGTCTCCTCGTCGGTGCCCGCCCGGACGGCGACGCGTCCGGCGAAGGCGGTCAGGCCGAACCGCTCGCCGGCCGTACCCGCGTCGGGAGCGCCCGACGCGTCGGCCGCCTCCCGCATGGCCGCAGCCATGTCCGGCGGCAGCTGGGCGGCCACATGCCGGGCCAGGCCGGACGGCAGCCGTTCCGCCAGCGTGCTCGCGACCGCGTGCGCGGCCCGCTCGGCCGTCCCCCGGTCGGGCAGCTGGGCCAGCGCCTGCACCTTTCCGATCATCTCGTCGTGCCGCATGAGACCGGTCCCTTCCGCACGATGTGCCGAGGTACGCCCGTCACCCGGGCGTGGCGGCACTCGCCGAGTACCCCGCACCCGCGTCCGGTCACCGGCGAGCGGGCCACCGGACCCGGTGGCGTCGACCGCCCGCCGCGGGGTACGCGTCGGCAGCGGAACATCGGTGGACAGGTGTGCGAGGTGTGCATGGCAGACGCGGGACTTGCGGCACCGCTGTGGGACGTCCACAACGGGCAGGGGCCGCGCCAACTGGCCGAACTGGGCCTCGCGCTGGTGCTGTCGAGCCTCATCGGCTGGGAGCGCGCGGCACAGCAGAAGAGCGCCGGGCTGCGCACCCACACGCTGGTGGGTATCGCCAGCGCCCTGATGATGGAGGTGTCCCAGCACGGCTTCACCGCGGTGCTCGGCCTGGAGAACGTCTCCTTCGACCCCTCCCGCGTCGCCGCGCAGATCGTCTCCGGGATCGGCTTCATCGGCGGCGGGCTCATCTTCGTACGACGGGACGCCGTGCGCGGGCTGACCACCGCCGCCACCATCTGGCTGACCTGTGCGGTCGGCATGGCCTGCGGCGGGGGACTGCCCATCCTCGCGCTGGCGGTGACGGCGCTGCACTTCCTGGTGGTGCGGGGCTACCCGCGGCTCACCTCCCGCCTGGTCCCCGGCACGGCGGCCGCCGCCTACGAGGCCCGCCTGACCTACCGCACCGGTTCGGCGCTGCTGCCACGGCTGATGCAGGCCTGCACCCGGCGCGGCTTCCGCATCGTGCAGGTCAAGGTGGAACGGCTGCCCGGCCGCACCGACGACGCCGCGCGGGTGCTGCTGCAGCTGGAGGGCACCGAGGATCCGTCCCGGCTGGCGTCGGAGCTGTTCCTGGACGACGGTGTGCTGGACGTCGAGCTGACCGCCGCGTCGGACGACGAATAGGACGAAGGGGGATAGGCCGAAGAGGAAGAGGCCGAAGAGGAAGAGGCCGAAGAGGAAGAGGGCGAAGAGCCCGGAGACCCGAAGAGCCGTCAGCCCGCGGCGACGCCCGCGCGGCTCAGTCCGCGGCCGTCCGCTGGGTCCACGTCCAGGCGTACTGGAGCCAGTCCGCCACGGTCAGCGCGCCGAGGCCGCCGCACACCAGCCGGGTGAGCCGGGGTGATGCCGTGTAGGAGCACATCAGGGCACCGGTGGCCCAGGCGGCGGTGCAGAACGGGCAGGACAGCAGGTCGCCGGTGGCCCGCCGCAGTCCGCTGCCCCGGGGCTCCTCGATGACCTCGTTGCCCTCACCCTCGCCCGTGCGGCGGGTGAACGGCGCCCGGACGAAGCTGGTGACCTTGTCCTTGGCCAGCAGCCGCGACGCCTTGTACGCCGCCGTGCCGAGCAGCGCCACGTCCCACGGCGGCACCTGCCGCGGCAGCCGTACGCCGCGGCGCCGGGCCAGCAGCGCGAAGGCGCCCGTGCCGGCCGCGAACACGGAGGCGAGGACGGCGTAGCCGCCCAGCGGGACCTCGCCCTGGTCGTCGTAGCGTGCGGCGTCCGTGCTCATGAGACTTCCCGACCTCCCCGGTGCGTGTCCGGACCTGTCACGAGGGCCCCGGGTTCCCCGTGGCCGAAAGACGACACGTGACCTGGGGCCCGCTTCGCGGTAGGCTATTCATCAGTCGATGAATTATCTGGCTTGCTGCTCCGGAGAAGGGCGGGACCACCATGGAAAAGACCACATGCTGTGTCGTCGGGGGCGGTCCGGCGGGCATGGTGCTCGCCCTGCTGCTGGCACGGGCCGGGATCGAGGTCACCGTCCTGGAGAAGCACGCCGATTTCCTGCGGGACTTCCGCGGCGACACGGTCCACCCGTCGACCCTGGCCCTGCTGGACGACCTGGGCCTGGCCGAGCGCTTCGCCCGGCTGCCGCAGCGCCGGGTCCGCACCGTCCAGCTGCCGGTGGGACCCGGCCGCTCGGCGGTCACGGTCGCGGACCTCTCCGCCCTGCGCGGCCCCTACGACTACGTGGCGATGGTCCCGCAATGGGACCTGCTGGACCTGCTCGCCGACGAGGCCCGGCGCGAGCCGTCCTTCCAGCTGCGGACGAACACGGAGGCCACCTCCTTCCTCATCGAGTCCGGGCGGGTCACCGGGGTGCGCTACCGCACCTCCGACGGCCGCACCGGCGAGCTGCGCGCCGTCCTCACCGTCGCCTGCGACGGCCGCGGCTCGCTCGCCCGCGCCCTGCCGGAACTGGGCCTGCACCGCTTCACCTGCCCCATGGACGCGTGGTGGTTCCGCCTGCCGCGGCGGGACGGCGACCCCAGCGGGCTCGTCGGCGGCGCCGGCGAGGGATTCCTCACCGCGATGATCGACCGGGGCGACTACTGGCAGTGCGCCGCGCTGATCCCCAAGGGCACCGACGCCGAGCGCCGCGCGGCCGGCCTCGACCGCTTCCTGGCCGCCTACGCCGCCGCCGTTCCCTGGATCGCCGACCGGGTCCACGCCCTGCGCTCGTGGGACGACGTCAAGCTCCTCGACGTCCACCTGGACCGGCTGCGCCGCTGGCACCGTCCCGGCCTGCTGTGCATCGGCGACGCCGCGCACGCCATGTCCCCGGTCTTCGGCATCGGGGTCAACCTCGCCGTGCAGGACGCCGTGGCCGCCGCACGTCACCTGGTCGAGCCCCTGAGCCGCGGCACCGTGGGTCTGCGGGACGTACGCGGGGTGCAGCGCCGCCGCCGGCCCACCACGGTCGCCACCCAGGCGCTGCAACGGGCGGCCCACGCCCGCTTCATCGCCCCGGTGCTGAGCGGCCGGCCACCCCTGGGCGGCGCGGAACGGGCCCGGCGTGTCGCCGGCCTGGTCGCCGGCTCGCCCTGGCTGCGGCGGCTGCCCGCGTACTTCGTCGCGTACGGCGCCCTCCGGGAGCGGCCGCCCGCCGAGGCGGTCCGCCGACCGGTGCCGGGTGCGCACACCGCCACAGGCGCATCCCGTCCGTGACGAAGCGGTGCCTCGCGCCCGTGTCCCGGGCCAGGGAGGCCGTGGTGTCCAGGTCCCCGCAGGAAGGCCGCGGCGGCTGACGGGGCGCGAGGTGATCCGCAGGGGACTGGCCGCCTTCTGCGAGCGGCAGACGGAGGACGGCGGAGCGCCGCGACCGGAGCAGTCGCCGTGCAGGACGCCGTGGCCGCCGCACGTCACCTGGTCGAGCCCCTGCGCCGCGGCACCGTGGGTCGTCGCGTACGGCGCCCTCCGGGAGCGGCCGCCCGCCGAGGCGGTCCGCCGACCGGTGCCGGGTGCGCACACCGCCACGGGCGCATCCCGTCCGTGACGAAGCGGTGCCTCGCGCCCTTGTCCCGGGCCAGGGGGGCCGTGGTGTCCAGGTTCCCGCAGGAAGGCCGCGGCGGCTGACGGGGCGCGAGGTGATCCGCAGGGGGCTGGCCGCCTTCTGCGAGCGGCGGACGGAGGACGGCGGAGCGCCGCGACCGGAGAAGTCCGGGTACGTGCTGCACACCACCGCGCACCCCGGCGTGTGCGTCGCCGAGACCGTCGCGGTCCTCGACCGCGACGGCGAGGAGGTGACGGTCTCGCTGGTCCAGATCTTCCGTCTCCGCGACGGGCGGATCTCCCGGCTCCGGGACTGCTTCGCGCCGCAGCGGGGCCGGCCGCTGACTCCGGGCGTGCCGCTCGGTTCCGCTCACCCGCTGCGCGGCGGGCGTGGGTCAGGTCACATATGACCTGGTTCGCACCCCCTCCCGGCCCTGCCCGGCGCCGGGCTACCGTTGCGTCGAGCCCTGTACTCCCTCGCATCTCGGACGGCCCGGCTGTGCCCACTGACCTGTCCCCCCTGATCGCCGCGACGGCGCGCTGGCTGACGGTGGCGTACCCGCCGTGCGGCGGTGCGCTGGCCTCCGCGCTGTGCGAGGTGCAGGCCCGGCAGGCGGTGACGGTCGCCGCCTGGCTGCGGTACCCCACCGAGATCGACGCCGGCCTGGTCACCATGGCGGGCCCCGGCGGCACGGCCCGCCTCGACTGGATCACCGGTGCCGAGGCGGCCGGTGACCACTCGGCCGAGGAGTGGGCCTGGCGCACCTGGGTGGACGAGGTCGTGGCCAGCTGGGCCGCCGCGCTGCTCACCGACGCGGAGCTGGCCGGACTGGCCGTCGCCGCGCTGGCCGAGGGCGAGCACACCGCCACGCCGGTCGAGTTCCGCCGGCTGCTCAGCCCCGACGACGGCGACCGCCGCGCCGCGGCCCTGCTCCGCCACCCCGACC
>NZ_MUMF01000538.1 GCF_002155905.1 Streptomyces tricolor | reverse complement strand
CCGCGCCGCGGCGCGGGGTGTGCAGGGTGTGCAGGGCGTGCCGGGGATGCCAGCGGCGCCCGGCGGTGCTGCGGGACGGGGTGCGCCGGGCTTCGCCGGTGGTGTTCCGGGGGCGGTGGGGCTTTCCGACGGCGGTTCCGCGCGCGGTGCGCCGGGCTTGCCCGACGGCACTCCCGCCCGGGGCGTACCGAGGGTCTACGACGGCGCGCCGGCCGGTGGTGTGCCGCGGTCGCCGGACGGAACGCCGGCCCATGGCGTGCCGCGGTCGCCCGGCGGCACGCCCGCCCGTGGGGTGCCGCGGGCCGGCGGCGGGGTGGCGCAGGGAGCGCGCGGCGGGCATCCCGAGCAGCGGGAAGCCGGCGGCGGCTGGGGCGAGTTCGCCGGGAAGAAGACCGGTGGCGGTGAGCCCGGTGTCGTGTTGCCGCGGCAGCGGCAGGCGGAGCCGGGGGCACCTGGCCCGGCCGGCGGACGCCGCCGCCGTGGCCCCCGGCAGGAGTACCTCGACGCCTTCGACGGCGCCGCAGCCGGCACCCAGGGCATCCGGGGCGCCAAGGGCGGCAAGAGCGCCCAGGGCACCCAGGACGCCCAGGACACCTCGGACAGCGGGGCCGCCGCATCCGGCGCCGGTGTGCCCGCGCAGCGCGGCGGCAGCAAGGGGTGGGCCTACACCGGTATCGCGGCGGCCGCCGTCACCACCGTGCTCGCGGTGGTCGTCGCCGGACAGGTGACCCACGGCCAGGAGGGCGACGCGCGGTCGCGGTCCGCCGCCGGACGGGCCCCCGACGCGCGCGCCCCCGGCGACGCCTCGGGCGCGCCGGCGCCCGCCACCGTGCCCAGCGCGGCGCCGCTGACGTACGACCAGAAGATGGGCAAGAAGTACCCGCTCGGCGCCACGCTGACCGGGCCGGGCACGTTCGACGCCGTGCCCGGTTTCGACAAGGCGCCCGGCACCGGGCAGAAGTACCGCTACCGCGTCGACGTCGAGCAGGGGCTGGGGCTGGACGGCGCGCTGTTCGCCGAGGCCGTGCAGAAGACCCTGAACGACAAGCGCAGCTGGGCACACGGCGGCGCCCGCACCTTCGAGCGCGTCTCCTCCGGCAAGCCCGACTTCGTGATCACGCTGGCCAGCCCCGGCACCACCGCCAAGTGGTGCGCCAAGTCCGGCCTGGACACCACGGAGGACAACGTTTCCTGCGACTCGGCCGCGACCGAACGCGTCATGATCAATGCGTACCGGTGGGCTCAAGGCAGCACGACCTACGGTGACCGGATCCATGCGTACCGGCAAATGCTGATCAACCATGAAGTCGGCCACCGGCTCGGCAACGGCCATGTCACCTGTCAGAAGGACGGTGAGCCGGCCCCCGTCATGCAGCAGCAGACCAAGTTCCTGGACCACGACGGAATCCACTGCCTGCCCAATCCCTGGCCGTATCCCGCGAGTTGACAGCCGCCACTCAAGTCACGTTGACAGTCGGCCGTCTGTTCGTACATATTTCTGCGCATGTGGTCTAGTCATGCCGTCTGCGCGAGCGCCGCCATCGAGCTGGCGCTCATCGGTGTGACCGCGCTCTGCGTGGCCGACATCCACTGTCGCTGACGCCGCCTCCCCGGCGTTCGCGTCGCGACCCCCTTCTCCTTTCCGTCCGTGACCGTGTCACGGCCTCTTCGACGACCCGACGCCGTGGCCGACGCCTGCCCGCAGCCGTCTCACTCCTCGTCCGCTTGTCTCACCGATCGAGAAACCCTCGATCCACTCCGACACGTCACCCCGAGAGGTCGTCATTCCGATGCGTCAACCGTCCGTCATAGCGCGCCGCGTGGCAGCGGCATCCGTCAGCCTGGTCGTGGCAGCGGGCGCCGCCGCCTGCGGCCCGGAGGACAGCGATGCCAAGGGCTCCGGTGGCGACTCCGCGCCCCACAAGGGCGGCACGCTCACGGTCCTGAACTCCCAGCCGCAGACCGACTTCGACCCCGCGCGGCTGTACACCTCCGGCGGCGGGAACGTTCCCTCGCTGGTCTTCCGCACGCTCACCACGCGCAACCGCGAGAGCGGCGAGGCCGGCGCGAAGGTCGTCCCGGACCTCGCCACCGACACCGGGCGCCCCAACAAGGACGCGACCGTGTGGACGTACACCCTGAAGAAGGGCCTCAAGTACGAGGACGGCACGCCGATCACCTCGGCCGACATCAAGTACGGCATCGAGCGCTCCTTCGCCCCCGAACTCTCCGGCGGCGCCCCCTACCTGCGGGACTGGCTGGTCGGCGCCGCCGACTACCAGGGGCCCTACAAGGACAAGAAGGGCCTGTCCGCGATCGAGACGCCGGACTCCCGGACCATCGTCTTCCACCTGAACAAGCCCGAGGGCGAGTTCCCGTACCTCGCCACCCAGACGCAGTTCACCCCGGTGCCCAAGAGCAAGGACACGGGCACCGAGTACGAGGCGCACCCGGTCTCCTCCGGCCCTTACAAGGTCGTCAAGAACGAGAACGACGGCGAACACCTCGTCCTGGAGCGCAACCCGCACTGGTCGGCGGCGACCGACGCCGAGCGCAAGGCGTACCCGGACACGATCGACGTGCGCTCCGGCCTCGACTCCTCGGTGATCAACCAGCGGCTGTCCGCGTCTCAGGGTGCGGACGCCGCGGCCGTCACCACGGACACCAACCTCGGCCCGGCCGAACTCGCCAAGGTGACCGGCGACAAGAAGCTGGCCGCGCGCGTGGGCACCGGTCACTTCGGCTACACCAACTACCTCGCGTTCAACCCGAAGGTGAAGCCCTTCGACAATCCCAAGGTGCGCCAGGCCGTCGCCTACGCCATCGACCGCTCCTCCGTGGTCAACGCGGCCGGCGGCAGCGCCCTCGCCGAGCCCGCCACCACCTTCCTGCCGAACCAGAAGTCCTTCGGCCACACGCCGTACGACCCGTTCCCGGCGGGCGCGTCCGGCAACCCGGCCAAGGCCAAGGAGCTGCTGGCGCAGGCCGGTTACAAGAACGGGCTCAGCATCACGCTGACCCACTCCAACGAGAAGGACTTCGAGACCAGCCCGGAGATCGCCACCGCGGTCCAGGACGCGCTCAAGAAGGCCGGCATCACGGTCAAGCTCCAGGGCCTGGAGGACAACGACTACCGGGACAAGATCCACAGCGTGCAGGACGAGCCGGGTCTGTTCCTCGCCCACTGGGGTGCGGACTGGCCGTCCGGCGGTCCCTTCCTCGCCCCCATCTTCGACGGCCGGCAGATCGTCAAGGATGGAGCGAACTTCAACACGGGCCAGCTGAACGACAAGTCCGTCAATGACGAGATTGACGCGATCAACAAGTTGACCGACCTTGACGCCGCCGCGCAGCGGTGGGGTGCGCTGGACAAGAAGATCGGCGACAAGGCCCTCGTCGTGCCGCTGTTCCACCCCGTCTACAAGCGCCTGTACGGCTCGGCCGTCAAGAACGTCGTCATCAGCGACTGGACCGGTGTCCTGGACGTCTCCCAGGTCGCGGTGAAGTGACGTCGTGAGCGAGGCACTTGCCGCCGTCGGGACCGCCGGGACGGATTCTTCCGTCCCGGCGGTCTCGGGGGCACGTCAGTTCTGGCGGCGGCTGCGGGCGCAGCGGGCCGCCCTGGGCGCCGCGGCCGTCGTCGCGCTGCTCGTCCTGGTCGCGCTCGCCGCGCCCCTGCTCACCGCCCTGGAGGGCCAGGACCCCACCACGTACCACCCCGCCCTGGTCGACTCCGCGCGCGGGGGCGTGCCCATCGGCTCCTTCGGCGGCATCGGCGCCGACCACTGGCTGGGCGTGGAACCGCAGACCGGACGCGACATGTTCGCCCGGCTGGTCTACGGCGCGCGGGTGTCCCTGGGGGTGGCGCTGGCGGCGACGATGATCCAGGTCGCCATCGGGGTCGCGGCCGGCGTGGCCGCCGCGCTCGGCAACCGATGGGTTGATCAACTGTTGAGCCGGGCCACGGACGTCATCGTCTCCATGCCGCTGATGATCATGGCATTGGCGCTGCTGGCCATCGTGCCCTCCAGCTTCCCGCGGCCGGTCCTGGTCACCCTCGTCATCGGCCTGATCGGCTGGGGCACCATCGCGAAGATCGTCCGGGCCCAGACCCTCTCCCTGAAGGGGCTCGACTACGTCTCCGCGGCCCGCCTGAGCGGCTGGGGCACCTGGCGGGTCGCCCGCCGCGAACTGCTGCCCGGTCTGGCCGCGCCGGTCATCACGTACGCCGCGCTGCTGGTGCCCACGAACATCTCCGTCGAGGCGGCGCTGTCCTTCCTCGGCGTCGGCGTGAAGCCGCCCACCCCGTCCTGGGGGCAGATGCTGACGGCCGCGGACGTCTGGTACCAGGCCGCGCCCCAGTACCTGCTGCTGCCCGCCGGTGCCCTGTTCGTCACCGTTCTCGCCCTGACCGTCCTCGGCGACGGCGTGCGCACCGCGCTCGACCCGCGCGCCGCCTCCCGCCTGCGCGTCGGCACCGGCCGCAAGGATGCCGCCGCACAGAAGGGCGCTGCGCAGGACACCGCCGCACAGGACTCCGCAGCCCAGGAGTCCGCCGCAACCGGGAAGGAGGCGTCCGCATGAGCGGTTTCGGCGGATTCCTGCTGCGCCGTGCCGCCGGCACGGTGGTCACCCTGCTCGCCATCTCGGTGATCGTCTACGTCGTCTTCTACGTCACCCCGGGCAACGTCGCCCAGATCACCTGCGGCCCGCGCTGCTCACCGGAACAGGTGCACCAGGTCGCCGAGCAGCTGAAGCTGGGCGACCCCCTCTACGTGCGCTACTGGCACTTCCTCCAGGGACTCTTCGTCGGACAGGACTTCTCCACGGGCACCTCGGTGGAGCACTGCGCCGCGCCCTGCCTGGGGCAGTCGTACCAGACCGGTCAGCAGGTCCTGGACATCATCCTGGCGAAGCTGCCGGTGAGCGTGTCGCTCGTCCTCGGCGCCATGGTGCTGTGGCTCCTGCTCGGCATCGGCACCGGTGTGCTGTCCGCGTGGCGACGCGGCCGGCTCTCCGAGCGCGTGCTGACCGCCGTCACCCTCGCGGGCACGGCCACGCCCGTCTTCGTCATCGGCCTCGTGCTGATGATCGTCGTCTGCGGCGAACTGCAACTGCTGCCCTTCCCGCAGTACGTGAACTTCTCGGACGACCCCGAGCAATGGGCGTGGAACCTTCTGCTGCCCTGGCTCTCGCTCGCCCTGATCGAGGCGGCCTCCTTCGCCCGCCTCACCCGCGCGGCCATGCTGGAGACCCTCGCCGAGGACCACATCCGCACCTTCCGCGCGTACGGCGTCGCCGAGCGTTCCGTCGTCGGCCGGCACGCCCTGCGCGGCGCCCTGGCGCCCGTGATCGCCCTGAACGCCAACAACGTCGGCTCCGCCATCGGCGGCGCCGTGCTCACCGAGACCCTGTTCGGGCTGCCCGGCATCGGCCAGGAACTGGTGCACGCGGTCAAGGTCGTCGACCTGCCGGTGGTCGTCGGCATGGTCCTGGTGACCGGCTTCTTCGTGGTCCTCGCCAACGCCGTCGCGGACGTCCTGTACGCGGTGGCCGACCGACGGGTGGTGCTCGCATGAGCCGGATGGAAGCGGCCGACGCGGGCCGGGCGGGAGCGGCGGACACGGGCCGGGCGGGAGCGGCGGACATGAGGGCGGACATGAGTCTGGTGGAAGTGACGGACCTGACCGTCGAGTTCGGCGCCCTGCGCGCCGTCGACGGGCTCTCCTTCAGCCTGGCGAAGGGCGCCGCCCTGGCCCTGGTCGGCGAGTCCGGCTCCGGCAAGTCCACGGTCGCGGGCGCCCTGCTGGGCCTGCACCGGGGCACCGGGGCCCGGGTCGGCGGCGCGGTGCGGGTGGCCGGCACCGACGTACAGGCGGCCTCGGAGGAGGAGCTGCGCCGGCTGCGCGGCGCCAGGGCCGCCATGGTCTTCCAGGACCCGCTGTCCTCGCTCGACCCGTACTACGCGATCGGCGACCAGATCGCCGAGGTCTACCGCGTCCACGCGCGCGTGTCGCGCCGTGCCGCACGCGCGCGTGCCGTGGACGTGCTCGACCGGGTGGGGATCCCGGACGCGGCCCGCCGGTCCCGGTCCCGCCCGCACGAGTTCAGCGGCGGCATGCGTCAGCGCGCGCTCATCGCCATGGCCCTCGCCTGCGAGCCGGACCTGCTGATCGCCGACGAGCCGACCACCGCGCTCGACGTCACGGTCCAGGCCCAGATCCTCGATCTGCTGCACGGGCTGCGCGCGGAGACCGGCATGGGGCTGCTGCTCGTCACCCACGACGTGGGCGTGGCCGCCGAGAGCGCGGACGACATCCTCGTCATGCGGCACGGCAGGGCCGTCGAGCGTGGCCCGGTCGCCGCGGTCCTGGCCGCCCCCGCCGAGCCGTACACCCGCGAACTGCTCGACGCCGTCCCGCGCGTGGACGCCCGCCGGACCGGCTCTCCGGCCACCGACGAGGTCGTCCTGGAGGCCACCGGTGTGCGGCGCGAGTTCGGGCGCGGCAAGCGGGCGTTCGCGGCCGTGGACGACGTCTCGGTGACCGTCCGGCGCGGGGAGACCCTCGGCGTGGTCGGCGAGAGCGGCAGCGGCAAGACCACGCTCGGCCGCATGCTCGTCGGGCTGCTGGAACCCACCGCGGGCGAGATCCGCTACGCGGGGCGCCCGCACACCGGTGTGAACCCGGCCGTCCAGATGGTCTTCCAGGACCCCGTCTCCTCCCTCAACCCCCGGCGCAGCGTGGGGGAGTCCATCGCCGACCCGCTCCGCGCGCGGGGGGACCGGGACGAGGCGCGCATCCGGGGGCGGGTGCGAGAACTGCTGGAGCGCGTGGGGCTGGAAGGGGCGCACTACGACCGCTACCCGCACGAGTTCAGCGGCGGTCAGCGCCAGCGCATCGGCATCGCGCGGGCGCTCGCCGCCGAGCCGCGCGCCATCGTCTGCGACGAGCCCGTCTCCGCGCTCGACGTCACGACCCAGGCCCAGGTCGTCGCCCTGCTCGGCGAACTCCAGCGGGAACTCGGCCTCGCGCTGGTCTTCATCGCCCACGACCTCGCCGTCGTCCGCCAGGTCAGCGACCGCGTGGCGGTCATGCGGCGCGGCCGGCTCGTCGAGTACGGCCCCGCCGACGAGGTCTACGACACCCCGCGCGAGCCCTACACCCAGCAGCTCCTGGCCGCCGTACCCGCGCTCGACCCGGAGCTGGCGGCCCGGCGCCGCGCCGCCCGGCGCACACCGGCAGCCGCGTAGCGCCCGGCGCGACCCCGCACTCCGGGCGGTGTAACGTTTCGCACCCGGACGATCACCGTCTGATCCCTTAGCGCGGCGAAACGCGGCACGCACGCGAAAGTTACGACCGTTCACCCCTTTTGGTGGTGCGACGGACAACCGTCCGTCGCACCACCGCCTTGTCCCCTTACGTTCATCCCGCTGCGAGCCGCCGGGACACGGGCGGCTCCCCAGACGGGAGATCGGGGTGCACACGTGCGCATAGGACTGCTCACCGAGGGTGGCTATCCGTATGTGAACGGTGACGCCGTGCTGTGGTGCGACCGGCTCGTGCGCGGGCTCGCGCAGCACGAGTTCGAGGTCTACGCGTTCAGCCGCGGCCGGCACCAGCGGGCCGAGAGCTGTGTTCCGCTCCCGCCGCAGGTCACGCGGGTGCGGACGGCGCCGCTGTGGACGGCCCAGGACGACGGGGTCGCCTACGGCCGGCGCGCGCGCCGGCGCTTCGCCGAGTGCTACGGGGAGTTGGTGGCGGTGGTGTGCGCCGGGGGCGCCGGAGCCGCGCCCGACGGCGCACCGGGGGCGGGGGCCCAGGACCCGTCCGATGATCTGGCGGACCGTTTCGGCAGCGCGCTGTACGGGCTCGCCGACCTCGCCCGCGAGGAGGGCGGACTCGTCGGCGCCCTGCGCTCCGACGCCGCCGTGCGCGCCCTGGAGCGCGCCTGCCGCGCACCGCACGCGCCGCGCACGGCGCATGAGGCGCGCGTACCCGATCTGCTCGCCGTCGCAGCCCACCTCGAACGCGCCCTGCGCCCCCTGTCCCTCGACTGGTACGGCGACGACGCCCTCGGCGCGGCCGACCTGTGCCACGCCACCGCCGGCGGCCCCGCCGCCCTCGCCGGTCTGCTCGCCCGGCACTTCTGCGACGTCCCGCTGCTCGTCACCGAGTACGGCGTCCACCTGCGCTCGCACTACCTGACCCGCGGCCCCGACACCGCCGCCCCCGCCGTACGCGCCCTGCTCGGCGCCTTCCACGGCCGGCTCGCCGCCGAGGTCTACCGGGGAGCCGCGATCCTCACCCCGGGCAACGCGCACGCCCGCCGCTGGCAGGAACGGTGCGGCGCCGACCGCGCCCGGATCCGCACGGTGTACCCCGGCATGGCGGCCGACCGCTTCGCCGAGGTCGGCGAGTCCCCGGACCGGGCCGACCCGGACACCCTCGTCTGGGTCGGCCGCGTGGAGCCCACGAAGGACCTCGTGTCCCTGCTGCACGCCTTCGCCGAGGTCCGCAAGGCGGAGCCCACGGCCCGCCTGCGAATCGTCGGCGCTCCCTCCGGCGCCGGGGACGCGGAGTACCTCGGCCACTGCCGGGCGCTCGCCGCGCAACTCTTCCCGGACGAGGCGGAAGGCGTGCACGCCGTCGGCGACAACCCCGTCTCCTTCCAGGAGATCGGCGCTCCGGAGGTCCCGACGCTGCCCGACGCGTACGCCGCCGGAGCGGTCGTCGTCCTCTCCAGCGTCGTGGAGGGCTTCCCGGCCGGCCTGGTCGAGGCCATGCTCTGCGGCCGCGCCACCGTCTCCACGGACGTCGGCGCCGTCGTGGAGGTCATCGGCGGCACGGGACTCGTCGTGCCCCCGCGCAATCCCAGGGCGCTCGCCGAGGCGTGCGTGGCCCTGCTGCGCGACCCCGAGCGCCGTGCGCGCCTCGGTGCCGCCGCGCGCGCCCGGGCGCTCGAACTGTTCACCGTCGAGCAGAACATCGCGGCATTTCACGGCATTTACCTGGAGATCGTCTCGCACTGCCCGGTCCGCCGGGTCGTCCTGGACGAGTCCGGCGNNNNCGCACGCCCCGGTCCGCGCGACCCCGCTGGCGGCGGAGGGGGCACGGTGAGCGAGCTGGACGGCCGAACTGCCGCCAGGGGGACCGGCTCGGGCCTCGCGGAGGAACCGGGCGCGGGAGCGACGCCGGGCCTGAACGGTGTCGGCGGCGCCGCCTCCGGTGAGGTGGGTGATGCGGAGGGCGCGGGCCCGGGTGCCCCGGAGGACCCCGCAGGGCTCGCTCCCGCCCCCCGGCGCGACTCCGCCGGGAACGGCACCCTGCGCCACCGCGAGCCGACCGGAGCGGACCGACCCGCAATGCCCAGCGGCGCCGGCCCCTGGGACGCCCGGTCGGGGGAGTGGCTGACGGGCGACTCGGGCGGGGGGAGCATCG
>NZ_MUMF01000054.1 GCF_002155905.1 Streptomyces tricolor | reverse complement strand
GGTTCCGGCGGGGGAGGGGAAGCCGAGGGGGCGTGCCCAGGCCGAGCGGCCGGGAACGCCCCCTCGAAGCGAGGGGCCCTAGAAGAACACCCCGCAGCGCAGCAGCACGTTCGCGTACGGCCGGGCCTCGCCGGTGCGGACGATCAGCCGGGCCCCGGCCGACAGCTCCTTCAGCCGCTCGTGCGGGACCAGGGCCAGCTCCGGGAAGCGGTCCGCCAGCAGCCCGGCCGCCGCCGGATTGGCCGCCCGTACCTCCTCCGCCGCCGTGGCACCCTCCACCACCAGCTCGGCCAGCAGGCCCTCCAGCACCTCGGCGAAGGACGGCACGCCGGCGCGGAACGCCAGGTCCACCACCCGGGGGCCGTCGGGTATCGGCATGCCCGCGTCGCAGACCAGCACCTCGTGCCCGTGGCCCAGCTCGGCCAGCGCCCCGGCGAGGTGGCGGTTGAGGATGCCCGCCCTCTTCACAGCGCCTCGACCTCCGCCGCCGTCGGGTACGACTCCTGCGCGCCCCGCCGCGTCACGGCCGCCGCACCGACCCGGGCCGCGTAGGCCGCCGCCTCCGCCAGACCGGCACCCGCGCCCAGCTTCCAGGCCAGCGCCGCCGTGAACGCGTCCCCGGCCCCCGTCGTGTCCACCGCGTCCACCCGCACCGACGGCACCCGGGTCACGCCCGAGTCGTCGCACACCAGCGCGCCCTGCGCGCCCAGCGTCACCACCACCGACCGCGGGCCCTTCGCCAGCAGCAGCCGGGCCCAGTCGGCGGGCTCGTCGCTCACACCGGCGTCGCCGAGGATCACCCGCGCCTCGTGCTCATTCACGATCAGCGGATCGCAGGCCGCCAGCACCTCGGCGGGCAGCTCCCGCGGCGGAGACGGGTTCAGCACGAAACGGCTCCCCGGCGCCAGGCTCCGTACGACCTCCACGACCGTCTCCAGCGGGATCTCCAGCTGGGCCGACACCACCCGGGAGGCGTGGAAGAGGCTCGTCGCCGCCCGGACGTCCGCCGGCAGCAGCCGGGAGTTGGCGCCCGGCGACACCACGATGCTGTTGTCCCCGGACGGGTCCACGGTGATCAGCGCGACGCCCGTCGGGGCCCCGCCCACCAGCACCCCCACCGTGTCGACCCCGGCCGCGCGCAGGGAGTCGAGCAGCAGCCGGCCGTGCCCGTCGTCGCCGACCCGCGCCAGCAGGGCCGTACCGGCCCCCAGCCGGGCGGCGGCCACCGCCTGGTTGGCGCCCTTGCCGCCCGGGTGCACGGCCAGGTCGCCGCCGAGCACCGTTTCGCCGGCGGCCGGCCGCCGCTCGACCCCGATCACCAGGTCGGCGTTGGCCGATCCCACGACCAGGAGGTCGTAGTCGTACATCAGTTGACTCCCCTGAGAGATGACGTCAGGCGGGCGGCCTCGGGAAGTGCTCCCGGGGCCGCCCGCCCGTCCGTGGCGTTGTCAGCCGGTGAAGCCGGCCACGTTGTCCTTCGTGACCACCTTCACCGGCACCTTCACCGTCGGCTCCACCTTCTCGCCCTTGACCGCCTTGAGGGCGTTGTCCACGGCGATCTTCCCCAACTGCGTGGGCTGCTGGGCGACGGACGCGTACAGCGTGCCGTCCTTGACCGCCGTCAGTCCGTCCGGGGTGCCGTCGAAGCCGACGACCTGCACGGACTTTCCGGCCTTGGAACCGAGCGCCTTGATCGCGCCCAGGGCCATCTCGTCGTTGGCGGCGATGACGCCCTGCACGTCGGGGTGGGCCTGGAGCAGGTTCGACATCACGTCGAGGCCCTTGGTGCGGTCGAAGTCGGCGGGCTGCTGGGCCAGCACCCGGATGCCCGGGTAGTCCTTCAGGCCCCGGGCGAACCCGGCCGCCCGCTCGCGGGCCGCCGACGTGCCCGCCTGGCCCTGGAGGATGACGATCTTGCCCTGGCCGCCCAGCTTCTCGGCGATGGTCTTCGCGGCCAGCTCGCCGCCCGCGACGTTGTCCGAGGCCACCAGGGTGTCCACGGACGCCTTGTTGACGCCCCGGTCGACCGCGATGACCGGGATCCGCGCCCTGTCGGCGGCCGTGACGGAGTTGCCCGCCGCGTCCGAGTCCACCGGGTTGACGATGATGGCGCCCACGTGCGAACTGGTGAAGTTCTGCAGCTGGTTGGCCTGCTGGGAGGCGTCGTTCTGGGCGTCGGTGACCGTCAGGTCGACGCCCAGCCTCTTCGCCTCGGCCTGGGCGCCGGCCCGGATCTGCACGAAGAACGGGTTGTTCAGCGTGGACAGCGACAGCCCCATCCTCGGGTTCGTGGACGAGGAGGAACCGCCGTGCAGGAAGGAGGTGGCGCCGACGACGGCCACGGTGACCACCGCGGCCAGCGCGTACGTCACCGCCTGCCTGCCCTTCGGCCCGCCCGTCCCGGCGGCCACCGGGGTCGCCCCCGCCTTGCGGCGCACGGTGTCCAGCAGCACCGCCAGCGCGATCACGACACCGATCACGACCTGCTGCCAGAAGGCGGACACCGAGAGCAGGTTGAGGCCGTTCCTGAGCACCGCCAGGATCAGCGCGCCGATCAGCGTGCCGGACGCCTTGCCGGTGCCGCCCGCCAGCGAGGCACCGCCGATGACGACCGCGGCGATCGCGTCCAGCTCGTAGCCGTCGGCGGCCTGCGGCTGCGCCGAGGACAGCCGGGCGGCCAGCACGACGCCCGCGACGGCGGCGAACACGCCGGACAGCGCGTAGATGGCGAGCTTCTGCCTCCGCACCCGCAGCCCGGACAGCCGCGCGGCCTCCTCGTTGCCGCCGATCGCGTACATGGACCGGCCGATGTACGTCCGCCCCAGCACCACCGCGGCGATCAGCCCCATCACCACCATGACCAGCACCGGCACCGGCAGCCAGCCGCCGAGGGTGTCCCCGAGGTGCGAGACCGAGTCGGGGAATGCGATGGGGGAACCCTGCGAGATCACCAGGGCCAGACCGCGGCCCACCGACAGCATGGCCAGCGTCGCGATGAACGGCGGCAGCTTGCCGTAGGCGATGAGGAAACCGTTCACCAGGCCGGCGACGACGCCCGTGGCCACGGCGACGAGGACCGCGAGCGCGACCGGAACGCCATGCTGCGTGGCACTCCAGGCCAGCATGGTCGCCGACAGCGCGGCCACCGAGCCGACGGACAGATCGATGCCGGCGGAGACGATCACGAACGTGACGCCGAAGGCGAGGATGGCCGTGACGGCGGCCTGCACGCCGATGTTGAGCAGGTTGTCGGTGGTCAGGAAGTCCCCGGACAGCGCCGACAGGGCGACGACGAGGACGATCAGCGCGGTCAGCGCGCCGTTGTCGAGGAGCAGCCGGCGAAGGGCCCCCGGGGCGCCACTCGCGCCCGCCCGGCCCTTGAGCGTGTCAGTGGCCACGGGTGGCCTCCTTCTCGGTGGTAGGGGTGCTCACGGCGAGGGACATCACCGCGTCCTGCGTGGCCTCGTCGGCGGAGAGTTCGCCGGCGATCCGGCCCTGGGCCATCACCAGCACCCGGTCGCTCATGCCGAGCACCTCGGGCAGATCGCTGGAGATCATCAGGACGGCGGCACCGGCGGCCGTCAGCTCGTTGATCAGCTGGTAGATCTCGACCTTGGCGCCGACGTCGATACCGCGCGTCGGCTCGTCCAGGATCAACACCTTCGTGTCGGCCAGCAGCCACTTGCCGATGACGACCTTCTGCTGGTTGCCGCCGGACAGCGTCCGCACCTGCTGCCCGAGGCCGGCCATCCGCACCCCCAGCTGCCCGGCGATCCGCTCGGCGGCGGCGTACTGGCCCTTGCGGTCGACGAGTCCCGCCCGGGTGGCGGCGCGCAGGGTCACCAGCCCCAGGTTCTCCGCGACGGAGGCGTCCAGCACGAGCCCCTGCCCCTTGCGGTCCTCCGGTACGAGCCCGATCCCGGCGGCCATCGCGGCGTTCACGTCGTGCCGCTTGATCTCCGTGCCCGACACCCGCACGACCCCGTGGTCGTACGGATCGGCGCCGAACACGGCCCGTACGACCTCCGTCCGCCCGGCGCCCACGAGCCCCGCGATGCCGACGACCTCACCGGCGTGCACCTGGAAGCTCACGTCATGGAAGACCCCGTCCCGGCCGAGCCCCTCGACGGACAGCAACGGAGCGCCCTGCTCCGGCCGCTGCCGCGGATACTGCTGTTCGATGGACCGCCCCACCATCAGCCGTACCAGCTCGTCCTCGGGCGTGGCGGCGGGCACCTGCCCGACACTGCGCCCGTCCCGGATGACGGTGACCCGGTCCCCCAGGGCGGCGATCTCCTCCAGATGATGGGTGATGAAGACGACCCCCACGCCGTCCTCCCGCAGGGACCGCACGATGGCGAAGAGCCTCTCCACCTCCTCCGAGGTGAGCACGGCGGTCGGCTCGTCCATGATGAGCACGCGCGCGTCCAGGCTGAGCGCCTTGGCGATCTCGACCATCTGCAGCCGCGCGATCCCGAGTTCCCGCACGCGCGCGCGGGGCGAGACACTCACCCCGACCCGCTCCAGCAGCGTCTCGGCCTCGGCCTCCATCCGCTTCCGGTCGATCATCCCGAAGCGGCGCGGCTGCCGCCCCAGGAAGATGTTCTCGGCGACGGTCAGATCGGGAACGAGATTGAACTCCTGGTAGATGGTGGCGATCCCCAGGCGCTCGGAGTCCTGCGCCCCGTGGATGCGCACCTCCTCACCGCCTACGAGGATCCGGCCGGCGTCGGGGGTGTAGGCCCCGGAGAGCATCTTGATCAGCGTGCTCTTGCCGGCGCCGTTCTCACCGAGCAGCACATGGACCTCGCCCCGCCGCAGATCGAAGTCGACGCCGTCGAGCGCGACCACGCCGGGGAAGGTCTTCCGTATGCCCTCGATGCGCAGCAACTCGTCCGGGTTGCTCACGACGTGCTCCTTTGCACTGGGGAGGGGGTGGGGGGCGCACCGCACGAGCGGCGTACGACGAGCCGGGCGGGCAGCGTGACGGACCGCGGGGTACGCCCCTCGATCCGGTCGACCAGGGCCCGTACGGCGGCCCGCCCCAGCTCACCGGTCGGCTGGGCGATCGCGGTGACCGGCGGATCGGTGTGCACGAACCACGGGATGTCGTCGAACGCGGCCAGCGCGATGTCGTCCGGCACCCGCAGCCCGCGCGCGCGTACGGCGTCCAGCGCGCCGAGCGCCATCAGGTTGTCGGCGGCGAAGACGACCTCCGGCGGCTCCGCGAGATCCAGGAACCCCTCGGTGACCCGCCGCCCGCTCTCGGCCTGGAAGTCGCCCTGCCCGGTGTAGGCGTCCGGCAGCGGCAGCCCGTGCTCGGCCAGCGCGGCCCGGAAGGCCTCGACGCGCTCGCTGCCGGTGGTGGTGGCGGCGGGCCCGGCGATGATGGCGAGCCGCCGGTGCCCGAGCCGGTACAGATGGGCGACGAGATCCCGTACGGCCCCGCGTCCGTCCGCCCGCACCACCGGGACCTCCACGCCGGGGATCCACCGGTCGACGAACACCATGGGGGTACCGGCCCGAGCGGCGTCCAGCATGAGCGGCGACCCGCCGTCCGTCGGCGACACGAGCAGCCCGTCGATCCGCCGGTCGAGCAGGTTCCGCACGTGGTGGTCCTGCAGTTCGGGCCGCTCGTCGGCGTTGCCGATGATCACGCTGTACCCGAGCGCCCGCGCCTCCTCCTCGACGGATCGCGCCAGCTCCGTGAAGTAAGGATTCAGCACGTCGCTGATGACCAGTCCGAGGGTGTGCGTCTGATCGGTCCGCAGCGACCGGGCGACGGCGTTCGGCCGGTACCCGAGCGTCTCCACGGCCCTGTTCACCCGAGCCCGCGCCTCGGCACTGACCGACGGATGCCCGTTCAGCACCCGCGACACGGTGGCCACGGACACCCCCGCCGCAGCGGCGACATCCTTGATACCCGCCATCGCCGGCCCCACCTCCTCGTGGACTCGTGGAATCGATTACATCCCTGCCGTAGGGAGGATTGGAATCGATTACATGACCGGATGCAAGGGGGTGGACCGTGGCCGAAACCCAATCGTGACCGGGGGAGGAAGGCGATGGCTTTTGGCCATTGCTCACTACCGCTTCCGCCACCCCTGCACCCACCGGCCGCAAGATGCCGCCCCACCTGGCGTCCACATGAGCGTCCGCGCAGCCTCCGCCGGCAGCGCGGACGCAGCCGACCCGAGGGCGCTCACTCCTCGGTGAACAACTCCGTGGCCTCCGTGGCGTGGACGGCCCGCTGTGCCCAGATATCCAGCTGGTCGAGGTCGGTGGAGGCGTTCACCTGCTCGCGGACGTCCTCGGAGACCGGGATGCCGCGCCACTCCAGAATCCGCAGGATCATCTGGGCCTTGGCCTCGGCCCGACCTTGCTGCCGCCCCTCTTCCCTTCCTTCCGCGCGCACCTGTTCGGCCAGCGGGTGTCGCCAGAAGTACGAGCCGACCATCAGCTCTGCTTTCGTACGACGTGGTCAACGAGCCGCGCCGCCGCGAGTTCGCATCGCAGGACCCGGTTCCGGTGGTCGCCGCCCCGCTGTCAGACCTCACCGGTACCGTCGGATCATGGCTCGACAGGCGGGGACCCAGACCGGTGAGCGGCGGCTTGCCGTGGTCGAAGGTGTGCTGGAGCGGATCACGTACGCCAATGAGGAGAACGGGTACACCGTGGCCCGGGTCGACACCGGCAGAGGCGCCGGCGATCTGCTCACGGTGGTCGGCGCGCTCCTCGGTGCGCAGGTCGGGGAGTCCCTGCGGATGGAGGGCCGCTGGGGGTCGCACCCGCAGTACGGCAAGCAGTTCCACGTCGAGAACTACACGACCGTCCTGCCCGCCACCGTCCAGGGCATCCGCCGCTACCTCGGCTCCGGCCTGGTCAAGGGCATCGGGCCGGTCTTCGCCGATCGGATCACCCAGCACTTCGGGCTGGACACCCTGCGGATCATCGAGGAGGAGCCGAAGCGGCTGATCGAGGTGCCCGGCCTCGGGCCGAAGCGGACGAAGAAGATCGCCGACGCCTGGGAGGAGCAGAAGGCGATCAAGGAGGTCATGCTCTTCCTGCAGACCGTCGAGGTCTCCACCTCCATCGCCGTGCGGATCTACAAGAAGTACGGGGACGAGTCCATCTCCGTCGTCAAGGAGCAGCCGTACCGGCTCGCCGCCGATGTCTGGGGCATCGGCTTCCTCACCGCCGACAAGATCGCCCAGTCCGTCGGCATCCCGCACGACAGTCCCGAGAGGGTGAAGGCCGGGCTGCAGTACGCGCTCTCGCAGTCCGCCGATCAGGGGCACTGCTTCCTCCCGGAGGAGCGGCTGATCGCCGATGCCGTGAAGCTGCTCCAGGTGGACACAGGGCTGGTCATCGAGTGTCTCGCCGAGCTGGGCCAGGTGCCGGAGGACGGGGCCGATCCGGGGGTCGTACGGGAGAAGGTGCCCGGGCCCGACGGCGGCGGCGACGATCCCGTCAGCGCCGTCTACCTCGTGCCCTTCCACCGCGCCGAACTCTCCCTCTCCGCCCAGCTGCTGCGGCTGCTGCGCACGGACCAGGACCGGATGCCGGGGTTCCGGGAGGTGGACTGGGGAAAGGCGCTCGGCTGGCTGAGAACCCGCACCGGCGCCGACCTCGCACCCGAGCAGGAGGCCGCCGTGAAGCTCGCGCTGACCGAGAAGGTCGCCGTCCTCACGGGCGGGCCGGGGTGCGGGAAGTCCTTCACCGTCCGCTCGATCGTGGAGCTGGCCCGCGCCCGGCGTGCCAAGGTGCTGCTGGCCGCCCCGACCGGCCGGGCCGCCAAGCGGCTCTCGGAGCTGACCGGAGCCGAAGCCTCCACCGTGCACCGGCTGCTGGAACTGAAGCCGGGCGGGGACGCGGCCTACGACCGGGACCGGCCGCTCGACGCCGACCTGGTGGTCGTGGACGAGGCGTCCATGCTGGACCTGCTGCTCGCCAACAAGCTGGTCAAGGCCGTACCGCCGGGGGCGCACCTGCTGTTCGTGGGGGACGTGGACCAGTTGCCGAGCGTCGGCGCCGGGGAGGTCCTGCGGGACCTGCTCGCCGAGAAGAGCCCGATCCCGGCCGTCCGGCTCACCCGGGTCTTCCGGCAGGCCCAGCAGTCCGGTGTCGTCACCAACGCGCACCGGATCAACGCGGGGCAGCATCCGCTCACAGACGGGCTGAAGGACTTCTTCCTCTTCGTGGAGGACGACACCGAGGCCGCGGGCCGGCTGACCGTGGACGTGGCCGCACGGCGGATTCCGGCCAAGTTCGGCCTCGACCCGCGCCGGGATGTGCAGGTGCTCGCGCCGATGCACCGGGGACCGGCCGGCGCGGGCGCGCTCAACGGGCTGCTCCAGCAGGCCGTCACGCCCGGGCGGCCCGATCTGCCGGAGAAGCGGTTCGGCGGCCGGGTCTTCCGCGTCGGCGACAAGGTCACCCAGATTCGCAACAATTATGAGAAAGGGAAGAACGGTGTCTTCAACGGCACCGTGGGCGTCGTCACCTCGCTCGATCCGGTCGATCAGCGCCTGACCGTACTGACGGACGAGGATGAGGAGGTTGCGTACGAATTCGACGAACTGGACGAACTGGCGCACGCGTACGCGGTGACCATCCACCGCTCGCAGGGCAGTGAGTATCCCGCCGTGGTGATTCCGGTCACCACGGGAGCATGGATGATGCTCCAGCGGAACCTGCTCTACACGGCGGTCACCCGGGCCCGGCGCCTGGTCGTCCTCGTCGGTTCCCGCAGGGCGATCGGGCAGGCGGTGCGCACGGTGTCGGCCGGGCGGCGGTGCACGGCCCTGGACTTCAGACTGCGCGCCTGAACCCGGGCTCGGCGCGAAAATGATCGATCAAATGAGTCACGAAGGTCACAGAGCACTTCCCGTTGCCCCTCCGAGGGGGCAGGATGAGCAGGTTGGCGGCACTGAGTGCCGCCAATGGGCCCAATGGTCGACCCCGAGTGCACTCTCCTGAGCCAAATGGGGGATGGTAGAGACAGTCAGGGCACCTCGAAGATGAGGCACTACGTCGGTGAGGGAAGACGTGAGCGACAACTCTGTAGTACTGCGGTACGGCGACGGCGAGTACACCTACCCGGTGGTCGACAGCACCGTCGGTGACAAGGGCTTCGACATCGGGAAGCTCCGCGCCCAGACCGGTCTGGTGACCCTGGACAGCGGGTACGGCAACACCGCCGCCTATAAATCCGCGATCACCTACCTCGACGGCGAGGCGGGCATCCTCCGCTACCGCGGCTACCCCATCGAGCAGCTGGCCGAGCGCTCCACCTTCCTTGAGGTGGCGTACCTGCTGATCAACGGCGAGCTGCCCACCGTCGACCAGCTGTCCTCGTTCAAGAACGACATCACGCGGCACACGCTGCTGCACGAGGACGTCAAGAACTTCTACAAGGGCTTCCCGCGCGACGCCCACCCGATGGCGATGCTGTCCTCGGTCGTCTCGGCGCTGTCCACCTTCTACCAGGACAGCCACAACCCGTTCGACGAGACGCAGCGCGACCTCTCCACGATCCGGCTGCTCGCCAAGCTCCCGACGATCGCCGCGTACGCGTACAAGAAGTCGATCGGCCACCCGTTCGTCTACCCGCGCAACGACCTCGGCTACGTCGAGAACTTCCTGCGCATGACCTTCTCGGTCCCGGCCGACGAGTACGAGCTGGACCCGGTCGTCGTCGCCGCGCTGGACAAGCTGCTGATCCTGCACGCCGACCACGAGCAGAACTGTTCGACCTCCACGGTCCGCCTGGTCGGCTCCTCGCAGGCCAACATGTTCGCGTCCATCTCGGCCGGCATCAACGCGCTGTGGGGCCCGCTGCACGGCGGCGCCAACCAGTCCGTGCTGGAGATGCTCGAGGGCATCCGCGACTCCGGCTCCGACGTCGACACCTTCATCCGCAAGGTGAAGAACAAGGAGGACGGCGTCCGCCTGATGGGCTTCGGCCACCGGGTCTACAAGAACTTCGACCCGCGCGCCAAGATCATCAAGGCCGCCGCGCACGATGTGCTCTCCGCACTGGGCAAGGAGGACGAGCTCCTCGACATCGCCCTGAAGCTGGAGGAGCACGCGCTCTCCGACGACTACTTCGTCGAGCGCAAGCTGTACCCGAACGTGGACTTCTACACCGGTCTGATCTACCGGGCCATGGGCTTCCCGACTGAGATGTTCACGGTCCTGTTCGCCCTCGGCCGGCTCCCGGGCTGGATCGCCCAGTGGACCGAGATGATCAAGGAGCCGGGCTCCCGCATCGGCCGCCCGCGCCAGATCTACACCGGCGTGGTGGAGCGCGACTTCGTTCCGGTCGAGGAGCGCTGAACTCCCTGAGCCGCACCCGCTGAGCCGCGCTCACCGAGCAGAGGGGCCTGTCCGTCCGAGCAGGAGGGCAGGCCCTGAAGCGTTGGCCGGGAGCCGTGAAAAGCAGAAGGCGCCCTGAGACGCCGGTCCCCCCACGGGCCGACGACCAGGGCGCCTTCCCATGTCCCGGTGCGGATTCCCCCCACGGGATCCGGCCGGGCGCTCGGAGAGGACAGCGCCTGAATCGCTGTCTGTGAGCACAACGAGCAAAACCCGCCGTGCTCCAGTGATGCGGTGCGATCTGCCGGGACAACGCACGCTGGGAGGGCCGCTCAAAGCTTCCCGGTGTACGTGCCCCGGCAACGCATCTCTGAGGAAGTCCCCCAAGACATCCTCAGATGCCAGTCAGCGCCCCCCAAGACGCTGGTCTGACATCGCCAACTTAGACCGTCGAACCCCTTCGATGGTTACGTTCGCATCACTGTGATCTGCGTCTCTTGCATATGTCCCTTAGGTACGCAAGAGCCCCGATATGGCAATCGGGACCCAAGCGTAAGGATGATGCGCGAGCCTTGTGAAGAGCTTATGTGAGGCGCGCGCCGGACTCTAGGGGGACCGGGACATCGGTCCCGGTATTTCCCGCTCTGGTCAGGGCGTGTTCAGCGGAAGGCGCGCAACCGCAGACTGTTGGTCACCACGAACACCGACGAGAAGGCCATCGCCGCCCCCGCGATCATCGGGTTGAGCAGTCCGGCGGCGGCCAGCGGCAGCGCGGCGACGTTGTAGCCGAAGGCCCACACCAGGTTGCCCTTGATGGTGGCCAGCGTCCGGCGGGACAGCCGGATCGCGTCCGCGGCCACCCGCAGGTCCCCGCGCACCAGCGTCAGATCGCCGGCCTCGATCGCCGCGTCCGTGCCGGTGCCCATGGCCAGGCCCAGGTCGGCGGTGGCGAGCGCGGCGGCGTCGTTCACGCCGTCGCCGACCATGGCCACCGACCGCCCTTCGCGCTGGAGCCGTCGTACGACGTCCACCTTGTCCTCGGGCAGCACCTCGGCGAACACCTGCGCGGGGTCGATCCCGACGGTCCGCGCGACCGCCTCGGCGACCGTCCGGTTGTCCCCGGTGAGCAGCACCGGCGTGAGCCCGAGCGCGCGCAGCTCGCGGACCGCCTCGGCGCTGGTCTCCTTGACCGCGTCGGCGATGGCGAGGACCCCGCGGGCCCGGCCGTCCCAGCCGGCCACGACGGCCGTACGGCCCTCCCGCTCGGCCTCGCGGGCCGCCCGGGCCAACTCCTCCGGCAGCGTGTCGTACAGGCGCCCCACGGCCACCTCACGGCCCTCCACGCGCCCGCGTACGCCCCGCCCGGGCACGTTCTCGAAGTGCTCGACCGCCGGCAGGGTCCCGGTGCGTTCCTCGGCACCGGCGGCGATCGCGCGGGCCACGGGGTGCTCGGAGGCGTGCTCCAAGGCGCCCGCGAGCCGCAGCAGCTCCTTCTCGTCCTCGCCGTCGGCGACGTGGACCGCCCGCAGGCTCATCCGGCCGGTGGTGACCGTGCCGGTCTTGTCGAGGACGACCGTGTCCACGCGGCGCGTGGACTCCAGTACCTCGGGACCCTTGATCAGGATGCCGAGCTGGGCGCCGCGGCCGGTGCCGACCATCAGCGCGGTCGGGGTGGCCAGGCCGAGCGCGCAGGGGCAGGCGATGATCAGCACGGCGACGGCGGCCGTGAACGCGGCGGCCGTGTCCCCGGTGACACCCAGCCAGGCGCCGAAGGTGCCCACCGCGACGAGGATGACCACGGGGACGAAGACGGCGGAGATCCGGTCGGCGAGCCGCTGCACCTCGGCCTTGCCGTTCTGGGCGTCCTCGACCAGCTTCGCCATCCGGGCGAGCTGGGTGTCGACGCCGACCCGGGTGGCCTCGACGACCAGCCGGCCGCCCGCGTTGACCGTGGCGCCGGTGACCCGGTCGCCGGGGCCGACGTCGACCGGTACCGACTCGCCGGTCAGCATCGAGGCGTCCACCGCCGAGACGCCCTCCACGACCGCGCCGTCGGTGGCGATCTTCTCGCCGGGCCGTACGACGAACCGGTCGCCGACGGCCAGCGCGGACACCGGGATCCGCACCTCGCGGCCGTCCCGCAGTACCGCCACCTCCTTGGCGCCCAGCTCCATCAGGGCCTTCAGGGCGGCGCCCGCGCGGCGCTTGGAGCGGGCCTCCAGGTAGCGGCCGAGCAGGATCAGCGCGACGACTCCGGAGGCGACCTCCAGGTAGATGACGGAGGCGCCGTCCATGCGGGAGACGGTGAGGTGGAACGCGTCGCGCATGCCGGGCCTGCCCGCGTCGCCGAGGAACAGCGCCCACAGCGACCAGCCGAAGGCGGCCAGCGTGCCGACCGAGACGAGCGTGTCCATGGTGGCGGCGCCGTGCCGGAGGTTGGTCCACGCGGCCCGGTGGAAGGGGGCGCCGCCCCAGACGACGACCGGTGCGGCCAGGGTGAGCGAGAGCCACTGCCAGTTGTCGAACTGGAGCGCCGGGACCATCGCGAGCAGCACCACGGGGGCGGCGAGCAGCGCGGAGACGAGCAGGCGGTGCCGGAGGGCGCCGAGTTCGAGGTCCTGTTCGGGGGCTTCCGGTCCGGTCTCGGGGGCGGGCTCCGGCGGCGGGGGCTCCTCTGCGGTGTAGCCGGTCTTCTCCACGGTGGCGATCAGGTCGGCGACCCGGACGCCGTCGGCGTAGGTGACCTTGGCCTTCTCGGTGGCGAAGTTGACGGTGGCGCTGACGCCGTCCATCCGGTTGAGCTTCCTCTCCACCCGGGCGGCGCAGGAGGCGCAGGTCATCCCGCCGATGAGCAGCTCGACCTCGGAGGTCGTGCCCGCCTGGGCGGCATTCTCTGCGGTGGTGCTGGTCATGTCCGGACTCCAGACATCGGACCGGGCCGTACGGATCCAGTATCAGCTGGTCGGTACGGCCCGGTCGGTGGATCGGAGGTCTTCTCGGGGTCTTCCTCGGGTTCTTCCCGGGCTTGGTCTCCGGGTTCCCCGGGTTCCGCCGGGATTTCCCCGGGGATTCCCCGGTTCCTCCCCGGTCGCTTCCTCAGGCCTTGCCGGCCAGCTCGAAGCCGGCCTCGTCGACGGCGGCGCGCACGGCCTCGTCGTCCAGCGGGGCCGCGGAGACGACGGTCACCTCGCCGGTCGACGCGACGGCCTTCACCGAGCTGACGCCCGGGATCTGGGAGATCTCGCCGGAGACGGCGCCCTCGCAGTGGCCGCAGCTCATGCCGGTCACCTTGTAGACGGTGGTGACGGAGCCCGGGGTGTCGGTGTGGGCGGTCATGTCGTTACTCCTCGTCGAGGCGTGTGGGGTCGGTGGGGCCCACGGAGGAACCCCACGCTCCCCACACTATACCCCTAGGGGGTATGAATCCACTGAAGGGGTTCCGGTTTCGGCGGTACGGCGTCACGCGCGGCCGAGCCGGTCGCCGACCAGCGGCTCCAGGTAGCGGATCAGGACGTCCTTGGTCTCCCGGATGTAGGCCGCGCGCTCGGCGCCCTCGTGGGCCAGGACCAGTTCCAGGCCGGCCTTGTAGATGCCGAGGCAGACGTGGGCCGTACGGGTCACGTCGGCGGGGGCCGCGCCGGGCATGAGCGAGGCGAGCAGCGCCTCGATCCGGCCGACCACGGTGGTGTGCAGCTGCTCGTGCGCCTCGGCCATCCGGCCGGGGATGTCGGGGCCGTGCATGAGCGCGAAGAAGACGGGGTGGTCGGTGTTGAAGGCCATGAACCAGTCGACGGCCGAGCCGATGGCCTCCTCCAGCGGGGTGGCGGGGTCGACGGGGGCCAGTGCCTCGCCGTACGCCTCGCGCATCTCGTGCATCAGCCGGTCGCCCAGCTCGATGGCGATCGCTTCCTTGTTCGGGAAGAACTGGTAGAGCGTGCCGGGGGAGACGCCCGCCTCGCGGGCGATGGCGTTGGTGCTGGCGGCGGTGTAGCCGGTGGTGCAGAAGACCCGGGCGGCGGCGTGCAGCAGCTGCGCGATGCGGCGCTCGCCGCGGGCCTGGCGACGACGCGGCTGCTGCTCCTTCGTCGTGCCGTCGCCCTTCTTCGTGGTGTCGGACACGCGTGTATCCCCAGCTCTCCGAACGCGATTGACAAACACGAGTGGTCACTCGCATTCTGGTGAAACGCGAGCGATCTCTCGTGTTTTCAGTCTATGGCAATGACTGCTCCATGCTGCCGTGCTCGCACGCGACAGCGCTGGTCAGGGTGAAGGGGACACCGCACGATGACCGAAGTCGACAAGGCGCCGCGACCCGAGGACGGACCTCCCCGGATCGGCGGCTGGACCAGGTTCGTCACCGCCCGGCCCCGCCTCTCGCTCCTGGTGGCCCTGGTGCTCACCGCGCTCGCCGTGCTGGCCGGCAGCGGCGTCGCGGACCGGCTCGGCAGCGGCGGCTGGGAGGACCCGGCCGCCGAGTCGACGTACGCGACCAAGGCACTGGAGCGCGAGTTCCCCGCCTCCCAGCCGAACCTGCTGCTCCTGGTGGACGCGGGCCGGGCCTCGGTGGACGACCCGGCGGTGGCCGCGCAGGCCCGCGCGCTGGTCCGGCGGCTGGCCGCGGAGCCCGGCGTGACCGGCGTCGGCTCCTACTGGCAGGCCGCACCCGCACAGGCCCCGGCGCTGCGCGCCGAAGACGGGCACGAGGCGCTGATCGCCGCCCGCATCACCGGCGACGAGGGCGCGGCGGGCCGCACCCTGGACCGCATCGCCCCGCACTACCGGGGCACGCACGGCCCGGTCGAGGTCAAGCTCGGCGGCATCGTCGCGGTGCGGCACGAGATGCAGACGATCATCCAGGAGGACCTCACCCGCGCCGAGCTGATCGCCCTGCCGATCACGCTGGTGCTGCTGGTCATGGTCTTCGGCAGCGCGGTCGCCGCCCTGCTCCCGCTGGGCATCGGCATCGTCGCCATCCTGGGCACGAACGCGGTGCTGCGCGGCCTGACGGCCTTCACCGACGTCTCGGTCTTCGCACTGAACCTCACCACGGCCCTCGGCCTCGGCCTCGCCATCGACTACGCCCTGTTCATCGTCCGCCGCTACCGCGAGGAACTGTCCGCCGGCGCCGACCCGTCGACCGCGGTGGGTACGACCCTGCGCACCGCCGGCCGCACCGTGCTCTTCTCCGCCCTGACGGTCGCGGTCTCGCTGGCCGCCATGATGCTCTTCCCGCAGTACTTCCTGCGGTCCTTCGCCTACGCCGGCATCGCCGTGGTCCTCCTCGCGGCGGCGGCCGCCCTGATCCTGCTCCCGGCCGCGCTGATCCTGCTCGGCCACCGGGTCAACGCGCTGGACCTGCGCCGCCTGTTCCGCCGGGACCGTGAGCCGAAGCGGGCCGAGGGCAGCGCCTGGGCGCGCACGGCCGGCCTGGTGATGCGCCGCGCCCCGCTCTTCGCCCTCGGCACCACGGCCCTGCTCGTGCTGCTCGGACTGCCCTTCCTGGGCGTGAAGTTCGGTACGGCCGACGACCGGCAGCTGCCCTCGACCGCCGAATCCCACGTGGTGCAGCAGCACATCCGCGAGGGCTTCCCCGGCAGCCCCGGCGGCGGCCTCGAAGTCCTCGCCGAAGGCCGGGCCACCGCGGCCCAGTACGCCGCCTACAAGCAGCGGATGGCCGCGCTGCCCGGGGTGCTCCGCGTCGACGGCCCCCTGGTCGAGGGCGACACCGCCTACTTCACGGTCCAGCCCAGGGGCGAGGCCGTGGACGACCCCGCCCAGCGCCTGGTCGGCGACCTGCGCTCGGTGCCCGCCCCCTTCGACACCAAGGTGACCGGCGCGGCGGCGGTCCTCGTGGACAGCAAGGACGCGATAGGTGAACGCCTGCCCTGGGCCGCGGTGTTCATAGCCGCCGTCACGCTCCTGCTGGTCTTCCTGCTCACCGGCAGCGTGCTGATACCCCTCCAGGCCGTGGTGCTCAACGCGCTCAGCCTGACGGCGATGTTCGGCGCGGTCGTCTGGGTCTTCCAGGACGGCCACCTGTCCGGCCCGCTCGGCTTCACCAGCACCGGGTCCATAGAGACCACCCTGCCCGTCCTGATGTTCTGCGCGGCCTTCGGCCTCTCCATGGACTACGGCGTGTTCCTGCTCTCGCGCATCAAGGAGGAGTACGACCGCACGGGCGACCACGAGCGAGCGGTCCGGCTCGGCCTCCAGCGCACGGGCGGACTGATCACCGCGGCGGCGGTCATCCTCGCGGTGGTGATGGTGGCCATCGGCACCTCCCGGGTGACCAACACCAAGATGCTGGGCCTCGGCATCGCCCTCGCGGTGCTGATGGACGCGATGGTGGTCCGCAGCCTGCTGGTGCCGGCCATCATGCGGCTGACGGGGAGGGCGACATGGTGGGCGCCGGGCTGGCTCGGCCGCATCCACGAACGGTTCGGCCTGAGCGAGGGGGAGCAGGGCAGGCCCGGAAAGGGCGCGGGGAGCGGCGCGGACAGCCACGACGAACCCGTACTGGCCGCACGGCCCGGCGGCTCCCGGAGCGTCTAGCCTGCGCGCAGGTTTCCGAAGGGAGCATGCATGCGAGCCGTGGTGTTCGAGGAGTACGGAAAGCCGGCCGAGGTCCGGGACGTACCCGACCCGGAGCCCGCGGAGCACGGAGTGACCGTCCGCGTGGAGGCCACCGGCCTCTGCCGCAGCGACTGGCACGGCTGGATGGGCCACGACCCGGACATCACCCTGCCCCACGTGCCCGGGCATGAACTCGCCGGTGTGGTGGAGCAGGTGGGCGCGCGGGTCACCGGCTGGCGGCCCGGCGACCGGGTCACCGTGCCGTTCGTCTGCGCCTGCGGCAGCTGCCCCTCCTGCGCGGCGGGCGACCAGCAGGTGTGCGAACGGCAGACCCAGCCCGGCTTCCACCACTGGGGCTCCTTCGCCGAGTACGTGGCGCTCGACCACGCCGACGTCAATCTCGTCGCGCTCCCGGACGACATGCCGTACGCCACCGCCGCCGCCCTCGGCTGCCGTTTCGCCACCGCGTTCCGTGCCGTGGTGCAGCAGGGCCGGGTGGCGGCCGGGGAGTGGGTCGCGGTGCACGGCTGCGGCGGGGTCGGGCTGTCGGCGGTGATGATCGCGGCGGCCGCGGGGGCCCGGGTGGTCGCGGTCGACGTCTCGCCCGAGGCGCTGGAGCTCGCGCGGACGTTCGGTGCCGCCGCCTGCCTGGACGCGACCGGTGTGTCCGACCCGGCCGCCGCTGTCCGCGAGCTGACCGGCGGCGGCGCCCACCTCTCCCTGGACGCCCTCGGCTCGCCCGCCACGTGCGCGGCCTCCGTGAACGGTCTGCGCCGCCGCGGCCGGCACGTCCAGGTCGGCCTGCTGCCCTCCGCCGACGGCACCACGCCCGTGCCGCTGGCCCGCGCGACAGCCCTGGAGCTGGAACTGCTCGGCAGCCACGGGATGGCCGCCCACGCCTACCCCGGCATGCTCCACCTGGTCCGCTCCGGCGTGCTGCGCCCGGACCTCCTCGTGACGAGGACGATCCCGCTCGACGCGGCCCCGGCGGCGCTCGCGGCGATGGACACGGCACCGGGCGCCGGCGTCACCGTCATCACCCCCTGGGGCTGACGACCGCCCCCGCCGGCCGCCCGGCCACCGTGCCCCCGGGGACGGAGGTCAGCCGTCTCTGCGTCCGCGGTTGCCGGGGCGGGAGGCGACCCAGGCGCGGACCGTGTCGGCGTACCAGTAGGGCTTGCCCCCCTCGACGTGGTCGGGCGGGGGCAGCAGCCCGTGCTTGCGATAGGACCGTACGGTGTCCGGCTGCACCCGGATGTGCGCCGCGATCTCCTTGTAGGACCAGAGCCTTCGGTCGGTCATGCGTTGCACCTCCCCGCGCGCACCGCGGCGACGACCGGGAACGGCCGCCGGGGGGACCGGGCGCTGCGCTGATCACCCACCCTGTGCCCATGGGCGACGCAGAGTGACCAGCAAGCGCGCGCCTGTTGACCGCTGGTGACCGACGGCCCGCGTAGCGGTGACATGCGTGACGAGTTGGTGCAGTTTGTGACGTAGTCGTCACACAGGGCAACCATAGAGAAGTGGCCCGACCTCACCTCACGGCACTCCGCCACCCTCCCGAGGGAACTGGTCCGAATGTCTGGACAAAGCATTGACAGGACTCGCCGCACAGGGCTAGAAAGCCGGGGAGAGCCATGACGAAGGGAAGCCGATGGCCTACGACCTGATCACCATGGGGCGGATCGGAGTGGACCTCTATCCGCTGCAGACCGGTGTCCCGCTCGCCCAGGTGTCGTCCTTCGGCAAGTTCCTCGGCGGGTCGGCGACGAACGTCGCGGTCGCCGCCGCCCGGCTCGGCCGGGACACCGCCGTGATCACCCGCACCGGCGACGACCCGTTCGGCGCCTACCTCCACGAGGCGCTGCGCGGCTTCGGCGTCGACGACCGCTGGGTCACCCCCGTGCCCGGCCTGACGACCCCGGTCACCTTCTGCGAGGTCTTCCCGCCGGACGACTTCCCGCTCTACTTCTACCGCCGGCCCAAGGCCCCCGACCTGGAGATCGACGCCCACGAGCTGGACCTGGACGCGATCCGCGAGGCCCGGATCTTCTGGGTCACCGGCACCGGCCTGAGCGAGGAGCCCAGCCGCACGGCCACCCTCGCGGCGCTCGCCCACCGGGCCAAGGCCGGCATCACCGTCTTCGACCTCGACTGGCGCCCCATGTTCTGGGCCGACCCCGACACCGCCCGCCCCTTCTACGCCGAGGCGCTGCGCCACACCACCGTCGCCGTCGGCAACCTGGACGAGGTCGAGGTCGCCACCGGCGTACGCGAGCCGCATGCCGCCGCCCGCGCCCTGCTGGACGCCGGGGTGGAACTGGCCGTCGTCAAGCAGGGACCCAAGGGAGTGCTCGCCGTCGACAGCAAGGGCGAGTCGGCCGAGGTCCCGCCCCTGCCCGTCACCGTCCTCAACGGACTCGGCGCCGGCGACGCCTTCGGCGGCTCCCTCTGCCACGGCCTGCTGGCCGGCTGGGACCTGGAGACGATCATGCGGTACGCCAACGCGGCCGGCGCCATCGTCGCCTCCCGCCTGGAGTGCTCCTCCGCGATGCCGACCCCGGACGAGGTGGCCGCCGCGCTCGACGCCGGAGCGGTGCTGTGAGGGCCGGCCGCGTCGCGGGCACGCACCACGAGGGCGGGGCCGGCACCGTTCCCGAAGGCGCTGCGGACGCTCCCCGCGAGGGCATCACGGACGCTCCCCGCGAGGGCATCACGGACGCTCCCCGCGAGGGCATCACGGACGCTCCCCGCGAGGGCACCGCGGGCCCCCGCCCCGACTCCGCCGCGACGGGCCGCCGCGCCGGCGCCGCGGGCACCCGTGCGCCCCGGGTCGACGTCGCCGAACTCGTCCGCGTCCGCACCCGCCACCCCGAGGCGATCGCCGAGGCCGCCGCCCGCCGGGCCCGCAGACCGCTGCTGAACGAGAACGGCCGGCTGATGATCGTCGCCGCCGACCACCCGGCCCGCGGCGCCCTCGGTGTCGGCGACCGCAAGCTCGCCATGGCCAACCGCGCCGACCTGCTCGAACGCCTCTGCCTCGCGCTGTCCCGGCCCGGCGTCGACGGGGTCCTCGCCACCGCCGACATCCTGGACGACCTGCTCCTGCTCGGCGCCCTGGACCACAAGGTCGTCATGGGCTCCATGAACCGCGGCGGGCTGCAGGGCGCCAGCTTCGAGCTGGACGACCGGTTCACCGGCCACCGCCCGGAGGACATCGAGCGCCTCGGCTTCGACGCGGGCAAGCTGCTGCTGCGCGTCGACTACGCCGACCCGGGCTCCCTGACCACCCTGGAGTCCACCGCCCGCGCCATCGACGCCATGGCCGCGCGCCGGCTGCCGGTGTTCGTCGAGCCGTTCATCAGCCGCCGCACCCCCGAAGGGAAGCTGACGAACGACCTGTCCGCCGAGGCGGTCACCCGGTCCATCGCCATCGCCTCCGGACTCGGCGGCTCCTCGGCCTACACCTGGCTGAAGGTGCCGGTCACCGAGAACCCCGACGACATGGCCCGGGTCATGGAGACCTCCACCCTGCCCGCCGTACTGCTCGGCGGGGACATAGGCGACTCGCCGGAGGACCAGGTCGCCGCGTACGAGAAGTGGCGCGGCGCGCTCCGGCTCCCCACCGTGCGCGGCCTGGTGGTCGGCCGCTCGCTGCTGTACCCGGCGGACGGCGATGTGGCCGCCGCCGTGGACACCGCCGTAGGACTGCTGTGAGGGCCGCATGACCAGCACCGATCTGCATCTGCCCCGGGGCGCCACCGCGAACGCCCCGTACGTCGTCGACATCGACCCCAAGTTGGCCGGCTGGACACACAGCAGCCTGCGTGTCGTCGAGTTGGCGCCCGGCGGCAGCCATACGTTCACCACCGGGGACAGTGAGTGGATCGTGCTTCCGCTGGAAGGCGGATGTACCGTACAAATTGAGACTGCGTCATCCGAGCAGGCCGAGTTCCAACTCCTGGGCCGGGGGAGCGTGTTCGCGGAGGTCTCCGACTTCGCGTACGCGCCCCGGGACGCCCGGGTCCTGATCGCCTCCGGCGCGGGAGGCCGCTTCGCCCTGGCAGGAGCGAAGTGCGAGCGACGACTCCCCGCCCGCTACGGCCCCGCGCCGGAGGTCCCCGTCGAGGAGCGCGGCAGCGGCAGTTGCGCCCGCCGGGTGCGCAACTTCGCCTCCGCGGACTCCTTCGACTGCGACAGGCTGATCGCCGTAGAGGTGATCACCCCCGGCGGCAACTGGTCCTCGTACCCGCCGCACAAGCACGACGAGCACCGGCCGGGCGAGGAGTCCGAGCTGGAGGAGATCTACTACTTCGAGATCGACGGTCCGAACGGACTCGGCTACCAGCGGGTGTTCCCCTCGCGGGAGGGCGGATCCGACGTCCTCGCCGAGGTCCGCTCCGGCGACGCCGTCCTCGTCCCGGACGGCTGGCACGGTCCGTCCATCGCCCAGCCCGGGCACGACATGTACTACCTCAACGTCATGGCCGGCCCGGGGGAGACCCGGGAGTGGCGGATCTGCTTCCACCCCGACCACACGCAGACCACAGGGGGGTACCGATGACGATCCGGCTGACCGTCGCCCAGGCGCTCGTCCGCTTCCTCGCCGCCCAGTACACCGAACGGGACGGCGCGCGGCAGCGGCTGATCGGCGCCACCTGGGGCATCTTCGGGCACGGCAACGTCGCCGGCCTCGGCCAGGCGCTGATCGAGTACGCCGATGTCATGCCGTACCACCAGGGCCGCAACGAGCAGTCCATGGTGCACGCGGCCGTCGGCTACGCCCGCCAGTCGAACCGCCTGTCCACGCACGCGGTCACCACCTCGATCGGCCCCGGCGCGACCAACCTCGTCACCGGCGCCGCCCTCGCCACCATCAACCACCTGCCGGTGCTGCTCCTGCCCGGCGACGTCTTCGCCACCCGCCCCGCCGACCCGGTCCTGCAGCAGCTGGAGGTGCCGTACGCGGGCGATGTGTCGGTCAACGACACGCTGCGCCCGGTGTCGAAGTACTTCGACCGCATCACCCGGCCGGAGGCCCTGATCCCGAGCGCGCTCCAGGCCATGCGGGTCCTCACCGACCCGGTGGAGACCGGCGCGGTCACCCTCGCCCTGCCGCAGGACGTCCAGGCGGAGGGGTTCGACTGGCCGGAGGAGTTCTTCGCCGAGCGCGTGTGGACCGTACGGCGGCCGGGCGCGGACCCGGCCGAGCTGGCGGAGGCGGTCCGGGCGATCCGTGCCGCCGCCAGGCCGCTGGTCGTCGCCGGCGGCGGAGTCCACCACAGCCGGGCCGAGGAGGCCCTCGCGGAGTTCGCGTCGGCGACCCGCATCCCGGTCGCCTCCACCCAGGCCGGCAAGGGCTCACTCCGGTACGACCATCCGCAGGACGTCGGCGGCATCGGCCACACCGGCACCGCCACCGCCGACGAGCTGGCCCGCACCGCCGACCTGGTGATCGGCGTCGGCACCCGCTACACCGACTTCACCACCGCCTCCGGCACCCTCTTCCAGAACCCGGACGTCCGCTTCCTCAACCTCAACATCGCACCCTTCGACGGCCACAAGCTGGCCGGACTCCCGCTGATCGCCGACGCCCGCAGCGGCCTGGAGGAGCTGACCGAGCGGCTGGGGATGCACGGCCACCGGGTCGCCGACGCCTACGTCCGCGCGTACACCGAGGACAAGGAGCGCTGGGAGCAGCGCGTCGACGCCTGCTTCGAGGCCCGGGAAGCCGACGTACGGCCGACCCAGCCGCAGGTCATCGGCGCCCTGGACGCGCTGGTGGACGAGTCGGACATCATCATCAACGCGGCCGGCTCGCTCCCCGGCGACCTGCACAAGCTGTGGCGGGCCCGCTCGGCCGACCAGTACCACCTGGAGTACGGCTACTCCTGCATGGGCTACGAGATCCCGGCCGCCCTCGGCGTGAAGCTGGCCGCGCCCGAGCGGAACGTATGGGCGCTGGTCGGCGACGGCACGTACCTGATGATGCCGACGGAGATCGTGACCGCCGTCCAGGAGGGCATCGCGATCAAGATGCTGCTGGTGCAGAACCACGGGTACGCGTCCATCGGCGGGCTGTCGGAGTCGGTGGGCGGCGAGCGGTTCGGCACGGCCTACCGCTTCCCGAGCGAGGAGGGCACGTACACCGGCGCCCCGCTGCCCGTCGACCTCGCGGCCAACGCGGCCAGCCTCGGCATGCGGGTGCTGCGCGCCACGACCGTACGGGACCTGCGCGCGGCGCTCGCCGAGGCGCGGGACGCCGACACTCCCACATGTGTCTACGTGGAGACCGAAACGTCCGACACTGTGTCGGGCGCGCCCGAAGCGCAGGCCTGGTGGGATGTTCCTGTGGCCGAGACCGCGACCCGACCCTCCGCGGTCAAGGCACGTGAGCTGTACGAACGGCACGTCTCGACCCGACGCCGCCATCTGTGAGAAGGAGTCTTAGGGCATGACGAAGATCGTCAACCACTGGATCGGCGGCAAGACCGTCGACGGTGCGTCGGGCGCGTACGGGCCGGTCACCGACCCGGCCACCGGCGCGGTCACCACGAAGGTCGCGTTCGCGTCGGTCGAGGAGGTGGACGCGGCGGTCGCGGCGGCCAAGGACGCCTATCGCACCTGGGGCCAGTCCTCGCTGGCCCAGCGCACGTCCATCCTCTTCAAGTTCCGGGCGCTGCTCGACGCCCACCGGGACGAGATCGCCGAGCTGATCACCGCCGAACACGGCAAGGTGCACTCCGACGCGCTCGGCGAGGTCGCGCGCGGCCTGGAGATCGTGGACCTGGCCTGCGGGATCAACGTCCAGCTCAAGGGCGAGCTGTCCACGCAGGTCGCCAGCCGGGTCGACGTGGCCGCCATCCGCCAGCCGCTCGGTGTCGTCGCCGGCATCACGCCGTTCAACTTCCCGGCGATGGTCCCGATGTGGATGTTCCCGATCGCCATCGCCTGCGGCAACACCTTCGTGCTGAAGCCGAGCGAGAAGGACCCGTCGGCGTCGGTCAGGATCGCCGAGCTGCTCGCCGAGGCCGGTCTGCCCGACGGCGTCTTCAACGTCGTCCACGGCGACAAGGTGGCCGTCGACCGTCTGCTGGAGCACCCGGACGTCAAGGCCGTCTCCTTCGTCGGCTCCACCCCGATCGCCCGCTACATCCACACCACCGCCTCCGCCCACGGCAAGCGCGTGCAGGCCCTCGGCGGTGCCAAGAACCACATGCTGGTGCTGCCGGACGCCGACCTGGACGCGGCGGCCGACGCGGCGGTCTCGGCGGCCTACGGCTCCGCGGGCGAGCGCTGCATGGCCATCTCGGCGGTCGTCGCCGTGGGCTCCATCGGCGACACGCTGGTCGAGAAGATCCGCGAGCGCGCCGAGAAGATCAAGATCGGTCCGGGCAACGACCCGGCGTCCGAGATGGGCCCGCTGATCACCGCCGCCCACCGCGACAAGGTGGCCTCCTACGTCTCCGGCGCCGCCGCGGAGGGCGCCGAGGTGGTGCTCGACGGGACCGGCTACACCGTCGAGGGCTTCGAGGACGGCCACTGGATCGGCATCTCGCTGCTGGACAAGGTGCCGACCAGCGCGAAGGCGTACCAGGACGAGATCTTCGGCCCGGTGCTGTGCGTGCTGCGCGTCGACACCTACGAGGAGGGCGTGGCCCTCATCAACGCGTCCCCGTTCGGCAACGGCACCGCGATCTTCACCCGGGACGGCGGCGCCGCCCGCCGCTTCCAGCTGGAGATCGAGGCGGGCATGGTCGGCGTGAACGTGCCGATCCCGGTGCCGGTGGGCTACCACTCCTTCGGCGGCTGGAAGGACTCGCTCTTCGGCGACCACCACATCTACGGCAACGACGGCACGCACTTCTACACCCGCGGCAAGGTCGTCACCACGCGCTGGCCCGACCCGGCCGACGCCCCGGCGGGCGTGGACCTGGGCTTCCCGCGCAACCACTGAGCCGGACGGCACGGTGCCCCGCCTTCCCCCGCGCCGGGGGAAGGCGGGGCACCGCCGTGCTCAGCCCTGCTGCTCCTTGACCATCTCGGTGAGGTCGGCGATGCGCGCGGCGGGCGGGGCCTTCACGGCGGCCGTCTTGCCGAACTTGTCGAAGTCCATGCTGATGGTCATCGTGCCCAGCTTCTGCTTCAGCCGCACCGGCAGGTCGCCGGAGCCGACCCACACGTCCATGGCGATCGACTTCGCTCCGGTCGCCGCGCCCATGGGGCTGCCCTCGCCGTAGGCGTCCGCGAACTTGCCCATGCCCGCCTTGTCGATCACGGCCCGGTAGTGCGTGGTGCGCTGCCCGTTCACGGTCTCCGTGCCGAGGTTGTCGACGTCCTTGGCGTACTTCAGGCCCTTCATCGAAGCGGAGGGGCTGCCGTTGTCCCCGCTGAAGGCCTGGGCGCCCTTCTTGCCGAACACGGCCGAACCGTCGACCTTGATCCAGTCCTTGCCCTGGTAGGGGCCGGAGCGGAAGGCGTCGACGTCGTAGTAGTAGGCGCCGTCGACGAACAGGACGCGCGTCGTGGGGGAGTGGTTCACGTCCTGCATGTTCGCGGCCTTGGTGTCCATCTCCACGTCGAAGGCGTACCCGTCGCCCCAGGAGTACGTGCCCTCCATGGCGACCGGGCCGCTGGTGTCGGTGTCGACCGTCATGCTCACCTCGGCCGAACCGAGCTGCTCCGTGCGGTCCGTCGCCCGGGCCAGCGCGGCCATCGCGGGGCCGGCCTTGTCGGCCGCCCTGACGGTCTTCTTCGCGCTCTCCGTGCCGCAGCCGGAGGCCGCCACCAGCGCCGCTGCCGTGAAGCCCACCCAGACGGCGGTGTTCCGCTTCCTCATGTCCCCACCCCTAGAGCTGTGTGCCTGCTGTGTGCGGGGCGCACTCTATCGGCCATGTCTGACATGGACGCGATCCGGTGGGGCCGTCCGAATACCGGACGGCTGACATTTTTTTGACACCTTGGCTGCGGTTCTCGTTCTGGGGGGATGAAACGGGTGACGAAGGGGTTGCTGGGAGGTGACCTTTGAAAGCAAGGTCACATTCGGCCTGGGCTTGGTGGATGCGCCTACAGGGCGTCACGGCCTGGGAAAGTGATGCTCGATTCGACCCTCCGGAGCTGCGGATTCCGTAGGTAAACGGCCATTGACGCGGCGGTTTTCGTCGGGGTTCTCTATGCAGCGCCGGGAGCGGACGAGACGAACGTACGACGATCCGCCGGAGGCGATAGCGCTCCCGACCCCACCCTCAGTCGCACAAGTCGATCGGAACCGCCGTATGACCGACACGCTCCAGAAGTCCGTGGTAGACACCGCGACGGCCCCCGCACCGGGGCTGAAGCGTTCCATCGGTGTCGTCGGCGGCACGCTGCTGACGCTGTCCTGCGTCACGCCCGCCTCCACGCTCTTCGTGGTCGTCCCCGATCTGTTCGGTTCCCTCGGTACCGCCACCGCCCTGACGATCGCCATCGGCTCCCTCCTCTGTATCGCCGTGGCGTTCTGCTACTCCGAGCTGGGCACCCTCATCCCCAGCGCGGGCGGCGAGTACGCCATGGTGTCGACGATGGCCGGGCGGCTCGCGGGCTGGCTGGTCTTCGTGCTCTCCCTGCTGGTCGTGATGATCGTGCCGCCGGTGATCGCGATGGGCACGGCGGACTACCTCGCCCCCCTCGTCCACCTCGACCCGTCCATGACCGGCGCCGGCGTCATGCTGCTGGCCACCCTCGCCGGCCTGCTCGACCTGCGCGCCAACGCCTGGATCACCGGCGTCTTCCTGGTCCTGGAGGTCGTCGCCGCCGGGGTCGTCGCCGTGCTCGGCTTCTCGCACGGCCACCGCGGGGCGGGCAGCCTGGTCTCCTTCCAGGTGGCCGGCGCCGACGGGCACACGGACACCGTGACCGCCATGCTGATCGTCTCCGGGCTCGCCATCGCCCTCTTCGTCACCCAGGGCTTCTCCACCGCCGTCTACCTCTCCGAGGAACTGGAGAACCCGCGCCGCAACGTCGCCCGGACCGTGCTCGCCACCCTCGCCATCTCCGCCGTGGTCATCCTGGTGCCGGTCGCCGCGATCACCATGGGCGCCTCCGACCTGGCGGAACTGACCGGCGGCGACATCAGCTCCATGGTCACCGCCTGGTCGAACTCCGCGGTCGGCACCTTCGTCAGCCTCTGCGTGGCCCTCGCGATCATCAACGCGGGCATCGTCATGGTCATCCAGAACTCCCGCGTCCTGTTCGCCTCCGCCCGCGACAAGGCCTGGCCCGGCCCGGTCAACGCCCTCTTCTCCAAGCTCGGCCGCTTCGGCTCCCCCTGGGTGGCCACCCTCGCGGTCGGCGTCCCCGGCGCGGTCCTCTGCTTCGTCAACCTCGACACCCTGTACGGCGTCACCGGCGTCTCGGTGACCGGCATGTACCTGCTGGTCGCGATCGCCGCCCTGCTCGCCCGCCGCGGCTCCCACCGGCACACGCCCGCCTGGCGGATGCCGCTGTGGCCCGCGATGCCGGTCCTGCTCATCGCCGTCCTGACGTACATCCTGACCCAGCAGGAGACCGGCTACCTGCTGTGGACCGGCGGCATCACCGCGGTCGCCACCCTCTACTGGGCCCTCTACCTCCGCCCGCGCCGCGACACCCACTGGCGGGTGTCGATCCCGGAGGACGCGCAGGCCTGACCGCGCCCCGTACCACGAGCGCGGTACAGAGCCCCTCCCCCGTACTCCTGGGGGAGGGGCCCCCGTTCAACCCCCGGTCGGCAGCCATGGTCGGTACCGCCCCGTACCGTTGACACATGGATCTTCGACTGTCCGCCCTGCGGAGCTTCCTGCGGCGGCCCCGTCGGCTCACCGCCGCCGTGGCCGCCGTTGCGGTGCTCGCCGGTGCCGGGACGTGGACGGCGGCCGTCGCCTCCGACGACACCCGGACCGTGCGCCGAAGCGACAGGGTCCTGGCGGTCGACGGGGTGCGCCTGGACACCTCGTACTTCACCCCGGCCGACGCCGGCCGCCACCCCGCCGTCCTGCTCGCGCACGGCTTCGGCGGCAGCAAGGACGACATGCGCCGGCAGGCCGAGGACCTCGCCCGGGACGGGTACGCGGTCCTGACCTGGTCCGCGCGCGGCTTCGGCAGGTCCACCGGGAAGATCGGCCTCAACGACCCCAAGGGCGAGGTCGCCGACGTCTCCCGGCTCATCGACTGGCTCGCCGGGCAGCCCCAGGTGCGGCTCGACAAGCCCGGCGACCCGCGCGTGGGCCTGGCCGGCGGCTCCTACGGCGGCGCGGTCTCGCTGCTCGCCGCCGGTCACGACCACCGGGTCGACGCCATCGCCCCGGCGATCACCTACTGGGACCTCGCGGACGCCCTGTTCCCGAACGGCGTGTTCAAGAAGCTGTGGGCCGGCGTCTTCTTCAACAACGGCGGCGGCTGCGCGAAGTTCGAACCCGCGCTGTGCCGGATGTACGACCGGGTCGCCGAGTCCGGCACCCCCGACCCGGCCGCCCGGAAGCTGCTCCGGGAGCGCTCGCCGTCCGCCGTCGGCGACCGCATCAAGGTGCCCACCCTGCTCGTGCAGGGGCAGACGGACTCCCTGTTCACCCTCGACCAGGCCGACGCCGCCCAGAAGGCGATCCGCGCGAACGGCGCCCCCGTCGCCGTCGACTGGATCGCCGGCGGCCACGACGGCGGCGACATGGAGACCGACCGGGTCGAGGCACGCGTGCGTGCCTGGTTCGACCGGTATCTGAAGGGCGACCGGTCCGCCGACACCGGCCCGGCGTTCCGGATCACCCGCACCGGAGGCATCGACTCCACCGACGGCACCGCCCAGTTGCGCGGCGCGAGCGCGCCCGCCTACCCGGGCCTGCGTGACCACCGGCGCGCCATCGCCCTCACCGGCCGCACCCAGCACGTCACCAACCCGGCCGGGGCCAGCCCGCCCGGCGTCTCCGCCCTGCCCGGCCTCGGCGGCTCCGGCGGCCTCGCCCAGCTGTCCGCGCTCGGCGTCGGCGTCTCCCTGGACTTCCCCGGCCAGTTCGCCGCGTTCGACTCGGCCCCGCTCACCCGCGACCTGCGCATCACCGGCACCCCCACCGCCACCGTCCGCGTCAGCTCCACCGCCGAGGACGCCGTCCTGTTCGGCAAGGTCTACGACGTCGGCCCCGACGGCAGCCGGCAGGTGCTGCCCGCCCAGCTCGTCGCCCCCTTCCGGGTGACCGGCGCCCGGACCGGCAAGGACGTCACCGTCACCCTCCCGGCGATCGACCACGAGGTGCAGAGGGGCCACCGGCTCCGCCTGGTCCTCGCCTCCACCGACCTCGGCTACGCCTCACCGGCCGCCCCGGCGACGTACACCGTCTCCCTGAAGGGCGACCTGAGCGTGCCGACGGCTCCGGCCGTCACCACCGCCGCCGCGCCCCTGCCCGCCTGGGTCTGGTGGCTGCCCGCGGCCGGCGCGGTCGCCGCCCTCGCCCTGCTGCTCACCACCCGCCGCCGGACGTCCGCCCCCGCACCCGACCCGGAGCTGGCCGACATCCCGCTGGTGATCAAGGACCTGAGCAAGCGGTACGCCGGTTCCACCGAGCGGTACGCCGTCCGCGGCCTCTCCTTCCGCGTCGAGAAGGGCCAGGTCCTCGGCCTGCTCGGACCCAACGGCGCGGGCAAGACCACCACCCTGCGCATGCTGATGGGTCTGATCCGGCCGGACGAGGGCGAGATCCGCGTCTTCGGCCACGCGATCCGGCCCGGCGCGTCCGTGCTCTCCCGGGTCGGCGCGTTCGTGGAGGGCGCCGGCTTCCTGCCCCACCTGTCCGGCCGGGAGAACCTGGAGCTGTACTGGCGGGCCACCGGCCGCCCGCCGGAGGACGCCCACCTCGACGAGGCCCTGGAGATCGCCGGCCTCGGCGACGCGCTCGCCCGCGCGGTGCGCACGTACTCCCAGGGCATGCGCCAGCGCCTGGCCATCGCCCAGGCCATGCTCGGCCTGCCCGACCTGCTCATCCTGGACGAGCCCACCAACGGCCTGGACCCGCCCCAGATCCGCGAGATGCGCGAGGTGATGATCCGCTACGCGGCCGGCGGCCGCACGGTGATCGTCTCCAGCCATCTGCTCGCCGAGGTCGAGCAGTCCTGCACCCACCTGGTGGTCATGGACCGGGGTCGGCTCGTGCAGGCCGGACCGGTCCGGGAGATCGTCGGCTCCGGCGACACCCTGCTGGTCGGCACCGCCGCACCGGTGGAGGAGCCGGTGGCGGAGAAGGTGGGCGCGCTGCCCGGCGTCGCCTCCGCCGTGCGCACCGACGACGGGCTGCTGGTCCGGCTCGAACCCGGCGGCACGGCCGAGCAGCTGGTCGTGGAGCTGGTGCGGCTGGAAGTGCCGGTCGCCTCGGTCGGCCCGCACCGCCGCCTGGAAGACGCCTTCCTCACCCTGATCGGAGGTTCCGCATGAGCACGCTCACCGAGGTCGCCTCCGGCTATCAGGCGGGGCGCACCCTGCCGCTGCGGGTCGAGCTGGTCCGCCAGCTCAAGCGGCGGCGCACCCTCGTCATGGGCGCGATCCTGGCCGTCCTGCCCTTCGTGCTGCTGATCGCCTTCGCGGTCGGCGGCGACCCGGGCGGCCGGAACAGCCAGGTCACGCTGATGGACACGGCCACCGCCTCCGGCGCCAACTTCGCCGCCGTCAACCTCTTCGTCTCGGCGGGCTTCCTGCTGGTGATCCCGGTCGCCCTGTTCTGCGGGGACACGGTCGCCTCCGAGGCCAGCTGGTCCTCGCTGCGCTATCTGCTGGCCGCGCCGGTGCCGCGGGCCCGGCTGCTGTGGTCGAAGCTCGTCGTGGCGCTCGGGCTGAGCCTCGCGGCGATGGTGCTGCTGCCGCTCGTGGCGCTCGCCGCCGGCACGGCCGCCTACGGCTGGGGGCCGCTGGAGATCCCCACCGGCGGCGCGCTGGACACGGGTACGGCGGCCCGGCGGCTCCTGGTGGCCGTGGCGTACATCTTCGTGTCCCAGCTGGTCACCGCCGCACTGGCGTTCTGGCTGTCCACCAAGACGGACGCCCCGCTCGGCGCGGTCGGCGGCGCCGTCGGCCTGACCATCGTCGGGAACGTCCTGGACGCGGTCACCGCCCTCGGCCACTGGCGGGACTTCCTGCCCGCGCACTGGCAGTTCGCCTGGGCCGACGCCGTGCAGCCCCGCCCCGAGTGGTCCGGCATGATCCAGGGCACCGCGCTCTCCCTGACGTACGCCCTGGTGCTGTTCGCCCTGGCCTTCCGGGGCTTCGCCCGCAAGGACGTCGTCTCCTAGCCGTGATCCCGTCCCGCGCGCCCCATTGACCTTTCCTTACTTCCGAGTAAGTTGACTCACCGGTAAGGACCGTCGGCCGTACCGCCACCGGGAGCCGTCATGGGCGTACGCAGGGATCTGAAACGGGCACGGCAGCGGACCGATCTCGTGGACCGCGCCACGGTGGAGATCGTCCGGGACGCCACCGGCGCGGTGCGCGAGGTGCGGGCCGCGCCCCTGGCACCCCCGCTCACCTCCGGCTCCCTGGCCGACCTGCCGTTCACGCACGCGGCCGAGACCCCGGAAGCGGTGCTGCTGCGCCGCCGCGACCGCACCGGCACCTGGCGCCCGGTCACGGCCGCGGCCTTCGCCGCCGAGGTGGCCGCCGTGGCCAAGGGACTGATCGCCGCCGGACTCGAACCGGGCGGCCGGGTCGCCGTGATGTCCCGCACCCGCTACGAGTGGACCGTCCTCGACTTCGCGATCTGGGCGGCCGGCGGCCAGTCCGTGCCGGTCTACCCGACCTCCTCCGCCGAGCAGGTCGAGTGGATCGTCCGCGACTCCGGCGCCCGGTTCGCCGTCACCGAGACCGTCGAGAACGCGGCCACGGTCACCACCGCCACGGCCGGCCACCCGCACCCGCCCCGGCTGTGGCAACTGGACGCCGGGGCACTCGCCGACCTCACCACCCTCGGCCGGGCCGTCCCCGACGACGACCTCGCCGAACGGCGCGCCACGCCGACCCCCGACACCGTCGCCACCCTCTGCTACACCTCCGGCACCACCGGCCGGCCCAAGGGCTGCGTCCTCACCCACGCCAACCTGCACGCCGAGGCCGCCAACACCGTCGAGCTGCTGCACCCGGTCTTCCAGGCCGTCACCGGCCGGACCGCGTCCACCCTGCTCTTCCTGCCCCTCGCCCACATCCTCGGCCGCACCCTGCAACTGGCCTGCCTGCTGGCCCGGATCGAGACCGGTCACTTCCCGAGCGTCAGGCCCGACGAGCTGCGGCCCGCGCTCAAGGAGTTCCGGCCGACGTTCCTGGTCGGGGTGCCGTACCTGTTCGAGAAGATCCACGACACCGGGCGGGCCACCGCCGAGAAGATCGGCCGGGCCGCCTCCTTCGACCGCGCCGAGCGGATCGCCGTCCGCTTCGGCGAGGCCCACCTGCGCCGCTTCCTCGGCACCGGCAAGGGACCGGGCCCCGGCCTGTACGCCGCCTGGGCGCTGTACGACCTGCTGGTCTACCGCCGCATCCGCAAGGAGCTGGGCGGCCGGATGCGGTACGCGGTCAGCGGCGGCTCCCCGCTGGACCGCAACCTCAACCTGTTCTTCCACGCGGCCGGCATCGTCGTCTACGAGGGCTACGGCCTGACCGAGACCAGCGCCGCCGCCACGATCGTGCCCCCGCTCAGCCCCCGCCCCGGCACGGTCGGCCGGCCGGTGCCGGGCGTGTCCGTGCGCATCGCCGACGACGGCGAGGTGCTGATCAAGGGCGGCATCGTCTTCGGGTCGTACTGGAACAACCCGGCCGCCACCGACGCCGTGCTGCACGACGGCTGGTTCGCCACCGGCGACCTGGGCGCGCTGGACGACGACGGCTATCTCACCATCACGGGCCGCAAGAAGGACATCCTCGTCACCTCCGGCGGCAAGAACGTCTCGCCGGCCGTCCTGGAGGACCGGCTGCGCAGCCGCTCACCCGTCGGCCAGTGCCTGGTCGTCGGCGACAACCGGCCCTTCGTCGCCGCCCTGATCACCCTGGACCCGGAGGCGCTCGCCCACTGGCTGGCGGTACGGAAGCTGCCCCCGGACACCCCGCTGTCCGAGCTGGTGCGCGACGAGCGGCTGCGCGCCGAGGTGCAGAAGGCGGTCGACTACGCCAACGAGGCCGTCTCCCGCGCCGAGTCGATCCGCGCGTTCGCACTGGTGGAGGGGGAGTTCACCGAGGAGAACGGGCTGCTGACGCCCTCGCTGAAGGTCAAGCGGCACGCGGTGACGGCCGCGTACGCCGAGCGGATCGAGGAGCTGTACCGCCGCTGACACGCCGAAGCGGGCCGCCGAACCACTCGGCGGCCCGCTTCGCGTGCTGGGTCAGCCCTCGCCGTTCTGGGACAGGATCGACACGTCCTCCAGCAGGTGCGCCAGCGCGCCGTCGCGCTTGACGTTCGAGGAGTTCTCGGTGCACTGCTGCTGCATGTGGTCGGACAGGATCGGAATGTCCTGAACATTGACACCGATCAGGGCGCCGACGCCGATCGGGAGGTCGGTCACGGCGATGCACGGCTTGTTGAAAGAGCCCTGGATCAGGGCGATCTGCGGGCTCATGTTCCCGTACGTGGCCGAGTTGCCGTAGCTCTGCCAAGCGCCATTGCCGTTGGCGGCGGTCGGCCCGCTGTCGTTTCCGATCGCCAGCGCCTGCGGTGCCGCGGCAGCGGAGGCGCCCAAGGCCGAAGCGGCGACGGCCGCAGTGGCAACAATCTTCTTGATCACTGGCCAGTCCTTTCTGAGGAAACCCCGTCCACCGGAGCGCTTTGGTCAACTCCGCGGCCCGTGCTTGGTTTCTGCCGTTCACCCCGTCGGCCGATCCGGTGGACTGGTGGTGTGTTTGTCGGATGGGCACTTTCCGTCACCTCTTGGGCGTTTGGGCTCCAACCGAGTGAATCGGCGGAACCATTCCCGATGTGCCGGGTTGATGAGGCCGTAGGGCATGCGTCGCTACGAGGAAAGGAACGCGAAGTGCTCAAGAAGGCAATGGTCGCCGCCGCGACCGCCGCTTCTGTCGTGGGAATGGCGGTGGCGGCCGCGCCGCAGGCGCTTGCCATCGGCAACGACGACGGACCGACCGTCGCGAATGGCAACGGCGCCGCGTCGTCGTGGGGCAACTCGGCGACGAAGGGCGACATGAGCCCGCAGCTCTCGCTGGTTCAGGGGTCCCTCAACAAGCCGTGCGTCGGTGTCCAGGACCTGGACGTCGGCATCGCCGCGCTCATCGGTGTCGTGGTCCAGGACATCCCGATCCTGTCGGACCACCTGCAGCAGCAGTGCAACGACAACTCCACGAACGCCAAGCGCGACGGTGCGATCTCGCACGTCCTGGAGGACCTGTCGGTTCTCTCGGCCAACGGCGAAGGCTGAGCCGATCTGGCGTGGCCCGGGCAGTCCGCTGCATCGTCTGCGGGCCGCCCGGGCCTTTTTCCCACCGAATTCAGGCGAGGGAGAAACGCGTGAGGAAAGCGGTGCGATCGAGTGATTATCGCGCGGTCCGCGTTCCGCGGTCTCCTGTTGTGTCAATCCCTCGTTCCGTGCCGCGACCGTTCACGTCGTGCTCGCACGGTTCTGGCCGTCATCGGGGCATGACCCCAGAGAAGGGAACACTCATGAAGAAGACCGTCGCTGCCGTTACGGGCGCCATCCTGGCCCTGGGTCTGGGCGGACCCGCCTTCGCCGACGCCGGTGCGGGTGCCGCGGCCGCCCACTCGCCGGGCGTGCTGTCCGGCAACGTGATCCAGATCCCGGTCCACGTGCCGATCAACGTCTGCGGCAACACCGTCGACATCATCGCTCTGCTGAACCCGGCGTTCGGCAACGCCTGCGTCAACAACTGAGGTTCGCCCGCGCATCCCACCAGCTTCCCCGGCTGAGTACTGGCCGGTCTCGGACCGTTGATCGCGTTCCGGGGCCGGCCTTCCCACTTCTTCGAGCAGGAAGACCACGAGATTGCGACAGACTCTCAGCAAGGGCATGGCCGTGGCCGCCGCCGCGACCGGCATGCTGTCCTTGTACGGCGGCGCCGCGCTCGCCGACTCCCACGCGCAGGGCGCCGCCCAGGGTTCCCCCGGGGTGCTGGCCGGTAACAACGTCCAGGTGCCGGTGAACGTCCCGGTCAATGTCTGCGGCAATTCCGTCGACGCGGGCGCGGCGTTGAACCCGGCCTTCGGCAACTCCTGTGCCGCGGCCGGCCACGGATCGACGGGGCGGGGCGGCAGCGAGCACTCCGAGGACGACCGCGACGACCACACCGGTTACGGCACCTCCGACGACTCCACCGGCCGGCCGGGCCCCGGTGACGACCACTCCGCACCCCCGCGCGGCGGCGAGACGACCCCGCCCGCGACCGGGGGACACGGGACCACGCCGCCGGCACACGGGGAAGAGACGGCCCCGCCGGCTCACGGCGGCGAGACCACTCCGCCCGCGCCCGGCGGAGACAAGACCGCCCCGCCCGCGCACGGCGGGAACGACAAGAACATCCCGCCCGCGCCCGCGTACGGGGAGGACGAAACCACCCCGCCCGCGCAGGGCGGCGGCAGGACCACGCCACCCCCCTACGGCGGCGACGAGACGACTCCGCCTCCCTACGGCGGCGACGAGACGACTCCGCCTCCCTACGGCGGCGACGAGACGACTCCGCCTCCCTACGGCGGCGACGAGACGACTCCGCCTCCCTACGGCGGCGGCGAGACGACCCCGCCGGGCGGTGGCCACAGCACCCCACCGGGCGGTGGCCACAGCACCCCACCGGGCGGTGGCCACAGCACCCCACCGGGTGGCGGGCACAGCACGCCCCCCGGCGGTGGCCACAGCACGCCGCCCGGTGGCGGTCACAGCACGCCCCCGGGTACCGGTCACACCCCGCCGCCCGGCGGTGGCGGGGGCGGCGGGGAGCACCCCGGGCAGCCGCAGCCGCAGCCGCCCATGCTCCCGCACACCGGCGGTGACGGCCGGACGATGATGGCGACCTCGGCCGCCAGCGCCGCGCTGATCGCGGCCGGGGCGATCCTGTACCGGCGAGGCCGGGCCGCCACCCGTCGATGACGCGCGGGGTGCCGGGCCGAGCCCCCGGCACCCCGCCCCGCACCAGCAGGTCGTACACCGGCAGCTGCGCGCCCGCTCCTTCTTCCCCTTCCCTCTTTTCTCCCCTCCTTCCATACGCCCGTGCGGGGGTTCGGCGGCCCCGAAGCGATATCCGCTCGGGCGTTCGGCATAGGGATGTGACGGAACGTCGGTAGCCGGTGGAGGAGAGGGGAGCGGGCATGGCTCCACGACAGCGCAGGGCCCGGTCCGGGCGGCGGGCCGTCGTCGCGGTGGCGGTCGCCGCGTCGGCCGCGCTGGCGGCCGGCCCCGGGTATGCCGCGGGCCCGCCGCTCCCCACGACCCGCACGCCCCCCGTCCCGGCGCCCTTCGGGGCCTTCCTCGACTCCGGGCCCCGCGGGGTCGCGCGGATCGCCGAGCTGAGTCGCTGGCTCGGCGGGACCGAGCTGAAGGTCGCCCACACCTACCTGCCCGGCGGCCAGTGGCGGGACATCGAGGGCCCGCCCGGCTTCCTGGACGTATGGGCGCACTGGCGGCGGCAGAAGGCGGACCGGACGCTCGTCCTCAACGTGCCGATGCAGGAGCGCAACGAGGAGGACGTCCCGGACGACGAGGTCCGGCGGCTGCTGCGGCAGGCCGCGGCCGGCGCGTTCGACCACCACTTCAGGAACCTGGCCGAACGGCTGGTGCGGCTGCGGGTGCCGGACACGGTGATCGTGCTCGGCTGGGAGATGAACGGCATCACCTACACCCATCGCTGCGGACCGGACCCGCAGGCCTGGAAGACGTACTGGAACAGGATCGTCGCCGCCATGCGCGCGGTGCCGGGCCAGAGATTCCGGTTCGACTTCACGCCGAGCCGCGGCCGGGACGCCGTGCCCTGGACCGAGTGCTATCCCGGGGACGACACGGTCGACATCATCGGCATGGACGCCTACGACCAGCCGAGCGGCATGTCGTTCGACGAACAGGTCCGTGAGCCTTACGGCCTCCGGCACCACGTGGATTTCGCGCACTCCCACGGCAAGCCCCTTTCCTTCCCGGAATGGGGGCTGTTCCGCAACGGCGACAACGCCGCGTACATGCGGCGCATGCTCGCCTGGATCGACGCGCACCGGCCGCTGTACCAGACGCTGACCGACTACTGCCCGCACGGCGTGTGGCAGTGCGCGGCCAACCCGCGCTCGTCGCGGGTCTACCGGGCCGCTCTGTACGGCCGCACCGCACAGCCGGCGCCGACTCCCGCCCCGCGGCCCCCGGCCGGCTGCCCACCGCCGGACCCGGGTGACTGGATCGGGTCCTGGCTCGGCGGAAAGCCCTGTGTCCGCTGGGACCGGCGGTCGCGGAGCCGTTAGCGCCGACCGCGTTCCCGCCACCGGTGCAGCACTTCCCTGCCCCGCTGCCGGACGGCCGCGTCACACAGCGCGGCCGTCAGCAGCGGGGCGGTGCGCCGCCGGGCCATGAGCAGCCGCCGGTTCACGACCCGTTCGGGCCGCCAGTGACGCTTGTACGGCTCGTCGCCGCGCAGCAGGCTCAGCGTGCCCCGCTGCCCGCCGCCGCTGTGCTCGGCGCAGGCCTCCAGCAGCATCACCGCCACGTCCGCCTTCCGTTGTCGCAGACCCGGATGGGCGCCGTAGAGGTAGCCGCCGGCCAGGCTGCCGGAGAGCAGCGTCACGTCGACCACCACCACTTCGCCGTCGAGCAGGAACTCGGTGACCACCGCGTTCCCCGAGCGCACCATCTCGCCCACCGCGCGCACCAGATGCTCGCGGAACCGGGGCCGCAGGTGCTCGCCCGTCACCTTCCGCCCCTGCCACTGCAACCGGTGCAGCTCCAGCAGCCGGCCGAGCGCCGCCTCCACCCCCTCCGCGCCCACCACGCGCCGCCGTACACCCAGCGCGGTCAGCCGGCGCAGCTGGGCCCGCGCCCGCTGGCCGGACTTGCCCGACGGGAGCCGGGCGATCAGCTCGTCCATGGGCACGGCGGGCAGCTCCAGGCACGGCGAGTCGCGGACCGTGCGGCGCGGCCCGCGCCAGCGGTCGTAGACCCGCTCCACCGCTCCGCCCGGGCGCACCTCGCGGAAGTCGACCAGTGCCGTGCGGGCCGCGTCCGCGAGCGCCTCGGTCAGCGCACCGGCCGCCCGCCCGTCGTCCCCGTCGTCCAGCAGCACGTCCGTGTAGTCGGAGATCGGCGCGCCGAGCGGCACCAGCGCGGGCAGCGGCCGGTGGACCAGCATCAGCGGCGCGACGGCCACCAGTTCCCGGCCGGCCCGCACCACCAGCAGCCGCAGCCGCCCGGGCCGGCCGTACGACAGCCACCACGAGTGCAGCCAGGCGTGGCTCTGGAACGGGGTCGCGGCGGCGCACCGCCCGTACAGCCGTCCCCAGGCGGGGCCCAGCGCGGCGAAGGCGGCCTCGTCGGTGACGAGTTCGGTGACGAGGTCCGGGCGGCGGGCGGGGCTCGCCGTGCCCAGCGGGTAGGTGGCGGTCACCGCTGGCCGTGCGCGTCGACGGCGACGGCCGGGCCGGGCACCCGGGCCGGGAGCACCCGCTCCGGTGCGGGCCGGCGCCCCGGGCGTACCAGCAGCGCGAGGGCGCCGAGCAGCCCGCCCGCGCTCGCCCCGACCAGTGCGGTCACCCCGGCGGACGGCGTGGCCGGCTCGCTCGGCCGCACCGCGCGGGAGAACGGGAGGAGTCCGACGTGCGTGGCGGCCTTGGCGGCGTTGGCGTGCCGGGTGAGCGCGCGGGCGACCGCGTCGGCCATGGCGGCGGCCCGGGCCGGGTCCACGGAGGTGGCGGAGACGGCCACCATCGGGGCGTCCGGCGAGGTCGCCGTGCGCACGCCGGAGCGCAGGGCGCTCACCGGCACCCCGGCCTGCTCCTGGGCGTCGCCGAGCACCGCGACCTGGGTGGCGACCCGGCCGTAGGCCTGGGCGAAGCCGAGCGCGGTGGCGGTGTCGGCGCCCTCGCC
>NZ_MUMF01000537.1 GCF_002155905.1 Streptomyces tricolor | reverse complement strand
GCGGTTGGGATGGTCGGGGCCGGTGCGCGTCGTTTCTCATACGTGAACTGAAGTCGCCATGGTGAACCGAGCGTTCGTGAAGGTACGGACCAGGTGACGGGTCGTCAAGATGTCCCGCGAGAGAGTGCTGCTCAGCGGCGTGTCGCGGGAATTCCCCTGTTCCAGGGCGCGTTGTCGATGAGGAACACGAGGAGGAGCGGTCACAGTGCTTGATCCGCAGGGTTTGTACGCATGGGAGCCGAAGGGCCTCGCCGTGGTCGACATGGCGCTCGCCCAGGAGTCGGCCGGCCTTGTCATGCTCTACCACTTCGACGGATACATCGACGCGGGCGAGACCGGCGACCAGATCGTCGACCGGCTGCTCGACTCACTGCCCCACCAGGTCGTGGCCCGATTCGACCACGACCGGCTCGTGGACTACCGGGCCCGCCGGCCCCTGCTGACCTTCAAGCGGGACCGCTGGACCGGCTACGACGTCCCGGCCATCGAGGTCCGCCTCGTCCAGGACACCACCGGCGCCCCGTTCCTGCTGCTGTCCGGGCCCGAGCCGGACGTGGAGTGGGAGCGGTTCGCGGCGGCGGTGCGACAGATAGTGGAGCGGCTCGGCGTGCGCCTCGCCGTGAACTTCCACGGCATCCCCATGGGCGTACCGCACACCCGCCCGGTGGGCCTGACCCCGCACGGCAACCGCACCGACCTCGTCCCCGGCCACCGCAGCCCCTTCGAGGAGGCCCAGGTGCCCGGCAGCGCCGAGTCGTTGGTCGAGTACCGCCTCATGGAGGCCGGGCACGACGTCCTGGGCGTCGCCGCGCACGTCCCGCATTACATCGCCCGTTCGCCGTACCCGGACGCCGCGCTGACCGTCCTGGAGGCCATCACGGCCGCCACCGGCCTGGTCCTGCCCAGTGTCGCCCACTCCCTGCGCACGGACGCGCACCGCACGCAGACCGAGATCGACCGGCAGATCCAGGAGGGCGACGAGGAGCTGACCGCGCTCGTCCAGGGCCTTGAGCACCAGTACGACGCGGCGGCCGGCGCCGAGACGCGGGGCAACATGCTCGCCGAGCCCGTGGAGATCCCGTCGGCCGACGAGATCGGGCGGGAGTTCGAGCGGTTCCTGGCGGAACGGGAGGGAGACAACTGACCCGCGTGCCCCTTCGGGGGCGTGGGACCGCACCGGCGGTGCCTGCTCCACCTGCCCCACCGCACCCCGAGCGGAGCGTCTAGGCTTCCGCTCATGCTGACAGTGGGCCTGACCGGCGGGATCGGCGCCGGCAAGAGCGAGGTGTCGCGGCTGCTCGTGGAGCACGGGGCCGTGCTGATCGACGCGGACCGCATCGCGCGTGAGGTCGTGGCGCCCGGCACGCCCGGGCTCGCGGCCGTGGTGGACGCCTTCGGAGCGGACATCCTCGCCGCCGACGGCAGCCTGGACCGGCCCCGGCTCGGCTCGATCGTCTTCGCCGACCCCGAGAAGCTCGCCGTCCTCAACGCGATCGTCCACCCCCTGGTGGGCGCCCGCTCCCGTGAGCTGGAGAGCGCCGCGGCCGAGGACGCGGTGGTCGTCCACGACGTGCCCCTGCTCACGGAGAACGGTCTGGCACCGCTCTACGACGTCGTGATCGTCGTGGACGCGAGCCCCGAGACCCAGCTCGACCGGCTGGTGCGGCTGCGCGGGATGACCGAGGAGGACGCACGCGCGCGGATGGCCGCGCAGGCGAGCCGTGAGCAGCGCCGGGAGATCGCGGACATCGTGATCGACAACGACGTACCCCTGGACGCGCTCAGGAAGCGCGTCGCCGAGGTGTGGGACGACCTCGCGCGCCGGGCCCGGCAGGGCGGCGCGGGCGCGGAATAGCGGTCCGGACCGGGGCGTTGAAGTGCTGGAGTGAGGGAAGGACTCTGCCGTGCCCGAGACCAGCGGTTCCACCGGACGTACGCCGGAAACGCATGTCATCGACTTCCGTGCCGCCGAGCAGCTGCTCAACGCGCGGGACCCGCGGGGCGCGGTGAAGCTGCTCGACGGAGTCATCGCCGCGCACCCCGAGAACACCGCCGCCCGGCTGCTGCGCGCGCGTGCCTTCTTCGCCGCGGCGCAACTGCGGCCCGCCGAGCTGGAGTTCACCATCGTGCTGGAACGTGAGCCGGACAACGCGTTCGCCCACTTCGCCCTGGCCCGCACCTATGAGCGCCAGGGCCGCCCCGAGCAGGCCAAACGCCACTTCCGGCTGGCGGCGGCGCTCGACCCCAACCCGGAGTACCGGAAGGCGGCACGCTTCGAGGAGTGACGGCACGCTCCGGCGAGTGATGGCGCGGTCGCGAAGGACGGCGCGGTCACGGACGACCGTGCGGTCACGGACGACCGTGCGGTCACGGACGACCGTGAGGCCGCGTACGGCGGTGCCGCGACGGCCCGGGATACGGCGGTCCGGGGTCCGGCGGCTGGTACGGCGGTACGTCCCGGCCCGGCTGGTAGTGCGGACCCTGCCGCAGGTGCCGGAGGATCATGGTCATGTCGACGGTGATCAGCAGCCACAGCACTCCGCAGGCCACCGCCCAGCCCGGACGCCCCGCCAGCGCGAACGCCGCCGTGCCGAAGGTCGCCCAGACCAGCCCCCACAGGCTCAGCCAGAACCGCGCCCGCAGCGCACTGCGCGCGGTCGCCGGTTCACTGCCCGTACGCATCGGATCACCACTCCTGTGTGCAACGTACTCTTCGACGACGACGTGCATCAACACTCGACGCGGCGGTACGACCGACCGGTGAGGCAGCCCGCGGGGACGCCGTCCGTCGACACCGAAGGGGGACCGCCCGTGCTGCCGGACGCCGACGACCTGCCCGAACTCCTTCTCGACCTGGCCGTACCGCACGAGGACATCAACGAACTCGTCGCCCGGCGACGCAGGCTGGCCGGGGATCCGGGCGCGCTCGCCCTCCTGGCGGAATGCGTCGAGGAGGTCTTCCGCGGACCGGAGGACACGGGCCGCACACCCGCACTCGACGGCCTGCTCGCCTCGGCGCCGGCCGATCTGACCGACCTGTTCCCGGTGTACGTCTTCCTGGCCGCGCTCCCGCGCACCCAGGCGTACCACCGGGCGCGCGGCATCCCGGCCGAGGTGTCCCGGCGCACGCTGGCCGACCTGGGCCGGCAGCTCGCGCTGCACCGCCGACGGTACGGCAGGGCCGGGGTGCAGGCGCCGCGCTGGCTGGTCCGGCACTTCCGCGGCGAGCTGTACCACCTGGGGCGGCTGCAGTTCGAGCGGGCACGGATCGGGGACCGCGACGCCCGGGTGGCGGCGGCGGCCGGGCTGGACGCGGCACCCGGAACACCCTGTCTGAACCTGCACATCCCCGACTTCCACGGCCCGCTGACCCCGACCGCCTGTGACCGCTCCCTGGCGCTGGCCCGGGAGTTCTTCGCCCTGCACTTCCCGCAGGAGCGGCCCGCGGCGGTGCTGTGCCACTCCTGGCTGCTGGACCCGCAGTTGCGGCGGTACCTGCCGGCCCACTCCCGCATCGTCCGCTTCCAGGAACGGTTCCGCGTCGCGTGCGAGCAGACCGAGCCCGCCGACACCGAGCCCGTTCGGTTCGTCTTCGGGGACCCGGACCTGCCGGTGGACGAGCTGCCCCGCCGTACGTCCGTGGAGCGGGCCGTCGGGGACCATCTGCGGGCGGGCGGTCATTGGTACATCGGGCACGGATGGTTCCCGTTCCGGGCCGAATAGCTCGAACGAGTGAACTGGGGGAGGTCGGGAACGGGTGTGCGGGAGCGGGCCGTTGTCCGGGCATGAGGATCGAGATGCGCGACGGATACGAGGGCACGGGACCCGGTGCGATCACCCCGGACGGCTGCGCGGTCGAGCTGTACGCCCGGCTGCCGGTGGGCGACGAGCCGGACATCATCGCCGCGGCGGTACCGGCCGGGGCCCACATCCTGGAACTGGGCAGTGGCGTGGGCCGGGTGACCCACCCGCTGCTGGAGCGCGGCTTCACGGTGACGGCGGTGGACGAGTCCGCCGACATGCTGGCCCGGATCCGCGGGGCGCGCACGATATGCGACTCCATCGAAAACCTCGACCTGGGCGAGAAGTTCGATGTGGTGATGCTCGCGTCGTTCCTGGTGCACGCCGGTGACGAGGAGGTGCGCAGGGGCATGCTGCGCACCTGCGTCCGGCATGTGGCCGAGGGCGGTTGTGTGCTCATCCAGCGCGAGGGGCCGGACTATCACACCGACGTGCCCAGGGAGCGGGTGGACCCGAGCGGCTTCACCGTGCGGATCGCGTCCGTGGAGCCGGCCGGTGAGGGGGTGAACTCGGTCCGCGCGGAATACGAGTTCCCGGACGCGGTCTGGACCCAGACGTTCCTGGCCAGACCCCTGACGAAGGAGCAGTTCGAGTCGGCTCTGGCGGAAGCGGGACTGGAGGTGGACGCGTATCTGACACCGGACGGGATGTGGGTGAGGGCGGTGCCGGCGGCGTAGATGCCCCACTCGTTCGCACGGTGTCGGCGGACGGCGATGAGTTCTCGGTTTCTGGCCGGTCTACCCCGGTGAACGCAACCGGGACCGCTGCACCAGGAGGCCACCCATGTCCGAGACCACCGTCCCCGTCCACTCCGCGACGACGTCCGCGGCCTCCGCCGGCCCGCTCACCGGCCGGGCGCGCGGAGCCCGGGTCGCGCTGCGCGCGGTGCAGGTGCTGCTCGCCCTGTTCTTCGGCGTCGCCAGCGCCCTGCCCAAGCTCATAGCGCATCCGACGGCCGTCGAGTCCTTCGACAGGATCGGCTGGGGCGGCGGGGCCATGTACACCATCGGCGCGCTGGAACTCGCCGGCGCCGTCGCGCTGTTGGTCCCGATGTTGCAGTCCGTGGCGGCGGTCGCTCTCAGCGGGCTCATGGCGGGGGCGTTCGTCGTCCAGCTCGCCGCGTTCGACGGCCAGAACGCGGCGACCCCGCTGATCCTGATCGTCCCGCTCGCCCTGATCGCCTGGACCCGCCGCGCACACACCGCGGACCTGCTGCGGCTGCTGCGCCGACGCTGACACGCATACCGGCGCCGCCGGCGTGCGGGTGCCGCCGCTGCGCAGGTCCTGTCGAGGCGCACGACCGCCGAGGCGCACGACCGTCGATGTGCAGGCGCGTCGATGTGCAGGTCCGTCGGCTCAGCGTCCGCCGGAGCGCCCACTGGAGCCACCGGTCCCGCGGCCGCCGGGGCCGCCGGAGTCACCGGAGCCACCTGCGGTGCCGCGGCCGCCGGAGGGGCCGTGTCCGCCGGGGGTGCCCGAGCCGCGGCGTCCGCCACGGCCACCGGATCCACCGGACCCGCCGCGTCCGCCCGATGCGCCAGGCCCGCCGGACCCGCTCCGGCCACCGGTTCCGGTCGGTCCGGTGAAACCGGTGAGGCCGGCGAAGCCTCCGGGGACGCCCGGGCCGGCGAGGCCGCGGAGGCGTTCCAGTTCACGGCGGTCGCGCTTGGTGGGGCGGCCGGTACCGCGGTCGCGCAGGCCGACGGGAGCGACGGCCTCGCGCGGCGGGGGAGGAGGGGAGTTGTCGACGTAGCACTGCACGGCCACGGGCGCGCCGACCCGCTTGCGGATCAGGCGCTTGACGATCACGATCCGTTCCCGGCCCTCGTGCCGGAGCCGCACCTCGTCACCGACGCGCACGGAGTAGGCGGGCTTCACCCGCTCGCCGTTCACGTGCACGTGCCCGCCCCGGCAGGCGGCGGCGCCGAGGGAGCGGGTCTTGATCAGACGGACGGCCCAGATCCAGCTGTCGATGCGGACGGTCTCGCCGTCGGCGGGCCCGGCGGCCTCGGCGGCGGCCACCGCGGCGGCGA
>NZ_MUMF01000536.1 GCF_002155905.1 Streptomyces tricolor | reverse complement strand
CACCTCGGGCTCCACCGGCACCCCGAAGGGCGTCGCCGTACCCCACCGGGCCGTCGTCAACCGCCTGCTGTGGATGCAGGAGGAGTACGCCCTCGAACCCGGCGAATGCGTGCTGCAGAAGACGCCGTTCACCTTCGACGTGTCGGTCTGGGAGTTCTTCTGGCCGCTGCTCGCCGGTGCCCGGCTGCACCTCCTCGCGCCCGGCGCCCACCGCGACCCGCGGGCCGTGGCCGCCGCCGTCCGCGCCCACGGCGTGACCACCCTGCACTTCGTGCCGCCCATGCTCGACCTGTTCCTGGCCGAGCCCGAGGCCGCCCGCCTGACCGGGCTGCGCCGCGTGGTGTGCAGCGGCGAGGCGCTGCGCCCGGAGACCGTGGCCCGCTTCTTCGCCGTGTACGGCCCCGCCGCCGACGCGCCCGGCCTGTACAACCTCTACGGCCCCACCGAGGCCGCCATCGACGTCACCCACCTGCGCTGCACCGAGCAGCACGGCACCGGCCCGGTGCCGATCGGCCGGGCCGTCGCCAACACCAGCCTGTACGTGCTCGACCCCGGCGGCGAACTGCTGCCGTTCGGGGTGCCCGGCGAACTCCACATCGGCGGCGTCCAGGTCGCCGCCGGCTACCTCAACCGGCCCGAGCAGACGGCGGAACGCTTCGTCACCGACCCGTACACCCCCGGCGGGGGAGTCCTCTACCGCACCGGCGACCTGGCCGTCCTGCGGGAGGACGGCGTGGTCGAGTACCGCGGCCGGCTCGACCACCAGCTGAAGATCCGCGGCTTCCGCGTCGAACCCGGCGAGATCGAGTCGGCGCTGCTCGCCCTGCCCGGCGTCGAGCAGGCCGTCGTCACCGCACCCCGGGGCGCCGACGGGCAGCCCCGGCTGCTCGCCCACGCCGTCGCCCCCGGCACCACCCCCGAGGCCCTGACGGCCGCGCTCGCCGACCGGCTGCCCGGGTACATGGTGCCGTCCGCCGTCGTCCTGCTCGACGCCCTGCCGCTGTCGCCCAACGGCAAGGTCGACCGGCGCGCCCTGCCCGTGCCCGAAGGAGCCGCCGCACCCGCGCAGCGCGCGGCGGGCCCGCTGGACGCGGACGAGCAGCGGATCCACGACGCCTTCACGGCCGTACTCGGCACCGAGCGGATCGACCCCGACGCCTCCTTCTTCGCGCTCGGCGGCGACTCCCTGCTCAGCATCCGGCTGCGCACCGCCCTGGAGCACACCGGCGTCACCTTCGACCTGCCCGACCTGTACGAGGCACCGACCGTCCGCGCCCTGGCCCGCCGCACCCGGCCGTACGTGCCCGCCGGGCCGCACACCCGGCCCTTCTCGCTGCTGTCCGCCGCCGACCGGGACCTGCTGCCCGACGGCCTGGACGACGCCCACCCGCTCAGCAGCATGCAGTCCGGCATGGTCTTCCACGCCGAGTACGAACAGCACTCCTCCGTCTACCGGGTGGTCACCAGCATCCGGGTCCGGCTGCCCTTCGCCGAGGAGGCGCTGCGCGCCGCGCTCGCCGGCACCGTCCGGCGCCACCCGGCGCTGCGCAGCTCCTTCCACCTCACCGGCTTCAGCGAACCGCTCCAGCTGGTGCACCGGGACGTGACCGTGCCCCTCACGGTCGACGAGGCGCTGCGCGGCGCCGACCCCCGCACCCGCGACGCCCATCTCGCCGCGTGGGCCGAGACGGCCAAGCACCACGACTTCGACCTCACCGCGGCCCCGTTGCTGGCCTTCACCGCCCACCCGCTGGACGCCGAGTCCTTCCAGCTGAGCGTGGTCGAACACCATGTGGTGCTGGACGGCTGGAGCGACGCGGCCATGCTGGACGAGATCGTCGTCCGCTACCGGGCCGCCCTCTCGGGCGAGGACCTCTTCCTGCCCGAGATCCCCAGCACCTTCCGGGAGTTCGTCGCCGCCGAACGCCGCGCCGCGGACGACGGCGCGCACCGCGACTTCTGGGCCGGGGAACTGGCCGGCGCCGAGCCCGCCACGCTGCCCGCACGCACCACGGGCCGCCCGGCCGGCGCCCGGCACCGCCGCTTCGACGTACCGCTGGAGCAGTCCGCCGGGGCCCGCATCACCGCCGCCGCCCGCGCCGCCGGACTTCCCCCGAAGTCCCTGCTGGCCGCCGCCCACGCCGTCGTCCTGCACGCCGTGGCACCCGGCGACGAGGTGCTGACCGGTGTCGTCACCCACGGCCGGCTCGCGGACGACGGAGGGGACCAGGTCATCGGCGTGTTCCTCAACACGCTCCCGCTCCGGCTGTCCGTGACCGACGGCTCCTGGCTCGACCTGGCCCACCGGGTGCGCGCGCACGAGCAGCGCACCCTGCCGCACCGCCGCTACCCGTTCGCCCGCATCCTGCGCGACCACCCCGACCTCGCGCTGGACTCGTACGTCAACTTCATGGACTTCCACCAGCAGTGGGGCTCCGACGCGGCCATCCAGGACGGCTTCGGCATCGCCGAGACCAACTTCCCGCTCGCCGCGAACTTCCTGGTCGACCCGGCGGGCGGCCGGCTGCGGCTCTGGCTGGACTGCGACACCTCGCTGCTCGACCCCGAGTTCTGCGACCGCCTGACCGGCTACTACGCCCGCGCCCTCGCCGCGCTCGCCGCCGACCCCGCCGCCGCGCCGCCGGCCGAACTGCGCGGCCCCGACGAGCGGGCCCTGGTGGCGGGCTGGAACGACACGGCGATGCCGTACGACCCGGAGGCGACCCTCAGCGGACTGATCGCCCGGCAGATCGCCGCCACCCCGGAGGCCACCGCGCTCGTCGACGGCGGTACCCGCCTCAGCTACGCCGAACTCGACGAGCGGGCCGCCCGCCTGGCGCACCACCTGCGGGCGCTGGGGGCCGGCCGCGGCAGCCGGGTCGGCGTGAGCGTACGGCGCTCGACGGACCTCGTCGTCACCCTGCTCGCCGTCGCCCGCACCGGCGCCGCCTACGTCCCGATGGACCCCGGCTTCCCCGCCGACCGGCTCCGCTACATCGCCGCGGACGCCGCCCTGGACTGCCTGGTGACCGGCCCCGGCGGCCCCGAGGACCTGCCCGCCGGCGCCGTCGTACGGCTCGACCGGGACGCGGAGCGGATCGCCGCCCGGCCCGCCGGACCGCTGGACGGCCCGGGCGCCGACGACCCGGTGTACGTCATCTACACCTCCGGCTCCACCGGCCGCCCCAAGGGCACGGTGCTGCTGCACCGCAACGTCGTCAACTTCTGCGCCGCCATGGACCTGCGGATCGGGCTCGCCGCCGACGACGTCGTCCTCGCGCTCACCAGCGTGTCCTTCGACATCTCCGTCCTCGAACTGCTGTGGCCGCTCACCCGCGGGGCCACCGTCGTGGTGGGCGGCGAGCGGATGATCGAGCGGCTCACCCCGGCCGACGGCGACGACTCCCTCCAGGACCTCCTCGTCCGGCACCGGGCCACCCTGCTCCAGGCCACCCCGTCGTTCCTCGCGGCGGTGGCGGCCCAGCCGGAGGCGCTGGACGCGCTGCGCCCGCTGCGCGCCCTGCTGGTCGGCGGCGAGGCGTTCCCCTCCGGGCTCGCCCAGCGGCTGCTGACCGCGCTGCCCGCGGTGCGCGTCTACAACATGTACGGCCCGACCGAGACGACCATCTGGTCCACGGTCCACGAACTCGACCGCGAGCGGGACGTGCACGCCGCCGCCCTGCCGATCGGCCGCCCGATCGCCAACACGGCCGTCCGGGTCGTCACCGGGGACGGCCGCGAGGCCCCCGTCGGCGTCGCCGGCGAGCTGTGGATCGGCGGCGACGGGGTCGCCCAGGGCTACCTGGACCGGCCCGATCTGACCGCCGAACGGTTCGTCACCGCGGACGGCGCCCGCTGGTACCGCACCGGGGACCGGGTGCGGTGGCGGGCCGACGGACTGCTGGAGTTCCTCGGCCGCATCGACCGCCAGGTGAAGATCCTCGGCCACCGGGTCGAACCCGACGAGGTCGAGAGCGTCCTGTCCCGCCACCCCGAGGCCGCCTCGGTCGCCGTCGTCGCCGCCCCGCGCGCGGGCGGCGGAGCCGAACTCGTCGCCTACGTCGCCCCGGCCACCCGGGACGGGAACGCCGACGGCGAGCGCAGCCACGTGGACCGGTGGCGGGAGGTGTGGCAGGGGGCGTACAGCCCGGACACCCCGGAGGGGGCGGAGCAGACCCCGGCGCCCGCGACCGCCGACGACGCCCGCTCCGCCGACGAACGGGACTTCGCCGGCTGGCTGAGCAGCTACACCAAGCGGCCGATCCCGGTGCACGAGATGCGGGACTGGGTGGAGCGGACCGTGCGCCGCATCCGCCGTACCGGCGGGACACGGATCGTGGACGTCGGTGTCGGCGTCGGCCTGTACCTGCGCCGGCTCGCCCCGGACGCGGACTCCTACCTGGGCCTCGACCTGTCCCCGGCCGCCCTGGCGACGGCCGCCGCCGCGGTCGCCGGTGACGGCGAGCTGCCCGCCCACATCACACTGCGCCAGGCCGAGGCCACCGCCCTGGCCGAGCTGCCCGACGCCGGTGCCGACCTGGTGCTGTTCAACTCCGTCGTGCAGTACTTCCCCGGCCCGGACTACCTGCACCGGGTGCTCACCGAGGCGGTCCGCGTCGCCGGCCCCGAGGGCGCCGTCTTCGTCGGCGACGTCCGGGACCTGACGCTGCTGCCCGCCTTCCACGCCGACACCCAGCTGCGCCGGGCCCCCGCGCTGAGCCCGGCCCGGGAGGTGTCCGCCGCCGCGGCCCGCGCCCTCGCCGAGGAACGCGAACTGTGCCTCACCCCGGCCTTCTTCGAGGAGTTCGCCCGGGCCGCCGGGCTCGGCCTGCGCATCGAGCTGAAGCGCGGCCGGCACGCCAACGAGCTGACCCGGTTCCGCTGGGACGTCACCCTGTACGGCCCCGGCCGCGCCCCGGACGGCGACGCCGACGGCAAGCGGCTGTCCTGGGCCGACCTGACCGGACCCGACGCGCTGGCCGAACTGCTGGCGGGCACCGCGCCCGAGCGGACCCTGACCGTCACCGGCCTGCCCGACCGGCGCCTGGTGCGCCCGCTCGCCGCGCTGGCCCTGCTGCGCGCCGAGCAGCCCGCCGAGCAGACCGCGTGGGAGCTGGAGCGCTCGCTCTGGGAGGCGTCGGCCGACCCGGGCATCGACCCCGAGGACATCGCGGAACTGGGCGAACGGCACGGCCGTACCGTCCGCCTGCAACCCCCGGCCCCCGGCCGCACGGGCGAGTTCGACGTCGTCTTCGAGCCGCGCGCGGACCTGCGAGAAGCCCACGCCCCGCAGGCCGACCCGAGGGAAGCCGACGACCCGGGGGCCGACAGCCGGGACGTCCGGGCTCCGGAAGCGGACGGACCGCGAGGCGGCGCCGGGAAAGCCCGCGCGTCGGAGGCCGGCAGCCGGGACGTTCGCGCGCCGGGGGCCGACAGCCGGGACGTCCGCGCTCCGGAAGCCGGCACACCGGTAGCCCCAGCCCCCGCACGGGAACATGCCCCGGAATCCCAGCAGGCGGCCCGGCCGCAGAGGAAGCAGTGAGCACCGTGAACGCATCCATCCCGCCCCTGGCCAACGATCCGCTGGCCCAGACGGCCTGGGCCGCCTTCCGCACCCGGCTGCGCGACTTCGCCGCCGAACAGCTGCCGGAGGCCATGGTCCCGTCCCGGTACGTCGTCCTGCCCGAGCTGCCCAAGCTGCCCAACGGCAAGGTGGACCGCGGCCGGCTGCCGGCGGTGTCCGACGGCGAGAGCGCCGGCACCGCCTACGTGGCCCCGCAGACCCCGCTGGAGATCCGGCTCGCCGAGATCTGGGCCGACCTGCTCGGCGTCGGCCGGGTCGGCCTGAAGGACAACTTCTTCGAGCTGGGCGGCGACTCCCTCGCCGCGGCCCAGATGGCGGCCCGGCTGCGCGCGGCCACCGGCCTCCAAGTGAACCTGCGCGGCCTGTTCGACCACCCCACCCTGGAGCGCCTCGCCCGCCACCTCGACACCCAGGACGGCACCGCGCCCACCGCGGACACCGGCCGGCACCCGCGCTCCATCACCGGCGCGGACCTCGCCGCCGAGGCCGTCCTGCCCGCCGACATCACCCCGGCCGCCGACGCCCTCCCGCCGGCCGCCACGCCGTACCGCACGGTGCTCCTCACCGGCGGCACCGGCTACACCGGCGCGTTCCTGATGCGCGAGCTGCTCGACCGGTCCGACGCGCACCTGTACGTCCTCGTCCGCGCCGACACCCCCGGGCAGGCGGCGGACCGGGTGCGGGCCGCGATGCGGACGTACGGCGTGTGGCGCGACGGCGACGAGCGGCGGTTCACCGGCGTGCCCGGCGACCTGGCCCGCCCCTACTTCGGCCTGGACCACGACACCTACCTGCGGCTCGCCCGGGACGTCGAGATGATCGTCCACAACGGCGCCTGGTCCAGCTACGCCCTGCCGTACCGCAGGCTGAAGCCGGTCAACGTGCTCGGCACCCAGGAGGTGCTGCGGCTCGCCGCCCGCCACCGGATCAAGCCGGTGCACTACATCTCCTCCCTCGCCGTCTACCCGGGCCGGCCCGGCGAGCACCGGTGGGCGGAGGACGCGGCGACCGACCCCGAGGGCGTGGTCGGCGGATACCGGCAGACCAAGTGGGTCGGCGACCGCATGATGGCCCAGGCGCACGAGCGCGGCCTGCCCACCTGTGTCTACCGGCCCGGCCAGATCACCGGCGCGCAGACCACCGGCGCCTGCGCCGAGGACACCTTCCTCAACGCCACCCTCAAGGGCTGCGTCCAGCTCGGCGCCGCCCTGGAGTTCGACGTCTTCCTGGAGATGACGCCGGTCGACTTCTGCGCCGCCGCCGTCGCGCACATCGCGCTGGGCGGCCAGTGGCACGGCACCGCCTTCAACCTGCCCGGCGGCCACCCGCTGGCCTGGAACCGGCTGGTGGAACTCCTCGCCGAGTGCGGCTACCCGCTGCGCCGGCTGTCGTACGCCGACTGGTACGCCGAGCTGACCCGGGCCGTGGAAGGCGGCACGGAGAACGAACTCGCCCGGTTCCTGCCGCTGTTCGGCGCCGACCAGCCCGCCGAGGACCTCGGCTACCGGGGCAGCCGCCCCGTCTTCGACACCACCCACCTGCGGGCGGCGCTGACCGGTTCCGGCATCGCCTGCCTGCCGCCCGAGCGCGAGCTGGTCGGCCGCTACCTCGACCACTTCGAAGCCACCGGCTTCCTGCCCGCGCGCGCCGAGAGGACAGCACCGTGACCCACCCCTCCCCGCTGGACGAACCCACCGCCCTGCACCTGTTGCGCCGGCACGCCGCCGAGCGGCCCGGCCGCGCCGCGGTCACCTTCGTCCACGACCACGACGCGGCCGACGGCGCCCGCACCCTGGACTACGCGGCCCTGGACGCCGAGGCCCGCCGCGTCGCCTCCTGGCTCCAGGAGCGCTGCGCGCCCGGCGACCGCGTCCTGCTGCTGCACCCGCCGGGCCTGCCCTTCGTCACCGCCTTCCTCGGCTGCCTGTACGCCGGCACGGTCGCCGTGCCCTCGCCGATGCCCGGCCAGTTCCAGTACCAGCAGCGCCGGGTCACCCGGATCGCCCTGGACGCCGGGGTGGGCGTCGCGCTCACCGACAGCGGGCAGCTGGAGGAGGCGCGCCGCTGGATCGAGACCGAGAACCTGGGCTTCACCGTGGCGGCCAGCGACACCGACGGCTTCGGTGCCGCCGACGCCTGGCGTGATCCCGGGGCCACCGCCGGCGACCTGGTCCTGCTCCAGTACACCTCCGGCTCGACCGGCGACCCGAAGGGCGTCATGGTCGACCACGGCAACCTGCTGCACAACGCCGACAGCCTGCGCCGCGCCCTCGGGCTCACCGAGGACACCAACTTCGGCGGCTGGATCCCGCTGTACCACGACATGGGCCTGATGGGGCAGCTGCTGCCCAGCCTCTTCCTCGGCAGCCACTGCGCCCTGATGTCCCCGATGGCCTTCCTCAAGCGCCCCCACCAGTGGCTCAGCCTCCTCGACCGCTACGACGTCGGCTACTCGGCCGCCCCCAACTTCGCCTACGAGCTGTGCGTGCGCCGGGTCACCGACGCCCAGCTGGCCGGTCTCGACCTGTCCCGCTGGACGTTCGCCGCCAACGGCTCCGAACCCATCCAGGCCTCCACCCTGCGCGACTTCGCCGAGCGGTTCGCCCCGGCCGGCTTCCGCGCCGAGGCCCTCGCCCCCTGCTACGGCATGGCCGAGGCCACCGTGTTCGTCTCCGGCCTGGCCGGCCGGCCGCCCCGGGTGGAGCCCGTCGACTCCGACGCCCTGGAGAAGCACGTCCTCCAGCCGCCGCTGCCCGAGGGACCGGTCCGCGAACTGGTCGGCTGCGGGAACGTACCGGACTTCGACGTACGGATCGTCGACCCGGCCGACGGCACCGTGCTGCCCGACGGCACCACCGGAGAGATCTGGCTGCGCGGTCCCAGCGTGGCCGCCGGCTACTGGGGCCGCCCGGACGCCACCGAGGAGACCTTCGGCGCGCGCACCGCCGACGGCGACGGACCGTTCCTGCGCACCGGCGACCTGGGCGCGCTGGTGGACGGCGAGATCTATGTGACCGGCCGCAGCAAGGACCTGCTGATCGTGCACGGCCGCAACCTCTACCCCCAGGACATCGAGCACGAGCTGCGCCGCCGCCACCCCGAGCTGGCCACGCTCGCCGGCACGGCGTTCACCGTGCCCGTGCCGCAGGAGGAGGTCGTCGTCCTGCACGAGATCCGCGGCCGGTTCACCGACGAGCAGTACGCGGAGCTGTCCCGGGCCCTGCGCACCACCGTCTACCAGGAGTTCGGGGTGCGCACGGCCGGCCTGGTGCTGCTGCGCCCCGGATCCGTCCGCAAGACCACCAGCGGCAAGGTGCAGCGCTCCGAGATGCGCCGGCTCTTCCTCGACGGCGCGCTCACCCCGCTCCACGCCCATCTGGAGCCCGCGGTGCGCGAGCTGGTCGGCGAGGTCCCTGCGTGAGCGGCGCCGCACACTGGCCCACCGGACTGCCCGGCGCCCTGGACACCGCGATCGACGCGGCGGCGGTGCCGGGCGGGCCGTTCCACCCGGCGACCGGCGCCCGGCTCGACGCCCGCGAGGAGTTCCCGGCCGAGGCGTGCGCCGTCCTGGACGGCTGTGGCACGGCCCGCGCCTATGTGCCGGCCGAGCTGGGCGGCGCCTCCGGCGGGCTGCCCGAACTGGTCGCCGCGCTGCGCACGGTGGCCCGCCGGGACGTCACCGTCGCCGTCGCGCACGGCAAGACCTTCCTCGGCTCGGTGCCGACCTGGGTGGCCGGCACCGACGAGCAGCGGCGGACGCTCGCCCGGCGGGTGCTGGCCGGCGCGGTGGTCTCCTGGGGCCTGACCGAACCCGGGCACGGCAGCGACCTGCTGGCCGGCGAGCTGACCGCCGAGCCCACGGCGGACGGCGGCTGGCGGCTCGACGGCGCCAAGTGGCCCATCAACAACGCCACCCGCGGCGACCTGATCTCGGTGCTGGCCCGGACCGCGCCCGAGGGCGGCCCGCGCGGCTTCAGCCAGCTCCTGGTCGACAAGCACGCCCTGGCGCCGGGCACCTGGAGCCCGCTGCCCAAGGAGCCGACGCACGGCATCCGCGGCGCCGACATCAGCGGCATCCGCTTCACCGGCGCGAAGACGCCCGCCGACGCCCTGACCGGCCGCCCCGGCGACGGCCTGGACATCGTGCTGCGCTCCCTCCAGCTGACCCGGACCGTGTGCACCTCCCTGTCCCTGGGCGCCGGGGAGCACGCGCTGCGGCTGGCCCACGCCTTCGCGGCCGGACGCGCCATGTACGGCACCACCCTGCTGCGGCTGCCGCTGGCCCGCCGGGTGCTCGGACGGGCCGCGGCCTCGCTGGCCCTCGCCGACGCCGCCTCGCTGGTGGCGGCCCGCGCGGCCCACCACCTGCCCGGCGAGATGAGCGTGGTGTCGGCGGCCGTCAAGGCCGGCGTCCCGGAGATCGTCCAGCTGGCCGTCGACGACCTCGCCGAACTCCTCGGCGCGCGCGGCTTCCTGACCGAGCACCACGCCCACGGCGCCTTCCAGAAGCTGGAGCGCGACCACCGGATCGTCGCCATCTTCGACGGCAGTACGGCCGTCAACCGCGTCTCGCTGATCAACCAGTTCCCGGTGCTCGCCCGGCTGCACCGCAAGGGCGCGTACGACGCGGAGGGCCTCGCCGCCACCGTCACCGCACAGCCCGTCCCGCCCGTCGACGCCGGCGCGCTGCGCCTGTTCAGCCGTACCGGGTGCAGCGTGGTGCAGGCCCTGCCCGCCGCCGCCGAACGGCTCGCCGCGCTCGCCGCCGCCGGTGCCCTGCCGCGCCGGGTGCCCGAGCTGGCCGCCGCGCTGGCCGCGGAGGCGGCGGCCGTCGCCGACGCCATGGCGGCACCCCGGCCGGCCGGCCGCGGCACCCCGCCCGAGGCGTTCGAGGCCGCCCGCCGGTACGAACGCTGCTTCGCCGGTGCCGCCGCCGCCCACCTGCTGCTCGCCGACCCCGGCGACCAGCCGCGGGCCGGCTCGCTCACCGCCGCGCTGGAACGGGCCCTGGAACTCCTCCGGCCGGGCCACGAGGCACCCGAGGAGGCGTACGAACCGATGCTGGAGACGCTCGCGGAACCGGCGAAGGAGCTGATCCCATGACCCCGGCGAGCCCCACCGACACCGCAGGCACCTCCCCGACCGGGACCGAGCGTGCGGGGACCGAGGCTGCCGGGAACGCGCCGGTCGGGAGTGTGCCGGTCGGCGCCTTCCCCGCCGACGGCCACCGGCCGGATGTCGGCGCGGCCCGCGTCGGCGCCGTCGGCGGCGGCCGGACCGGTGCCACCGCGGGTGATGGCCCGACGGCCGTCCTCCCGTCCGGCCACGCGGCCGTCGACCGGCTGGAGGAGCTGTTCGGTGACGCGGCCGACCCCGCGAACCCGGTCGGCCGCGCCGCCGTCCTGCGCGCCGACGACCGCGCCGACATGCTCGCGGCCGGTGAGGACCTGCTGACCGGCTTCGGGCTGGGCGCCCACTTCGTGCCGGAGGACCTGGGCGGCCGGCTCGCCCGCCTCGACGACCTGATCCGGGTCATGCGGGCCGTCTACCGGCGCGACCCCTGCCTCGGCCTCGGTCACGGCGCCGGCTCCTTCATGGCCGCCGTCAACGTGTGGACCGCCGGCAGCGCCGCGCAGCGGCAGCGGCTCGCCCGACGGCTGCTGACCGGCGGCCGGGCCGCCTGCGCCTACCACGAACTGGACCACGGCAACGACTTCACCCGGGCCGGCCTCACCGCGCTGCCCGGCCCCGACGGCCGGCTCCGCCTCGACGGCCGCAAGGAGGTCGTCGCCAACCTGCGGCGCGCCGAGACCATGGTCCTCTTCGCCCGCACCGACCCGGCCCACGGCAGCCGCAGCCACTCCCAGCTGCTCCTCGACACCGCCGACCTGCCCGCCACGGCGGTCCGCCACCTGGACCGGTTCCCCACCGTCGGCATGCGCGGAGTCCAGCTCGGCGGCATCGAGTTCACCGACTGCCCCGTCCCCGACGACAGCGTGGTCGGCCGCCCCGGCCAGGGCGTCGAAACCGCCCTGCGCTCCTTCCAGCTGACCCGCATCGCCCTGCCCGGCATGACCATCGGCCTGCTCGACACCGCGCTGCGCACCGCCGTACGCGGCGCCCGCGGACGCACCCTGTACGGCGGCCCGGCCGCGGACCTGCCGCTGTCCCGGTCGATCCTCACCGAGACCTTCGCCGACCTGCTGCTCGCGGACACCTTCACCACGGTCGCCGCCCGCGCCGCCCACACCGCACCGGCCCAGGCCGGCGTCTACGCGAGCGCCGTCAAGGCCTTCGTCCCGACCGTCCTGATCGGCGCCGTCCAGCGGCTGTCCGAACTGCTCGGCTCCCAGTTCTACCTGCGCGCCGGCGAACAGCCGCTGTTCCAGAAACTGCTGCGGGACGTGCAGCCGTCCGCGTTCGGCCACGCCTCCCGGATCTCCTGCCAGTCCGCGCTGCTGCCGCAGCTGCCGCTCACCGCCCGCCGCGGCTGGCGCTCCGCCACGGCCGACCCGCTGCCCGCGGACACCTTCCGCCCCGGCCGGCCGCTGCCCCCGCTGTCCTTCGCGGACCTGACCGTCTCGGCCGCCGGCCGCGACCCGCTGGCCCGCTCCCTCGTCCTCGGCACCGAGGCCGCCGCACCGGACGACCCGCTCGCGGAGTCCGGCCGCGCCTGGTGCGCCCGGCTGGCCGCGCTCGCCGCCGACGCGTCCGCCCTGCCCCCCACCCTCATCGGGCCCGACGCACCCCCGTACGCCTTCGGGCTGACCGCCCGCTGGACCGGCGTCCTCGCCGCCTCCGCCTGCCTGAACACCTGGTGGAGCCGGAACGGCGAGGCCGTCGACCCGGCCGTCACCCTCGCCCTCCTGCACCGCCTCGGCACCCATCTCGACCACCACCGCGACCCGCTGCCGCCGCACCTCGCCGAGCCGCTGCACACCGAACTCCTCCGGCGCTTCGACGCCGGCCTCACCTTCGACCTCGACCGCCGCCCCACCGGGGCCTGAACGCCACCAGGAGCAACCGTGTCCGACCTCACCACCCAGACCCCCGCACCGACCGCCGCCGAACTGGTCGACTGGCTGCGCGACCGCGTCGCCGCCCAGACCGGCCGCCCCGCCGAGGAGATCGCCACCGACGTCCCGCTCAACGACTACGGCCTGGACTCGGTGTACGTGTTCGGCCTGTGCGCCGAGATAGAGGACCGGTACGGCATCGAGGTCGAGCCCACCGTCATGTGGGACAACACCTCCCTCGCCCCGCTCGCCGAGGCCCTCCTCCCGCTGATCGCCGCGCGCTGAGCCGCGTACCGCCCCTGCCCACCCACCGCCGTCCCGCCCGGAGCCGCCGCGATGACCGCCCTTCTGCCCGAGTTCCCGATGCCGCGCGAGCATCCGCTCGACCCGCCGCCCCAGTACCGCGCGCTCAGCGCCGAACGCCCCGTGTTCCAGGTGCGCACGCCCCGCGGCGACACCGCCTGGGTCGTCACCCGCCACGAGGACGTCCGGGCCGTCCTCACCCACCGCGCCTTCAGCTCCGACCCGCGCACCCCCGGCTTCCCCACCTACGTCACCGGTGACGTGCCGCCGCCCGCCGGCTTCTTCATGCAGGCCGACCCGCCGGACCACGGACGGCTGCGCCGCACGGTGACCCGCGAGTTCCTCATCAACCAGATGGAGGCGCTGCGGCCCACCATGCGCCGCATCCTGGACGACCTGGTCGACC
>NZ_MUMF01000535.1 GCF_002155905.1 Streptomyces tricolor | reverse complement strand
GCGTGGTGGTCCTCCTGATCGCCGCCATCGCGTTCGCCAATCGGGGGGGTGAGGGGGGTGGGGACGGCGCGCCCGCCAAGGACAACGAGCCGAAGTCCGCCCCGACCGCGGCCACCGGCACCAGGCCGGTCACCACAAAGACCGGAACCATCCCCACCGGCTACCCCCACACAGAACAGGGGGCCCAGAGCGCGGCGGCGAACTATGCGGTGGCGCTGGGGTCGGCCGAGATGTTCAACAGAGCCGGTCGCGACTCCATCCTACGGACCATCATCACTCCTTCCCGAGTGGCGAGTTCCGAGGCGGCCTTCGACAAGGCGTACACCCCCGCCTTCAGCAAGAGCCTCGGCCTGAACGACGACGGCACCGCTCCGCAGGGCTACACGTTCGTCTCCCGCACCAGTCCCATCGGTACGAAGGTCACCGAATCCACCGACGACTCGGCCACGGTCGAGGTGTGGTGCAGCGGCCTGCTCGGCCTCGCGGGCGACAAGTCCACGAACCCGGTCACCAACAGCTGGTTCACCATCACCATGAAGCTCGAGTGGGCCGCCGGCGACTGGAAGATCAGCACGCATTCCCAGAAGGACGGCCCTGCGCCCGTTCCCGGCGACGACAGGGCCTCCAGTGCCGATGAGATGTCCAAGGCCGTCGATGAGTACGGAGGGTTCACCTATGCCCGCTAACCGCCGCGTACTCACGCTGACCGGCGCAGTCGCCGCCGTACAAACGGCCGCGGTCCTCACGGCCACGCGTGCCTTCGCCGATCCCACGTCCCCGTCATCGCCCACGGCACCGGCGTCCCCCTCGCCGACCCCGACCCCCACTCCCACGAAGAGCAGCAACGCCTGTGAGCTGATCCACGGAGCTGCCCGGGACATCTGCGAAAGGGACAACGGCTCCTCCGGCGGCGGCTCCACCGGCACCACCCCCACCAAC
>NZ_MUMF01000534.1 GCF_002155905.1 Streptomyces tricolor | reverse complement strand
GGGGTGGGGTGGTCGAAGACGAGGGTGGCGGGCAGGGCGAGGCCGGTGGCGTCCCGCAGCCGGTTGCGCAGTTCCACGGCGGTCAGCGAGTCGAAGCCGAGTTCCTGGAAGGCGCGGCCGGCGGGCAGGGCGGCGGCGGAGGTGTGGCCGAGGACGGCGCCGGTCTCGGCGAGCACCAGGTCCAGCAGCGCTGCCCGGTCCAGGGCGGCGGCCGGGGTGGCCGGTGCCGGCGCGGTGTCCGCCGGGTCGGCGGCCTCGGGCAGGCCGGCGAGCAGCGGGCTGCGCCGGGCCAGGGTGAAGGTGGGCGCGAACACCGGCCAGTCGACGGCGGCGACGACCAGTGAGGCCTCGTCCCGGGCGAGGGCGCCGGCGAGGGCGGCGACGGCGCGGTGGGGTGCCATGGCGGGCAGGCCCCAGCGGAGCATCTGGGCGCGGGCCGGGCCGTCGGACATGCCGGCGCCGTCCCAGTGGCCCCAGGCGACGGCGGTGGCGGGCAGGCCCTCGGCGCGGCGCCGGGCGGCGAGCGCGTCGAGGTGGGCGTTGGCGGCGGCGTACGCGGCCTGCCCGCTGCTGCCCCACACTCCGGCGCCGGAGGTGAACAGCACGAACGCGGACAGCTCGCGGTCGCGGGTCAGTTCGTCCAGCAGGACGGCGCCGGTGACCTTGGCGGCGGCCACCTCGGCGAGGTCGGCCCGGGTGAGTTCGTCCAGCGGCCGGTACCGCTCGACGCCGGCGAGATGGAACACGGCGGTCACCGGGTGCTCGGCCAGCACCCGTGCCAGCGCGTCCCGGTCGGCGGCGTCGCAGGCGACGACGTCGACCTCGGCGCCGAGCGCGGTGAGTTCGGCGGCCAGCTCGCCGGCGCCGGGCGCCTCGGGGCCGCGCCGCCCGGTCAGCACGAGTCGCTCCGCACCGGCCCGGGCGAGCCAACGGGCCACGTGCGCACCGAGACCTCCGGTGCCGCCGGTCACCAGCACGGTGCCGGTGGGGCGCCAGGCGGGGGCGGCCCCGCCCGCCGGGGCGCGGTGCAGCCGGCGGCCGAAGGCCCCGGAGCCGCGCACGGCCACCTGGTCCTCCGGCCCCGCCAGCACGGCGGCGAGCCGGTCGGCGACACGGGCGTCGAGGACGGCGGTGGCGGTGCGGGCGTCCGCCGCGCCATCAGCCGGGTGCGCACCCGGGGCGCCGCCGGTGCCGCCTGCGGCCACCGTGCCGCCGGCCGCGGGCGCGTCCGGCGCCCCGTCAGCGGTACGGACGTCCGGCACGCCATGGGCGGTGCGGGCGCCCGGCGTGCCCTCGCCCCCGCCCGGCGCGCGGTCCTCGGCCGTACGGACGGCCGGCGCGCCGTCCGCCGGCAGGTCGATCAGGCCGCCCCAGCTCTGCGGCCGTTCCAGTGCCGCGACCCGGCCGAAGCCCCAGATCTGCGCGGTGGCCGGGTCGGCGGGGGTGTCCGCCGGGCCGGTGGCGACGGCGCCGCGGGTCACGCACCACAGGGGCAGGCCGCCGTCGGCGCGGTCATGGGCCTGGACGAGGGCGAGCAGGCCGGGGAGCGGGTCGGGGTCGCCGGGGCGGAGGACGGCGATCACGCCCGCGGCGCCTGCGGTGAGTTCGGCGACGCGGTCCGGGTCGTAGGCGGGGATCCGGGTGACGTCCATGCGCGCGGCCAGCGCGGCGACGACGGCCTCGGACCAGGGGTCGCCCGCGGCGAGGGCCAGCCAGCGGCCGCCGGGCGCGGCGGCGGCCGGGGCGGCGGGCAGCGGGGCCCAGTCGACGCGGTAGCGCCAGGAGTCGACGGCGGTCTCGTCGGCGCGCCGCTCGTGCCAGGCGGCGAGCAGCGGGTGGACGGCGGCGAGCGGCTCCCGGGCGGCGGGGTCGGCGCCGAGGACGGCGGCCAGTTCGTCGGCGGAGCCGTGCACCGCGGACCAGAACGCGCTGTCCTCGCCGCCCCGCCCCCGCGGGTCCGCCCCGGTGTCGGCGAGCCACAGCCGCTCGCGCTGGAAGGCGTAGGTGGGCAGCGGTACGGGGCGGGCGCCGGGCAGCGCGGGCCGCCAGTCGACCGGTACGCCGCGCACCGCGGCCTCGGCGAGGGAGCCGAGGAAGCGGGCGGGGCCGCCGTCGTCCCGGCGCAGCGAGCCGACGGCGAGGACGGCCGGGTCGGTCTCCTGGAGCGCCGCGGTGAGCACGGGGTGCGCGCTGGCCTCGACGAAGGTCGTGAACCCGGCGTCCAGCAGGGCTCGCGCGGCACGGTCGAAGCGGACCGGCTCGCGCAGGTTGCGGTACCAGTACGCGGCGTCCAGGCCGGCGGTGTCCAGGATCTCGCCGGTCACCGAGGACACGAAGGCGATGCTCGTGGCACGCGGGGCGACGGCGGCGGTCGCGGCCAGCACCTCGGCGCGTACGGCCTCGACGTGCGCGGAGTGCGAGGCGTAGTCGACGGGGATGCGCCGGGCCCGCAGGCCGTCCCGCTCGGCCCGGGTCAGCAGCTCGTCCAGGGCGGCGGCGTCGCCGGAGACGACGGTCGCGGCGGGCCCGTTGACGGCGGCCACCGACAGCCGCTCGCCCCACGGCGCGATCGTTTCGCGCGCGGCGGCCTCGGCCAGCGGCAGCGAGACCATGCCGCCCCGGCCGGTGAGGGCGCGCAGTGCCCGGGCGCGGGCGGTGACCAGCAGGGCGGCATCCTCCAGGGTGAGGGCGCCGGCGACGCACGCCGCGGCGATCTCGCCCTGGGAGTGACCGACGACGGCGGCCGGCTCCACGCCGTGCGCCCGCCAGAGGGCGGCCAGGGAGACCATCACGGCCCACAGGGCGGGCTGGACGACGTCGACGCGTTCCAGCGCGGCCGGGTCGGCCAGGACGTCGCGCAGGGACCAGTCGGCGTGCGGGGCGAGGGCGGCGCCGCACTCGTCCAGGCGGGCGGCGAACTCGGGGAAGGCGTCGGCGAGTTCGAGGGCCATGCCGGTCCACTGGGTGCCCTGTCCGGGGAACACGAAGGCGACGCGGCCGGCGGGACCGGCGGTGCCGCGGACCACGCCGGGCGCGGGCTCGCCCGCGGCCAGTGCGGCCAGGCCGCGCAGCAGGCCGTCCCGGTCGGCCCCGACCACGACGGCGCGGTGCGCGAACGCCGAGCGGGTGGTGGCCAGGGCCAGGGCGACGTCTTGGGGCCGGTCGCCGGGCCGGTCCGCCAGGTGGGCGGCGAGCTTGGCGGCCTGGGCGCGCAGCGCGGCCTCGGTCCGGCCGGACAGCGGCCACGCCACCGCACCGGGCGCCGCGGAGCCGTCCGCCGCGCCGGGCGTCTCGCGGCCGTCGGACGCGTCGGACGGGTCCGGTGCGTCGGGTGCCTGCTCGACGATGACGTGCGCGTTGGTGCCGCTGACACCGAACGCGGAGACGGCGGCGCGGCGCGGCCGGTCTCCGGCGGGCCACGGGCGGGCCTCGGTCAGCAGCCGTACCGCGCCCGCCGACCAGTCGACCTTCGGGGTGGGCGCGTCCACGTGCAGGGTGCGGGGCAGCAGCCCGTGGCGCAGCGCGAGCACGGTCTTGAGCACGCCGGCGACGCCGGCGGCGGCCTGGGTGTGCCCGAGGTTGGACTTGACCGAGCCGAGCCAGGCGGGCGCGGTGCGGCTGTGGCCGTAGGCGGTGAGCAGGGCCTGGGCCTCGATCGGGTCGCCGAGGACGGTGCCGGTGCCGTGCGCCTCCAGCAGGTCCACGTCGGCGGGCGAGAGCCGGGCGTCGGCGAGCGCCGCCTGGATGACCCGGACCTGCGCCGGGCCGTTGGGCGCGGTGAGGGCGCTGCTGGCGCCGTCCTGGTTGACCGCCGAGCCGCGCAGCACCGCGAGCACCGGGTGGCCGTGGCGCCGGGCGTCGGACAGCCGCTCCAGCAGCAGCATGCCGGCGCCCTCGCCCCAGCCGGTGCCGTCCGCCGCGGCGGCGAACGGCTTGCAGCGGCCGTCGGGGGCGAGGCCGCGCTGCCGGGAGAACTCCACGAAGGTCGCCGGGGACGACATGACCGTCACACCGCCGGCGAGGGCCATCGCGCACTCGCCGCCGCGCAGCGCGCGCATCGCCCAGTGCAGGGCGACCAGGGAGGCGGAGCAGGCGGTGTCGACGGTGGCCGCGGGGCCGCGCAGGCCGAGCGTGTAGGCGATGCGCCCGGACAGCACGCTGCCCGCGATGCCGGTGCCGCCGTGGCCCTCCACCCGGTGCAGCAGCGGGCGGGCGGCGGAGATGTAGTCCTGGCCGTTGGTGCCCAGGTACACGCCGACGTCGGTGCCGCGCAGGGACTTCGGGTCCATCCCGGCGCGTTCGACGGCCTCCCACGCGGTCTCCAGGGCGAGCCGCTGCTGCGGGTCCATCGCCAGCGCCTCACGCGGCGAGATCCCGAAGAAGTCCGCGTCGAACCCGGCGGCGTCCGCGAGGAAGCCGCCCTCCCGCACGTACGAGGTGCCCGTGTGCTCCGGGTCCGGGTGGTGGAGGGAGGCCAGGTCCCAGCCGCGGTCGGCGGGGAACTCGCCGACGGCGTCGCGCTCGTCGGCCAGCAGCCGCCACAGCTCCTCGGGCGTGTCCACGCCGCCCGGGAAACGGCAGGCCATGCCGACGATCGCGATCGGTTCGGCGGCGCGTTCGGCCGTCTCCCGCAGGGTCTGCCGGGCCTGGGCCAGTTCTCCGGTGACCCACCGCAGGTGGTCGAGGAGCTTGTTCTCGTTCTCCACGTTCAGGACTTTCCGAGTTCGTTCCGAATGAAGTCGAAGATCTCGTCGGCGGACGCCGTGCTCAGCCGGCTCGCGTCCGCGACGGATGCGGCGGGCCCGGCGGCACCGGCGGGCGCGGCCGGTGCCGGCGTCCACGCGTCGAGCAGCCGGCGCAGCTCGGCGGCGACCCGGTCGCGGGTCGGCTCGTCGGCCGTGGCCGGGTCGAGCCGGGCGAACCGGTCGAGATCGGTGGTCGACGGCCGGTCCGCTGCGGGCGCGAGGGCGGCGGTGAGGTGGGCGGCGAGCGCCTCTCCGTCGGGGTGGTCGAAGACCAGCGTGAGCGGCAGCGTGAGGCCGGTGGCCCGGGCCAGCCGGTTGCGCAGTTCGACGGCGGTGAGCGAGTCGAAGCCGAGGTCGACCAGGCCCCGCGTGGTGTCGACCGCGGCCGGGCTGCCGTAGCCGAGTACGGCGGCGATGGCGTCGCGGACGAGATCGAGCAGGACGCGCGCGCGTTCCCCGTCGGGCAGGGCCGCGAGGCGCCGGCCGGGGTCGATCTCGCCGGTGGCCGTGCCGGGTTCGGGCGCGACGGCCTGCCGGGCCTCGGGCACGGTGGAGATCAGCGGGCTGGGCCGTACGGCGTGCAGGGAGGGCGCGAGCCGGGCCCAGTCGACGTCGGCGAGCACCACGGCCGGGTCGCCGGCCGCGATCTCCCGGGCGAGCGCCGTCAGCGCCCGCTCCGGGTCCATCGGCAGCAGTCCGTCGCGGTCCAGGCGCCGGCGCACCTCGTCCGCGTCGGCCATGCCGCCGCCCGCCCAGGCGCCCCACGCCACGGCGGTGGCGGGCAGGCCGGCGGCCCGGCGGCGCGCGGCGAGCGCGTCGAGGTGGGCGTTGGCGGCGGCGTAGTTCGCCTGGCCCGCCCCGCCGACCACTCCGCCGAGCGCGGCGAACAGGACGAACGCCTCCAGGGGCAGGTGCGCGGTGAGTTCGTGCAGGGCGGTGGCGCCGTCGGCCTTGGCGCGCAGCACCGTGGCCAGCCGCTGCGGGGTCAGTGAGCCGTGCACCCCGTCGTCCAGGACGCCGGCGGTGTGCACCACGGCGGTCAGCGGCGGGCCGTCGGCGGCGATCTTGTCGAGCAGGGCGGCGAGCGCGGCCCGGTCGGCCACGTCGCACGCCTCGGCGACGGCCCGGCAGCCCGACTCGGCCAGTTCGGCGACGAGTTCGGCCGCACCCTCGGCGTCGGGTCCGCGCCGGCTCACCAGCACCACCCGGTCGGCGCCGGAGCGGGCGGCCCAGCGGGCGGTGTGCCCGCCCAGCGCGCCGGTGCCACCGGTGATCAGCACGGTGCCGGAGGGCCGCCAGCCCTCCACCGGGGGCTGCCCGTCCGGCCGGACCAGCCGCCGCCCGAAGACCCCGGCGGCCCGCACGGCGACCTGGTCCTCGGTGCCGGATCCGGCGAGGACCGAGCAGAGTCGTGCGACCGCCCGCTCGTCCGGCTCGGCGGGCAGGTCGACGAGGCCGCCCCAGCGGTGCGGCGCCTCCAGGCACAGCACCCGGCCGAGGCCCCAGACCTGGGCCTGCCACGGGTCGGCGGCCTCGTCGTCGGCGACCGCCACGGCTGAGCCGGTCACGCACCACAGCGGCGCGTCGATCCCGGCGTCGCCGAGGGCCTGGGCGAGGACGAGCGTGCCGGCCGCGGCGTCAGGGCCGGCGGCGAGCAGGGACAGCACCCCGTCCACCGGGCCCGGGGCCGCCACCTGCTCGGCGAGGCGGGCGCGGTCGGGCGTGCCCTCCACCGCGAGGTCGACGGTCCGCACGCCGCGCTCGGCGAGCCCGCGCAGGCATGCCCGCACCAGGGGTTCGTCCGCCCGTCCTGCCGGTACGGCGACGAGCCAGCGGCCGGCCGGTACCGCGTCCACGGCGGTGGCGAGCGGTTCCCACCGCACCCGGTACCGCCAGCGAGCGGCCGGGGCGGCCTCGGGACGCGCCACGGCGGGCCAGAACCGGCTGTGCTGGAACGGGTACGTGGGCAGGTCGGCCGGCCGCGCCCCGGCAGCGCGGAAGAACTCCGCCCAGTCGACGGCCGCCTGGGACCGGGCCAGCCCCTCCACCAGGGCGACGGCCTCGGGCCGGCCCCGGCGCAGCAGCGGCACTCCGCCCTCGGCCAGTGGCGCGAGCGTGGCGTCCGGCCCGACCTCCACCAGGGCATCGGCACCGGCGGCACGCACAGCGGCGACGGCGTCGGCGAACCGGACGGTCTGACGGACATTGCGCAGCCAGTACTCCGGATCACACAGCTCGTCACCCACCGGGGTGCCGGTCACCGTCGAGACGAACACCAGCCTCGGCGCATGGAAGGAGACGGACTCCAGCACCTGCCGGAAGTCCTCCAGAACCGGCTCCATCAGGTGGGAATGGAAGGCATGGCTGACCGACAGCCGCTTGGTACGACGGTCCGACCAGCGGGCCGCCTCGGCCAGCACAGCCTCCTCGTCACCGGAGAGGACCACCGACGACGGACCGTTGACCGCCGCCAGCTGCACCCCCTCCGGCAACTCCATCTCACCCTCGCCCGCCTGGACCGCGACCATCGCACCGCCCTCCGGCAGCGCCTGCATCAACCGCCCCCGCGCCGCCACGATCCGAGCCGCATCCGACAAAGACCACACACCGGCCAAGTACGCGGCAGTCAACTCGCCCACCGAATGGCCGAGTACCGCATCCGGGGCGACACCCCACGCCTCCAGCAGCCGGAACAGCGCCACCTCGAAAGCGAACAACGCAGGCTGCGCGTACACCGTCCGATCCAGCTCAGGAGTATTGATCACCTCCCGCAACGGACGGTCCAGCAGACCGTCGAACGCGGCACACACCTCACCGAAGGCTTCAGCGAACACCGGGAAGGCGGCAGCCAGTTCCACACCCATCCCCACCCGCTGCGCACCCTGCCCCGCGAACACGAACGCGGTCAGGCCGTTGCGCGCGGGCAGCAGTTCCGGATCCGCCAGGGCGGCGAGGAGTTCATCGCGGTCGGTGCCGACGACGAGGGCGCTGTGCTCGAAGCGAGAGCGTGCGGTGGCCAGGCTGAGGCCG